>CAVJUB010000046.1:0-16240 GCA_963652545.1 Hallella faecis | reverse complement strand
AGGAATCACCACCTCCGTCAGTCTAGACCGACCGAATTACACCCATGGAGTTAGGTTATTTTCACTTTTTATTTCAGTGACTTGTCGAAAAATACAACACTCCCTGCGAGAATAAGGCAGTCCGGAACCTTTTTCGGGCATTGAGTCGAGCGAAAACGAGCGGTATGATCTTTTCGATTTTTTTCATACGCCCCGTTTTCCCCTCGTCATGTCCTGCCACCATCACTACCGACACCATGCCGCCGTGCGGCTTGCCGTGACCGCCGCCGCGGGGCTTGCCGCGCTGGCGCTCTTTCTCGCGGACGTCGCCGCCGGAACGTCGGGCCTGCCCTTTGCCGAAGCGCTTCGCGCGCTCTTTTCGGGCGGCGACTCCCCCGCCGCCTTCATCGTGCGGGAAATCCGCGTGCCCACGGCCTTGACGGCCCTCTTTGTGGGCGCGGCGCTCGCGCTCTCCGGACTCTTCATCCAGACCATCACCGCCAACCCCCTCGCGAGCCCCACGACGCTCGGCATCACCTCCGGCGCCTCCTTCGGCGCCGCGCTCGCCATCACCTTCGGGTGGACCGTCGCAGGCGAACTCTGGCTCGGCACCATGACCGCCGCCTTCACCGCCGCACTCCTTATTTCCGCGGCGATCCTTCAGCTAGCGCACCATCGATCCATGTCGCCTGCGGCCCTCATTCTGGCCGGCATCGTCATGAACTTTTTCTTCATGGCGCTCGAGCAGCTTTTGGTCTACCTCGCGAGCCCCGAGACCGCACAGCTCATCAACGGCTGGACGTTCGGCAACCTCGAGCGCGCCGGAAAACTCTCCGCCGCCGCTCCGGCAGCCGCCATCGCCGCAGCCCTCGTTCTCATGGCACCCGTCGTGTGGCAGCTCACCGCGCTTTCCATGGGCGAAGAACGCGCTCGAAGCCTCGGCGTTCCAGTCGCGAAGCTCCGCCTCGCCGCCTTCGCTGCGGCCTCGCTTTTGATCGCCGCCGCCGTGAGCTTCATCGGCACCATCGCCTTCGTGGGGCTTGTGGCGCCCCACATCGCAAAGATCCTCCTCGGAGACGACCAGCGCTTTCTCATTCCCGCCGCGGCCTTCACGGGCGGCGCGCTCCTTTCAGCGTCCTCCCTCATCGCAAAGGCGCTCTCTTCAGGGAGCCTGCTCCCCGTCGGGATCGTCACGTCGCTCGTGGGCGTGCCGTTTCTCTTTCTCCTTCTCCTGAAAAACCGGAGGGCCTTCTCGTGAATGACCTTCTCCGACTCACCGTCGCGGATCTCACCGCGGGCTTCGGGCGCCATCCGGTTTTGCAGGGCGTCACCTTCGCCGCGGAAGCGGGCGAACTCATCACCGTCGTAGGCGAAAACGCCGCCGGCAAGACAACCCTCCTCAAAGCGCTGGCAGGACTCGTGCCGCACCAGGGCCGCGCGACGCTCTCCGAAGCCGGCGCCGCGCTTTCCACGTCGTCCGTCGTCTACCTGCCGCAGCTAACGGAAGTGACGACGCGCCTCACGGTCTTTGAAACCGTGATGCTCGGTCTCGAGCGGCGCCTCACATGGCGCGTGAAGGACGAAGTCTTTGACCGCACGGACGCCGTGCTGCACGCGATGAACATCAGCCGGCTCGCGGCGCTCCCCGTGCAAAAGCTCTCGGGCGGCCAGAAGCAGCTCGTCTTCATGGCGCAGGCCTTCGTTTCCGAGCCCCGGCTTCTTCTCCTTGACGAACCGACGAGCGCGCTCGATCTGCGGCACCAGCTCATCGTCATGCAGGCGGCGCAGGACTACGCCCGCCGCACCGGCGCCGTTGTGATCACGGTGGCGCACGACCTGACCCTTGCCGCCCGCTTCTCCTCGCGCCTTCTCATCCTGTCCGAAGGCCGCGTGAAGCGCTTCGGCGCCCCCGCCGAGGTGCTCACGCCCGACCTCATCGCCGACGTCTGGCACGTCAAGGCCGCGGTGGAAAAAACACAGGCGGGGCTCCTTGTGGTGCAGCCTCTCGCCCCCATCGCCGTGCCCGGCGAAAACGACCATTCTCACGATCTCAATCCGGAGGACTTCCAGTGACTGACACCGACAACCGAATCGCCGCCTACTGGGCGACGCGCGCCGAAGGCTACAGCGACCGCACGGAGGACGAGCTCGCCGGCCCGCGCGGCAAGCTGTGGGCAGCCCGTCTCAAGACGGCGCTTGCGGCCGCCCCGGAGGGCCCGGTGCTTGACCTGGGCTGCGGCCCCGGTCTTTTTGCGCTCCTTGCCGCCCGCACCGGCCGCCGCGTCACGGGACTCGACGTCACGCCAGAAATGCTCGAGCGCGCCCGAGAAAACCGCCGCAAGCACGCGCCGGAAGCGGAGGCTGAGTTCATTCAAGGCGACGCGGCGCACCTGCCGTTTGAAGACCAAACGCTCGCCGCCGTCGTTTCGCGCTACGTGATCTGGAACCTGCCCGATCCCGAAGCCGTTCTCAAGGAAATTCAGCGCGTGCTGATGCCGGGCGGCGTTCTCTACTACGTGGACGGCAACCACTACCGCTACCTCACGGACGCGCAGTGGGCGGCGCTGCACGAAAAGGAAAAGCCCGTCTACGGCCACGAGAACCGCTTCGTGAAGGGCGTGGACACGCGGCCGATGGAGGAGATCGCGAAGTCGCTTCCGCTCACCGCCCGCGAACGCCCCGCCTGGGACGTGGAGGCGCTCGAAGCCCTGGGCTACGCCGCCGTTCGCTTTGACGTGCTTGAAAAAACGCGTCTTGACGCGGTTGAGCTCATCACCGAATTCTCTCTCACTGCTCACGCCCGATGATCACCCGCCGCTCGCTTCTCGCCGCCTCCGCCGCGGCGATGCTCACGCCCGCTTTTCCCGCCTTTGCGTCAATCGCCGGCTGGCCCGCTGTCTTCACCGACGTGCTCGGCCGCCGCGTCACCGTGAAGCGCGCTCCGCAGCGCCTCATCGCCGGCGACTACCTCGCCAACTACCTCATCGTGGGCGGCGAAGCGGCGCTTTCCCGCACCGTCGCTGTCGCCGCCGATCACTGGGAGACCGCCCGTCTCGGCGAATATCAGGTCTTCACCAACGCCTTTCCCGCAATCAAATCGCTTCCGTCGGTCGGGGGCTATCACGACAACCTCATCGACGCCGAGAAGATTTTGTCCCTGAAGCCCGACGTGCTGCTCTTGAGCATCGGAAAGTTCAAGGACAACTCGCAGCGCATTCCGCTTTTGGAAGCGGCCGGCATCGCCGTCCTCGTCATCGACTACCACGCAATGTCGCTCGAAAATCATGCGCTTTCGACGCGTCTCATCGGGCGTCTCACCGGCACGGAAGACCGCGCTGAAGCGCTCGTAGCCGACATGACGACAGGGCTTGCTGAGGTGGATCGCCGCATCGCCGCCCTTCCTGCGGAGATGCTCGGGCGTCCGACCTACATGGAGCTCGGCAACCTGGGCGTGAGCGCCATCGGCAACTCCTACAACCGCACGGTGCTCTGGGGCGCCATGCTCGAACGCGTCAAGGCGGGCAACATCGCCGCCCGCAACAGCGCCCCCTGGGGGCCGCTCACGCGGGAATTCGTGATCGCCTCCAACCCCGAAGTGATCATCATCGGCGGCAGCCTCTGGCAAAAGGGCGCCTCCGACCAGATGCTGATGGGGCTTACGGTGAAGGAGGCGGACGCCCGCGAGCGGCTCGCGGCCTTTGTCCGGCGGCCCGGCTGGGAAAAGCTTTCCGCCGTTCGCAATCATCGCATTCACGCCGTGGACCACGGGAGCCTTCGAAGCATCATCGACTGGCACTTCACCGCCTACCTCGCCAAGGCCTGCTACCCGGAAGCCTTCGCGGACCTCGATCCCGTCCGCGCGCTCGCGGACGCTTACCGAAAATACGTGCCGCAGGCCGACGCCCGGGGCACGTTCATGCTGCAGCTTTGAAAACGCGCCGCCCAGACAGCAGAACGCCCGGCAAACACCGGGCGTCCTGCGTTTCATGAGCCGATGAGGCGGATTACTTCTTCGCCTTCTTGACCTTCGCCTTTTCGGCGGCATCCTTCAGCGCCTTGCCGGCCGTGAACTTCGGGGCCTTCTTGGCAGGGATCTTGATCGCCTTGCCGGTCGCGGGGTTGCGGCCTTCGCGGGCGGCGCGCTCGACAACGCCGAAGGTGCCGAAGCCGACGAGAGCGAGCTGTTCACCCTTCTTCAGCGTTTCCTCCACGGTCTCCGTGAAAGCGTTGAGCGCACGCTCGGCGTCAGCCTTGGTGATGCTGGCCTTCTCAGCGATGGCGGCAACGAGTTCAACCTTGTTCATGGGTAATCTCCTGTGAGATGAAGGTAAGGTTCAATCAGTATACCCTCTGCGGCCTTGCGTGCAAGGCTCTCGCCGGTCTTTTCTCGGGTTTTCCCGGTTTTCTGCCGGACTTGTTGCAAAAAAGGTCTCAATGGCCGCCCAGGAGACGGCGCCGGCGCTGCTCAAAAAGGCAGACGGCCGCGGCCGCGCCCACGTTGAGGCTCTCGCAGGCGTCTTCAATGGGAATCAGATAACGGGCGTCCGCCACCGAAAGCGCCCTATCGGAAAGCCCCGGGCCTTCGGCCCCCATCATCCACACCGTGGGCCCCTTCTCCCAGCCCGTGGTGCGAAAAAGGTCGCGGCCGCCCCGGGCGTCCGCCGCGAGGCGCTTTCCCGTGAAAAGCGTGCGCAGCTCCTCAGGGAGCACGTTTTCATAAATGACGGCGGAAAAGTGCGCCCCCATGCCGGCCCGCAGAACCTTCGGAGACCAGAGCCCCGCCGACCCCGGCGCCGCGGCGATGAAGCGAATGCCGGCGGCGAGCGCCGTGCGAATGAGCGTTCCGGCGTTGCCCGCATCCTGCACGCCGTCCAGGTAGAGCGCGTCTTCTTCGAGCGCCCGGTGCGGACGCTCCGCCTCCGGAATCATCACTTCCACCGTGAGCCCAGAGCCGTGCTCGACCGAACTCACGGCGTCGTAGAGCGCATCCGACACAATGTAAGCGCGCACGTCCGTTCGGGCGATCAATTCCTTCGCGAGCTCCAGCGCCTCGCGGGCCACGTCGTGCTCACGCAATATCACCGACGCCGCCGGCGCCTGCTTCTCCAGAATCACCTGCGCAAGATGCGCCCCTTCAGCGAGAGTCATCCCCAGCTTCTTCGCGGCCCGCGGGCTTTCGGCGATCTTTTTCCAGCGCTTCCAGCGATCGTTGGCGGACGAAGTGATGAGGAGCGGCGATGACATGATGAATGAATCGAAAGAGTGAAAGGAAGCTGAGGATTTTAGCGAAGCCGCAACGGCCGCCAATCTATAGGATAAAACCTATTCAAGCACCACCGTGGTGCATTTTTGTTTAACGGTATCAAACATTCCGTTTCGCTTAAGGGAACATATTCCTTGACATCGGTCAATCAAAGGAAAAGCGTTAACACATCCACTGCCCCCTCCGAACCGCGCCAAAGCGGTCGTCGGCCGCCGCCGAAGCCGACCAGCACGCCTCGTCATGCCCGATCAGAAAATCGATGGGCAACCTCCAGGAAACCGGCTGAGGCGAAGCATCCCGAGAGAAGGCTGACTGACGGCGGGCCTTCCGCCCGCCAAAAAGGAATGCCGGCAGCGTCAGAGAACGCTGCCGGCATTGGTTTGGGGTCTGCAGTGCGTGAAAAAACCGGCGACCGAGCCGGTTTCTTCTGCCGAGGAGCAATACCGCATTGTTGGTTTTCTTGCAGACGTCGGCATCGTACTAACCCCTAGACCGGACTGGCAAATCCCGTTTTGTTCCGATTCTGCGCACATAGTGCGTGTTAACCCCTAAGGTTCACCCAAGGTCGCACCAATGTGGTGCATGACAGTTTTTCTGCCTTCGTCGCTCGCGCCCAGCCTCTCGTCCAGCCTCATCCGTTCGGATGATTTTCCAGGTCTTGACAGCGCAAAATCAAGCGCTCTGCGTTAGAGTACGCGCTACATGATCGGACAGTGCGCCTGAAGCTTGAATCCCGCGTGAAAAGGCCGCTGTCTGCGGCGGGGCCCGACAACCGGCCCCCGCCCCTGAAAACGACAACTAGAGAAAAATTTCAATGACCTACCAGCTATCTGACGCCGCCAAAGCGCGCCGCAGCGAACTCGATCTGGTGCGCGTTCTGCCGGAACTCCTGACGCATCACCTCGAAAAGCGCGCCGACCTTCCCCTCTTCACTTTCTGGAAGCCGGCGGAGAAGGTCTGGCAGACCTACACCGTGAAAGAGACTCACGACCAGGTCACGCGCTGGCGTCATGCGCTCGCTCACACCGGACTCACCAAAGGCGACCGCTGCGCGATGCTGCTTCCCAACGGCATCAACGCCATTCTCTTTGACCAGTCGGTGCTCGCAAACGCTCTTGTCCCCGTGCCCCTGCACGCCGTGGACACCGCCGGCTCCTCAAGCTACATCATCAACGACAGCGGCGCCAAGATTCTCGTCACGGGGCGCCTCAACCGCTGGGAGGCGATCCGCGACACGGAGGCTCACCCCTCGCTCAAGACCGTGGTCATCACGGGCGAGCCCGTCGAAACGCATGAAGACGCCGGCGTCCGCGTACTGGGACTTGAAGCCTGGCTCAAGGAAGGCGAAGCGAGCGAACTTCCCGCCGGCCCCGAGCCCACGGACCTTGCGGCGCTCGTCTACACCTCCGGCACCACCGGCAAGCCCAAGGGCGTGATGCTCACGCACCGCGCCATTCTCGCCAACGTCACGGGCGTTCTGCAGAACCTCTGCCCCGAGCCCGACGACGTGTGGTTCTCGTTTCTGCCGCTCTCCCACACCTTCGAGCGCACGACGACCTACTACACCGCGATGGGCTACGGCAACCGCGTGGGGTTCAACCGCAACATCGGCCTTCTCGCCGATGACCTCAAGGTCATTCGTCCCTCGATCATGATGAGCGTGCCGCGCATCTACGAGAAGATCTACGACAAGATTCAGGACGCGCTCGTCAAGAAGCCCGCCTACGTGCAGAAGCTCTTTCACCTCGCGGTGGACGCCGGCTACCGGCGCTTCTGCCGCGAGAACGGCCTCCCCGTTGAAGGAGGCCTGATGTCGCTTCTCGATCCCCTCGTCGGCCCTCTTTTGGACAAGAAGGTGGGCGCTGGCATCCGCGGCATCTTCGGCGGCCGCCCCCGCATCTTCATTTCGGGCGGCGCAGCGTTCAATCAAGAGGTGAGCCGCACCTTCCTCGGCCTCGGCGTCAACATCCTGCAGGGCTACGGCATGACGGAGACCGCGCCCATCATGGCCGTGAACAAAGTGGGCGACAATCACCCGCAGACGGTGGGCCCGGCTCTTTGCAACATTGAGGTGCGGATCGGCGAAAACGATGAGCTGCAGATGCGCGGCCCTTCGCTCATGAGCGGCTACTGGAACCGGCCTGCGGACACGAAGGCCGCGTTCACCGAGGACGGCTGGCTCAAGACGGGCGATCAGGCCGACATCTTCGCCGACGGCCACATCCGCATCAAGGGCCGCATCAAGGAAATCATCGTGACGAGCACCGGCGAAAAGGTGCCGCCCGCCGACCTCGAGCAGGCGTTGGAAACGGATCACCTCGTGAGCCAGGCGATGGCTGTGGGCGAAAACCGCCCCTACATCGCGGCGCTCGTGGTGCTCAACAGCGACCAGTGGAAGCTTCTCGCCCAAGAGCTGAAGCTCGATCCGAAGGATCCCGCCTCGCTTCAGACGCGCGCCGCCCGCCAGGCCGTGCTGCGCCGCGTGAAGGCCGCGGCCGCGGGCTTCCCCAACTACGCCGTGCCGCGCCAGGTGAAGCTCTATCTTGAGCCCTGGACCATTGAAAACGGCCTCATGACCCCGACGCTGAAATTAAAGCGCGGGCCGATGCGCGCCCGCTTCGCGGACGACATCGCAAGCCTCTACGACGAAGTGAAGGTCTAGCGTCTCCATAGAAAACGCCGCTCGAGAAAGAACCCGGGCGGCGTTTTTTGAGTCTTCAACAAAGCCAATCGCCCGGCGCCGTGAAGCGGCCGGGCGATTTTTTGCGTGACAAACTCGCGTCTTTTAGACAGGCGCCTTGTCAAGATGGAACGCGGCGTGCAGCGCGCGGACCGCGAGCTCCATGTACTTCTCTTCGATCACAACGGAGACCTTGATTTCCGAGGTGCCGATCATGAGGATGTTGATGTTTTCCTTCGCGAGCGTTTCAAACATCGTCTTTGCGACGCCCGCGTGAGTGCGCATGCCGATGCCGACGATGCTCACCTTGGCGATGTCGCTGTCGGTGTGGATTTCGCAGGAGCCGATCTGAGGCACGACCTCGGTCTGAAGCACCTTCACGGTCTTCTCCACGTCGCCCTTCGGCACGGTGAACGTGAAGTCGGTGGAGTCAACGCCGATGTTCTGGACGATCATGTCCACGTCGATGTTGTGAGAGGCCACCGGCCCCAGAATCTTCGAAGCGATGCCCGGATTGTTCGCCACCTTGCGGAGCGTGATCTGCGCTTCATCGCGCGTGCAGGCAATGCCGTTGACAACTGCTTTTTCCATTTTCGGATCTTCCTCAAAAGAAATCAGGGTGCCGCTCTGGGCTTCCACCACAACAGGGATATCAGGATCGGTGAGGCTCGAGAGAACGCGAAGCGGCACGCGGTACTTGCCCGCAAACTCCACGCTGCGGATCTGCAGCACCTTGCTGCCGAGGCTCGCGAGCTCGAGCATTTCCTCAAAGCTGATGGCCTCGAGGCGCCGCGCCTTCTTTTCAATGCGGGGGTCGGTCGTGTAGACGCCGTCCACGTCCGTGAAGATGAGGCACTCCTCAGCTTGCAGGGCCACCGCAAGCGCCACGCCCGACGTGTCCGAGCCGCCGCGCCCGAGGGTCGTGACGTTTCCGAGGGAGTCGATGCCCTGGAAGCCCGCGACGATCACGACGCGCCCGGCGTCAAGCTCCTTTTTGATGCGGTCGGAGTCGATCGATTCAATGCGCGCCTTCGTGTAGGCGCTGTCGGTGTGCACCGCCACCTGCGAGCCGTTGAAGCTCACGGCATCGACGCCGCGGGCCTTCAGAGCCATCGCGAGAAGTCCGATCGAGACCTGCTCGCCCGTGCTCGCAATCACGTCGAGCTCCCGGGGATCGGGGTCCGGCATGATTTCCTTCGCGAGTCCGATCAAGCGGTTCGTCTCACCGCTCATCGCAGAAACGACGACCACCATCTGGTAGCCGGCATCGTGCCATTTGGCGACGCGTCGGGCAACGTTTTTAATGCGCTCAACGCTGCCCATGGACGTGCCGCCGTACTTGTGAACAATAATCGCCATAACGGTCGGCCTTCTTTTTAGTGTTTTTCTCCGGTCGCAGCCCAGACGAAAAACCGTTCGCCCCGCCGCCGGAAAGTTCATTTTCTCAGGTGCCGCCCCCTCCTTGGAAGCGGCGGCGAGGCTATTTTCACCTGATTCGCTCTTTTCTTGACAGTTGACAAGCAAACAACGCACAATTCTGTAAGGAGGAATCCCTAGCTTTTGCGGATAATCTCCACTCTGAAAAACTTGTTTGCAAAGATTTGTCAAGCTGTTTGGTCTAATGTCTGTTTTCCGATTAGAATCGCCCTCAATGTGTAAAGAGAGCCGAACCGCTCGTTCCCTGCGGTCGACCCACACTGATTGGCCCAGCGGTTTTCGGAAATGCACCGGGAGAGAACATCCATGATCCGAGCAACATCAACTGTCGTTCTGCACAATTTTTCCATGTACGCCGGCACGGCCGCCAAAGGCAACGCCGTCATGATCACGTTCCACGGTCGTGACTGGGCGCTTTTGGGCCCCTGCTCGCTTCTGGACGCCGAAGAGCGCGAGCACTGCCGCATCTTCTCGTCCACGGACGCGTACCACAAGTTCGCCGACTGCCTGCAGGACGCCCATGACGGCATCGTGACGCAGGTCGCCTCGCGCGGCAAGGTCCGCTGCGGCTTCTATCCGATCGAGTTCCTCGACCGGATGCGCCCCGAGGACAAGCGCATCCGCCGCAAGAGCGCCGCGGAAGCTGAGGACGCGGACGCTGAAGCGGACGAATAATCTCAAGAACCCCGTCAACCCGCCCTTTCCGGCGGGTTTTCGTTTGTCAGGAGCCCCTGAAAAATGTCAGACCCCCGCTTTCCCGCCGCGGGCGACGTCTTCGTCGCGCCGTCGCTTCTCTCCGCCGACTTCGCGTTCCTCGCCGACGAGGTGAAGGCCGTCGAAAAAGCCGGCGCCGACTGGATCCATTACGACGTGATGGACAACCACTACGTCCCCAACCTCACGGTGGGGCCGCTGGTATTGAAAGCCCTGCGTCCCCACACCACGCTCCCCGTGGACGTGCACCTCATGGTGGAGCCCGTGGACAGCCTCATCACGCCCTTTGCGGCCGCCGGCGCCGACATCATCACCTTCCACTGCGAAGCAAGCCGCCACATCGACCGCACGCTCAGCGCCATCCGCGACGCGGGCTGCAAGGCGGGGCTCGTCTTCAACCCGGGCACGCCCCTGGGGTACCTCGACTACGAAATGGACAAGGTGGACCTCATCCTCTTGATGAGCGTCAACCCCGGCTTCGGCGGCCAGAAGTTCATCCCGTCCGTCGTTGAAAAGATCAAGGCCGTGAAGGCGCGCTGCGACGCCTACTTCGAAGCCACGGGCCGCCGCATTCCGATCGAAGTGGACGGCGGCGTCAATGCCGCTACGATCAAGGCCTGCGCTGACGCGGGCGCGGAAATCTTCGTCGCAGGGTCCGCCGTCTTCGGCAAAAAGACCGCCACGGGCTACGGCGACGCCGTCGCCGCTCTCAAGACGGCGGCCAAAGCCTGATTTTCGTCCTTCAAAACGAAAGGCCCAGCGGACTGCTTCTGCCGGGCCTTTTTTTCACGTCGTAGCGACAATCGGTCAGAACGTCGTCTGCGCCTTCGCGAGCGCCTCCCTCACGCCCTGCTGCGCCGCGGCGGCCACGGCCGCTTCCACGTCGCTCTTGATTTTGGCGGACGCCGACTTCAGCGCCATCGCCACGATAATGTCCACCTGAGCCATAAGACTCGCCGTCACGGCGCGCGCCGTCTCCTGCGCCACGCGCTCAAGAAGCGCGGGATCCACTGCCGGCGCAGCGACGGGAGCCGGTGCTGCCGCGGCCTGCGGCGCGCAAGCCGTTGTGAAAGCGGGCGCTGCGGGCGCGGGCATGGCCTGCGCCTGGACGGTCTGCACGGACTGCGAGCGCATCGTCGCCGCGTCCGCGGTCGGAATAGTGACGCGCGGCGGCTCAAAGAACGCGCGGCGAGGCGCTGGACGGGCGTCCGCTTCCTTCACGCGAAAGCCCGACTCATCGCGAAACGGCACGGTAAAGCCAGCAGGCGCCTTCGCTGCGGGCGCCGCCTCCGGCATCGGCTCCGCGACAAACGCAGCGGGCGCTGTCGGCGCCGAGGGCGTGTTGAGAAAGCCGTTCACTGCCGCCGCGTCAAAGCCCGGCGCCGTCCTCGTCGCTTCGGATTCGAGGCGGAGTCTCGCCTGCTCGGCCTTGAGCTCGTCGGTGTAGATGCCCTGAGCGGCTTTTTCCAGGTCTTCCCAGCGATAGGTGCAGCGTTCCGAGAGCACCGGAGAACTGAATGTCGGGTTCAAGATTTGCTCCTGTCATAGGCCTTCGGGAGGATCCCCGCGGCGCGATAAATTCTATAGCGGGCGCGGGCGTTTGTGAGCTCGCTCTCCCGAGTGCTCACGATGTCCACAACGCGCTTGAAGCGTTGCAGCGACTGCTTCCAATCGGGCGGCATCTCTTCGTCGAGCAGCACGAGAACGTCGCTCGTGGGAAGCTTCGCCAAATCGCGGCCGAACCACACGGTGCAGTCGCCCTGATGCACGTCCCCCGCCCAGCAGTGCGCGATGAAAGTGAGGTCTTCAAAGCGCCAGAGATCGTCGTAGCAGCGCTTCAAAAGGATCTCGTCGCGCCCCCAGACCGACACCGAGAGCCCCATCTTCTGCACCTTCTTGATGAGCCGGCAGGCGTAGACCGTGCGGTTGGCGACGCCGAAGTGAAAGTCAATCTGATCCATGCGGCTAGCTTCCCGACGCCGGGACGGCGTCCTTTGGCTTCACGTAAGCGGAGGTCCCCCACAAGGGCACGGTCGAGATGCTGTGCTGATAGCTTCCCGACGTCTCCTTCGTGGCGTAGGAGAGGTAGACGAGCGTCTGGTGCTCCTCGTCAAAGATGCGGCGAATCTTGAGTCGCTGCAGGAAGACGGACTTCGACTTCGAGAAGACCACCTCGCCCGCGCCGCCGTGGCGGATGCGCTCGATCATCATCGGCGTGATGTCCCCCGTCTGGCGGCAGGACACCGCCGAGTCCGCGGGATCCGTGAGCGAAAGCGGCGCCTTGATTGAGGCCACGTGGCACGTGACGCCCGGCACCAGCGGATCCACGAACGAATTCACCTCGATGTCCTTGAAGGTGAAGATCCCCAGGGACACGTCCGCGACGTCCCCCTTCGAGCAGCCGGCGAGCGCAAGCGCCGCCAGCGCAGCCGCTAAAAGCTTTTTCATCACTTTGCCTTTTTTGCAGAAGCGGGCGCGTCCGCCCGCGGCAGGCCGCAGGCGCACACGTTGAGCCAGGCCATCAAGAGCGGAAGCGGCCGCCCCGTCGCCGTCTTTTCGCCCTGATGCGTGTTGGCGGTGCCCGCCACGTCAAGATGCGCCCACGGGCAGTCCGGAGCAAACTCCGACAGGAAGGCCGCCGCCGTCGAAGCGCCCGCGTGCCCCGCGGGCCCGATGTTGGCGATGTCAGCCGTGTTGCTCTTGAGCAACGCCCGGTAGGCGTCCGTCACCGGCATCGGCCACACGGGGTCGCCCGCGGCGTCCGCAGCGTACATCAAGTCGTCCTGCAGACCGGCGTCTTCGGTAAAGAGGCCGGAGTATTCATCGCCGAGCGCCACGATGCAGGCGCCCGTCAGCGTCGCCACATCCACCACGGCCGCCGGCTCCAGCTCTGCGGCGCGGATGAGGCCGTCGGCGAGAATGAGCCGCCCCTCGGCGTCGGTGTTCAGGACCTCCACGGTCTTGCCGTTGGCGTAGCGAATCACGTCGCCCGGCTTCACGGCGCAGCCCGAGGGCAGGTTCTCGCACGCCGGCACCAGCGCCGTCACGTTGATCGGAAGCTTCATGTCCGCGGCGTACTTCACGGCGGCGAGCACCACGGCGGCCCCGGTCATGTCGAACTTCATTTCGTCCATGCCGCGCGCGGGCTTCAGGGAAATGCCGCCGGCGTCGAAGGTGACGCCCTTGCCGACAAGAACGTAGGGCTTGGCTTTTCCGGCGCCCCGGTACGCGAGCTCAATGAAGACCGGCAGGTTGTCCGAGCCAAAGCCCACGGCCGTGAGACCCGCCATCTTTTCGCGGATGTCTTCAAGATCCCAGACCGTCGCCTTCAAGCCGCTTCGCGGCCGCGCGAGCTTCTCCACTTCTTCAGCGAGCACCTCGGGCGTAAGGGCGTTCGAAGGCAGCTCCGCCAGATGACGCGCCCACGCGATCGCGTCGCTTTCGATGCGGGCCGCCGCCGCGGCCTGCGCCGCTTCGTCCTCGCCGCCCCAGGGAAAGGCCACGCTCATGAGGGTCTTCTTCGGCGCAGGCTGGCTCTTCAAGCGCGGATCCTGCGCCCCCGCTGCATAGGCCGTGCGGGCGATGTAGCGCATCATGTCGGCTTCATCCGTGTCCGCCACGTCCCAGTCCGAAGCGTCAAAGTCCATCGTTTCAGCGTCCGCGGCCTTCACCGCCGCCTTCACAACCTTTCCCACCACGGAAATCGTGAGCTTCTCGGCCTTGCCCAGCCCCGCCACAATGAGGCGCTTGTAAGCAAGATTCTCGGGATAGTGAACGACAGTCACGTCGCCCGCGGCGGTTTTGAGCGCCTTGTCTTCCACGAGACGCGCGAGCACGGTGCTTTCCGCGGACGCCGCCCGGGCGCCGTCCGTCAGAATCGCGCCGTCCTTGCCTTCATAAACGCCCACCACCAGCGCGTCGCCCACCAGCGCCGGCGCCGCCTTCTTCTTAGCCACAGCCATGATTTCCATCCAAATGCAAAATTCCATCATCGGATTCGGGAAAGAGCGCGCCCTCGCCTCGAATCGTCTCAGCACGGTGGATTCTAAGCGGAATCCGCCCGGCGCCGCAGACGGCGCAACGCCTCGCCTATAATCAGTCATCGCCTGCGCGGCGGGGCTTCGCGCCCCTCACGCCGGTTTTCTCAAATTCCCATGAGGCAGACTATGGAAAACACTCCCAAACTGCGCGTTTCGCACCCGACGGACAACCTGGAACGCTCCGTCTTCTTCTACCGCGACGGTCTCGGCTTTGAAATCCTCGACCGCTACACCGAACAGCAGGGTTGGGACGGCGTGATCTTCGGCCACAAGGACTGGCCGTACCAGATCGAAATCGCCGCCAAGCGTGACGCGGAGCCCGCGCCCCGCGCCGCGACCGTGAACCATTTCATCGTCTTCTCCATTCCCGAAGCCGCCCACTGGGAGGCGCGCCTCAAAGCCCTCTTTGACGCAGGCTTCTCTCAGGTGCCGGTGCCCGAGCTCTATGATGACGGCGCGAGCGCCTGCTACGAAGATCCCGACGGCTACCGCGTGGTGCTGAGAAAGGGCTTCTGGAAGAAGTGACCTCTGGGCGATTCGCCCGTCCGTCCCGATTCGAAGACTTTCGAGTCGGGATTTTTTTCAACCGTCGCTTCCGCCCGTCAGTCAACTTGAGCCCAAGCGACAAAAGCTCGCTTTTCTTCTGAGAAGACCGCCGCTGCGCGAACCAGCGGCTTGCCGGCTGGCGCGCCGTCGCTCTTCGCCTTCAGCTGTCGAACGGCGTCCGCCAAAAGCGCCTTGGCATCGTCGCCCGCTCTCTGAAGCTTGAGCTCCAGAACCCAGTGCCAGTCGCAGCCGTTCAGCGCCAGGTCACAGCCTTCGGGTGAACGGCGCTTTTCCGCTCCCACGCCGCAGCCGGCGCCCGCGATGAAGACCTGCAGAAACGTCAGGCAGTCCTCCTCGCTCTGAATCGGACAGGCGGCTCCGTCAATGGCGGCGAAAGCCCGATTGGCCGCCTCAAAGAACTCGTTGGCATTGCCCGCCTCGACGGCGATCGGCAACTGCCCTGCGCCAACGCTTTCGAGCGTTCGCCCATGAAGCAGCAAGTCCGAATAGAGCTCCGCCATGGATTCCACCACTTCCCGATTGGGATAACCCACGAAAAACGTTCGGCCTTGTCGCCGCTTGAGGGTGAAGTAGCCCGCCTGCGTGAGAAGCTCGATGTCATCGCGGCCGCTTTCCGCGCCGCCGTTCGTCCCCGTCACGCTCAACATTTGTTCTTCGCCGTACGCCGACGGCGACCGCAAAAACGGCGTGCGCAAGTATTTGAGAAGTACGGATATCCTGCCGCCGCTTTTCACCCAGTAGTTCTCAAAGCCATCCTCCGGCCAGCGCAGAAAATTCAACACGGACCACGGCGAATGCACCACAACGGAGGCCCGCGCATCAAAGCAGCAACCGCCGTAGCGACTCCGAAGCTCGCGGCGAACCTCCTTGTCCGAAAGCCTCAGCTCTTGCGCGGCCTGCTGCACATGACGTCCGAAAGAGCGATCGATGTCCTCCTCCGTAAAGCCCAGCAGCGCCGCAAAGCACCGCTTCCTCGAAATGTCGATGAGGTTGTCAAACGACGTGAACACGTCCGTCTGGCTTGCGCTTGCGATGCCGGTCACAAAAACGAAGCGCCAGCAGGCGTCGCAAGCCTTCACCATCGCGTAGAAATCCGAGAGTCGCGCGCGAACGGCCTCAAGCTGGCGCCGATCCGTAAGACAGGCCGTGAGCGGCGCGTCGTACTCGTCCACGAGCAGCACCATCGAATTCTTCGGCCGCGCCTTGAGCCAGACAGCCAGCTGCTCGATGACGTCGCCCTTCTCCGAAGACGCCCGCCGAAAACCCAGCGGTGCAAACGAACTGGTCAGCAGGCCGTTCAAGCACGACTCCCACTCCTCGAGACGGGCGATGCGCTTTGCCTCCGAAAAGTCAATCTGCACCACGTCGTACGTTTTGTCCCGCCAGAGCTTTTCGATCGCCAGGCCCGAAAAGTGCTTCAGACCGTGTCTGAAAAGCGAAGCGAGCGTGCTGACAAGCAGGGATTTGCCGAAGCGCCGCGGGCGAGTCAGCAGAAAACGGTCCGCGCAGCGCGCGAGATCAAAAATCAGCGCCGTCTTGTCGACGTAGACCTGGCCGCGT
>CAVJUB010000045.1:0-16387 GCA_963652545.1 Hallella faecis | reverse complement strand
GTTTTTCGCTTCCCGAAGCGTTGCTTTCGCCCCACTTCAATCGCCTTGCTTTTGTCTCCTTCGTCACCCGTCGAGCGGCGAAGGGGGCGCATTATGGGCGGGTCCCGAAACAAAGTCAAGCGCTTTGGCACGGACTTTGCTAGCGAACCGATCGCTCCCTTGATTTTTCAAGAATCAAAAAATCGGCCGCCAGGGCGCTCCCCCGACAGCCGACTCCCTTTTCCAGTTCAATCTCTCAGCGACGCCGAGCCTTCTGCCCTGCGGCCCGAGCAGCTTCCGCCGCCGCAGCCGCAAGAAGCATCGGCTCAGGCTTCACGCCCCCCGTCGCCACGGCGAGCACCGTAAGCCCCTCGGTGAGAAAGCCCGCTTGAGCAAACCCAGACGTCGCTGAAAACGCCACCGTCCTCAAGACTGCCGGCGTCATCACCGCATCGGTCACGACGAGCATCACCGCCCGGCCGTTCACCCGATCCGTCTTCGCCTCCGCCGTACCCGTCAGATAAACGGCAACCGTCGCCGCGCCCGCGCGGCGAGACGCTGACTGCTGGCCCATGGCAAGTCCGAGCCCCGCGCCCGCCTGCCCCGGGGCATACTTTGCCGTGCCGCTCAAAAGATCCTTGGGGGTAATCCGAGACTTTTCGTCTCCCGGCACCGTCATCACGACGCCCGCATCCTGCCGATCCCAGAGACGCGTCACTGCCGCGGCGGCGTCTGCTTCACGCACCAAATAGACTGAACCGCGCAGAAAGCCCGTCCCCTTCACGGCTTCCGTGTTCCAAAGCCGTCCCGTCGCTCCAAGCTCCAGCACCGCCGCACGGCAACCTTCGCCGGGAAGTCCGACGAGCGTTGCGCCCGCGCCTGCCGACTTCACTTCCGTCACCGTGACGCCCGCAATGTCCGCCAGGCTGTCCTCCGGCCCCGCCGCAAAAACGTCCTCCGCTTCGGGCGCCGCCTTCCGGGCGACTTTCTTCGCCGCCGACTTCTTCTGCACCGGCACGGGCGCGGGCTCTTCGGTGAGATTGCCGCCGAAGTCCCCCAGCACGTCCGCAATGCTCGACATCAGCGCCTGGCGCTCCGCATCCCGCTTCATCACGCGCTCCGCGACTTCCGCAGGCAGCCCCGCCGCCTTCACCTGCGCTTCGGCCGCCACCTTGTCCCGCAGCTCCCCGGTGCGGGTGAACTTCTCGCGAAACTCTTCCATCGGGTAGTAGACGCCGTCCACGATGCGTCCGGAGTAAACCTTCTGCTCATGCTGGCGATGCGTCTGCGGATCGCGCTTTCGCAGGCGGTAGCCGCCGTAGAGCGTGCCGTTTGACACAAAGACCTTCATCTTCGGATCGTCGGGCCAGTTCTTGATGTCCGCGGGCTGCGGGACGCGCACTGCCTTTGCCATGTTGTAATCCTGAGTCTTCAGAGCGCCGCGCCGGGCGCCATCATTTCAAAGCCGCCGTCAATGTAGATCGTCTGGCCGGTCGTCATGCGGGCGGCGTCGGAAAAATAAAACGCCGCCGTCGCGCCCACGTCGTCCAGCGTGATGTTGGAGCGCATCGGCGCAATCGCCGCGTTTTCGTTGAGCATCTTGGAGAAGTCCTTGATGCCCGCGGCGGCGAGCGTCTTCACCGGCCCGCAGGAAAGGGCGTTCACGCGAATGCCGCGAGGCCCCAAGTCTGCCGCCGCGTAGCGCACGGTGGCTTCGAGCGCGGACTTTGCCACGCCCATGGTGTTGTAGTTCGAGACGACTCGCTCCGCTCCCAGGTAGGAGAGCGTGAGAAACGCGCCGCCTCGCGTCATCTGCGGCGCAAAGGCCTTCATGATCGCCGCAAAGGAATAGACGGAGATGTTCATCGCCGCAAGAAAACCGTCGCGGCTGATGCCGTCCAGAAACGACCCCGCGATCGCCTCGCGGGGCGCCCAGGCAATGGAATG
This sequence comes from Hallella faecis, assembly GCA_963652545.1. Lineage (GTDB taxonomy): Bacteria > Pseudomonadota > Gammaproteobacteria > Burkholderiales > Burkholderiaceae_F > Duodenibacillus. The sequence continues at coordinate 14,461 of CAVJUB010000045.1, read as the reverse complement.
GAGCACGCCGTCCACGCCGTCCGCCCAGTGCGCCTTCACGGCGTCCGCGGCGGCGGCGATGGAAGCATCGTCCGCGGCATCAAGCTTCACCACAGGCGCCTCGAACGCCTCGCCGTACTTCGCAAGGCGCTCCGCAAAGCGTTCATTGTTGTAGGTGAGAACGAGCTCAGCGCCCTCGGCGCGGCAGGCGCGGGCGATGCCGTAGGCAATCGAGCGCTCTGAATTGATCCCCGTGATGACGAGGCGCTTTCCGGCAAGACGCATCAGGCAAACTCCTTCACGGAAGGCTTCTTGCCTTCCTTTTCAGCGCGGCGAATCGCCGCGAGCTTTCTAAGCACAATGGAGAGCTCGTCGAGAATCTCCAGATGATTCTTCGCAGCCTTTTCGTAGTCTTCCGGCGTCTGCGCCTTCTTCACCGCTTCGCGGTAGTACTGCGCAATGACGATCGTAAGGCTCGCGGCCGTGTCCGCAATGCGGATCGCGGGATCCTTCTGGATCTCCGTCACCGCCATCATGTAAAGGCGCTTGTCCGTCTCTTCCGGATCTTCGTCTTCATCCGGCTCGGGCAGGTGGCGGCCGTTGGCCGTCAGCACGTTGCAATAGTCGTCAATGAACCGCTCGCGGCTCAAAAGATCGATGGCCCGCTCGGACACATCGAGGACAAACACAGGACGCACGGGCGTTCCTCCGAAAATTACCGGCGAATCCTTCGCCGTCAGCGGCCGCGGATTATATCGGCGGCGGTCGCCGCGCAACATAGTTCGAAATCAAGCCGAGCGGGCGCCAACCCCTCGTCTTTCGAGGAAGGCTGACGCCCGCCGACCGCGATGACTACTTCTCAAAAACGCCCTTCACGAGAATCTCGCCGCCGCGCTTCATGAAGCGGCCGCGAGCCATCATGTCAACCGCTTCGCACGCGTCGTTCAAGAGCAGAAAGTCCGCGTCGGCGCCCGCTTCGATAACGCCCTTGCCGGGAAGCTCCAAGTTCTTCGCAACGTTCGTGGAAACAAAGGGAATCGCCTTCTCCAGCCCCAGGTCGTTGGCCAGCGCCTGAAATTCCGCCCACGCCGCATTCACCGGGCAGACGTCAAGCCCCACCATCTCGCCGCGGTCGTTAAAGCGCGGCATCGAGCCGTGCGCATCCGTGCTGATCGTGATGTGCGAAGGATCCACGCCTTCGGAAACAGCGTTCTTCACCGCCTCGGCCGTGTTCTTGAAGAGGCAGGGGCCGGCGGTGAGATCAATCACGCCGCCCGCGCGGGCAAATTTGAGCGAACGCTCCCACGTCACGTCCTTGCGGGCGCAGTGCGTCGGACGAATGTGGCGGATCGGCATGCCGCGGCGCACGCAGGCGTCAAGAATGTCATAAGCCGTGTCGCCCAGATCGCCCAGGTGAATGTGCAGGAAGCCCGTCTTGCCGGAAATCATGCCGCCCACGCGAATGTCGGAGAGCAGATGCATGACGTCGTCCTCTGACGGGAAACTCGAGCGGTGGTCGCCCAGCGCAATCTTCACGCCCAGCACTTCCGGAATCGTCAGCATCTCGCGGCGCACGGAGCCCGTGATCGTTGTCACAGGGAACATGTAGTTTGACGTCCACATGTAGGTCGTGACGCCTTCCGTCTTCAGCGCCCGGACCTTTCCCAGAAGGTTCGCGATGGAGCGCGTCTCAGAGTCCGTGCCCGAAACGCCCACCACGGTCGTGATGCCCGCGTCCACCAGTTCGGAGAGCATCAGCTCAGGGCAGCGCGTCACCGGGCCGCCTTCGCCGCCGCCTCCCGTCACGTGCACATGCTCGTCGATGACGCCCGGCATCATCACGCGGCCCGCCGCGTCCACCGTCTCCAGCCCCGGCATCGCAACCGTGAGGTCCGGCCCCACGGCGACGATCTTGTCGTTCACCACCAGCACGTCCGAGCGGCCGAGATGCTTCGGCGCGTAGACGTCCGCGTTCTTGATGAGAAAAGCGCTCATGAAAATCCTCTTTTTCTCGATGCGCCCCGCCGCTGCGCCGCTTTCAGGCGCTCCCCGCGCGCGGGGCTTCAACAATTCGGCGACACGCTATCACAAAGCGAATCCTTTCGGCTACAATCCCTCGCCTCATTGAGCAGGTCGGCCGAGTGACGAAACTGGTAGACGTAGCGGACTTAAAATCCGCAGCCATTGGCGTACGGGTTCGACCCCCGTCTCGGCCACCACAACACCCTCTCATGAGAACGCAACGAAGCTGCACTCCCGAAAACCGGAGTTGCGGCTTTTTTGTTTCCGCCTCGAGCCGACGCCGCGGGCTTTTTCCTGCCCAATCCTCCTTCTTCGCTTCGATGCGAAGAACCGCCGAATTACAATTCCCGGCGTTTGTTTCACTTCAGGGAGTCAGTTCTCGCCATGTCGCTCTTTGCTCGTAAAGACCTGGACATGCTCTCAGGCTCGCTCTGGGACAAGATCATTCTCTTTGCTGTTCCGCTCGCCTTCACGGGCGTGCTGCAGCAGCTCTTCAACGCGGCGGACGTCGCCGTGCTCGGGCGCTTTGTCTCGAGCGAAGCCATGGCTGCTGTGGGCACCGACGTTCCCGTGATCGGCACTGTCGTGAGCCTTGCGATGGGGCTTGCGCTCGGGGCCAACGTCGTCGTGGCTCGCTTCATCGGCATGAAGCAGGCGGAAGCCGCCAATCGCGCCGTCCACACCGCCTTTGCGCTCGCGGTTCTCTTCGGCGTCGCGATCGCCGTGCTGGGCGAAGTCTTCTGCAGCCAGGTGATGGCGCTTTTGTCCGTGCCAGACTCCGTGCTTGAACACGCCTCCGACTACCTGCGCGTCTTTCTGCTGGGGCTCCCCTTCGTCACAATCTACAACTTCCTTGCCGCCGTCTACCGCAGCAAGGGCGACACCAACACGCCTCTCATGGCATTGCTCGTCGCCTCGGTCTTCAACATCGCAGGGAACCTCTTTTTCGTGCTCGCCTTCGGCATGGGCGCGGGCGGCGTCGCCTTGGCCACCGTGCTCGCGAATGCCCTCGCGGCCGCCATCCTTTTTGTGAAGCAGCTTCGCATGGAGGGCGTGCTGCATCTTGATCCCCGCCGCCTTCTCACGATCGACCGCCCGGCCCTGCACGCCATGGTCCGCATCGGCCTGCCCGCCGGCATCCAGGGCATGGTCTTTTCACTTTCGAACATGATCATCCAGGCGGCGATCAACAACCTCGGCGCAGACGCCATGGCGGGCTCGGTCGCCGCCTTCACGATCGAGATCAACGTCTACTGCTTCATCAACGCCTTCGGCCTTGCCGCCACTACGTTCGTGAGCCAGAACTACGGCGCCGGCAACCTCGCGCGCTGCCGCCGGGCGACCTGGGTGTCGATGTGGCTCAACTTCGCGGCGACCGCCCTGCTCACGACGCTGGTGCTCGTCTTCGGCCACCAGATGCTCGCCTTCTTCTCGGATACGGAAGCCGTGATCGAACTGGGCGTCGTGCGCCTCTGGTACGTGGTTCTTCCTGAACTCATCAACGTCGTAATGGAGACCGTTTCCGACGCCATGCGCGGCTACGGCTATTCGCTGCCGCCCGCGATGGTGACGCTCGTCTGCATCTGCTCCATCCGCATCATCTGGGTGTATGCGGTCTTCCCGCAGGCGCCCACTTTCGAAACCCTGATGACGGTCTACCCCATCAGCTGGCTCGTGACGATGCTCCTCTTGGTCGCCCTCTACTTCCGTCATCAGAAAACACTGGAAAAGCGCCGCCCGCGCCGCTAAGCCATGACGACACCGGAACTCACGCTCTACGCCACCGAAATGGGCCGCGAAGCGGCGGAAGCCCCCGAGCTCACCGCCGCCCCCCGCGCCGATCTCGCCGACATCCGCGCCTGGCGATTCTTTGACGCGGCTCCCGACGAATTCTTCGCGCAGTACGCCGCCAACTTTGTGATCGACCACGTGCACGTCGCCTTCGGCGCCGTCGACACCGCCCTTCGCCTCCTTTCCGAGGGCAGGCTCCCCGCCGTGAAGCTCGCCGGCCACTTCGGCGCCGCCCGGCTCGCTTCGCTCAAGGCGAGCTGCCAGGAAAAAGGCGTGCGCCTTGCCATCCGGCGCCTGCCCGCGCCGCGCGTCCTCGCCCTTCAGGACGAAGCGACGCTTTGCTGGCGGCTGCCGCCCCAAAGGGCGCTTCCCGCCGCCGGCCTTCGAAAAGCCGCCGCGCAGAATCCCGCCGTGAGCTGGGCCGCCTGGTTCAACCGCTTCTACGCCGACGAAGTGCTCCCCGTGCTGCGCCCCCGCAGCTCCGCCGCCTTCTTCGGCTTCATGAAGACTTTGTCGGAAGCTTCGGCCCAAGGACTCAACTGGGCGGGGCTCGGCGCCCGCTGCGGCCTCTCCGGTCCCTCGGTGCGAGACTGGTGCCGCTTTCTCACTGACGCAGGCGTAATCGATCTCGTGTCCGCTCGCCGGGCGGCGCCGCCTCGGCGCGCCAAGCTGCGCCCCAAGCTCTACTGGAACGCGCCGGGGCTTGCCGTGTGGCTTTCCGACGCCGTCACCGGGGTCGAAGGCGCCCTGCGCCGAGCGCTTCTGGAAAACGCCGTCTACCTCGCCTTGAAGGACGCCCATCCCGGCGCCGCCTTTGAACATTTTCTTGACACCAACGCCGTGCGGGCGCCGCTCCTTCTCACTGAAAACGGCCGCACGACGGCGTTCTACTTCCCCACGGACGACGCCGAGCGACAGCTTGCTTTAAAGCATCAGGCGTCGCTCCTGAAAGCCGGGCTCGTCACCGAACCCCCGGTCTTCGTGGAAGAAGGCGCCGCCTCCAGCGCGGAGGACGGCGTCCGACGGCTCATCGTCGCCGCGCCGCCAGCGGCGCCCGACTGCTAAACTCCTCCGACCGTTTTCAAGTTGGACTGCAATTCATGAAAAAACTTATCTTTGGCGCTCTCATCGCCGCCACGCTCGCCGGCTGCCAGTCGATTTCTGACGAAGCCGCGCTCTACACCGGCCGCGAGGAGTCGCTCACCAACGTTGTGGGCGACACGTGGCAGATCAAGGCCGTCTGGCCCTGGGAAGACCAGGCCATCCGCCTGCGCGAGGGCCTCAACGAAAAGGCGCAGCAACACTGCCGCAAGGAAGACAAAGGCGCGCAATTGCTGGACGCCGTAACGCAGAAGCGCAGCGGAAAGCCCGGCTCCGAAGGCTATCTCGTCTTCCGCTGCGTCTCGTCGCTTCCCTCTCCCACGGGCGGTCTCTTCAGCGACGACGAGAAGTAGGCTTCCTTATAATCCGCCGACTTGACTCTTTACTTTCAGGCCTGAAGCATGCAGCTAACCGACTGGATCAACTTTGCCGCCCTCGCGAACATCATCGCTTTTTTGTGGGTGTTCCGCGCCTCGCTCGCGCGGGAGGACCGCGTGACCGCCGTGCGCGACGCGATGCGGCTTAAGAGCGGCAACAACGGCTTCAAGCTCTGGTGGATTCTCTTTCTTTTGAGCGTGAGCTACCGCCTCGGCGCCGCCGCAAGCGCCACGCCGGAAGCCGTCGCCTACGGCCTCTTTCCGACGCTGCTCCTTGCGCTGCTGTTGATTGACCTCGCGGAAGCCAAGGTCGCCGCCTACGACGCGAAGTTAAAGAGCGACTACCGCCGCGCCAAGCGCCGCACCGCCAAGGCCCGCGCTGAAGCGCAGGACGCCGCGGACGAGTAAGCCGCTGAGAAGATTCCCTGAAGCCGCCCGGGAGCAATTCCGAGCGGCTTTCTTTTTTCCGGCCGGCTCATGCCTTCCCGCCGCCCGCGAAAACGCCCCGCACGACCATCGGCCGCCGGGGCGAATTTGTCAGACGAAGAACGCTCAGAGCTTCTTGAAGATCACGGTGGCGTTGGTGCCGCCGAAGCCGAAGTTGTTCTTCATCGCCGCGCGGATTTCGCAGTGCTCAGGCTTCACCGCCACCTTGACGGGGCACTCAGGCTCCTGCTCCACGAGGTTGATCGTGGGCGGCACGGTCTGCGTTTCAATCGCCTTCACCGTGAAGACGCTCTCCAAGCCGCCGGCGCCGCCCAGAAGGTGCCCCGTGGCGCCCTTCGTGGAGCTCACCCACATCGCGTCCGTGTGGTCGCCGAAGACTTCGCGCACCGCCTTGCTTTCGTTCACATCGCCCACGCCCGTCGAGGTGCCGTGCGCGTTCACGTAGTCGATGTCCGAGGGCTGCATCTCCGCGTGCTTCAAAGCCATCTTCATGCAGCGCGCCGGACCGTCCGTCGAGGGCGTCGTGATGTGGAAGGCGTCCCCCGTCAGTCCGTAGCCCGCCACTTCGCAGTAGATCTTCGCGCCGCGCGCCACGGCATGCTCATACTCTTCCAAAACAAGAACGCCGGCGCCTTCGCCGATCACAAAGCCGTTGCGCCCCTTGTCAAAGGGACGGGAGGCATGCTGCGGATCATCGTTCATGCGGCTCAGAGCGTGCATGTTGTCAAAGCCCGCGAGCGTGTCTTCGCAAAGCGCGCCTTCGGCGCCGCCCGCCACCATCACGTCCGCGTCGCCGCGGCGAATGATCCAGGAGGCTTCGCCAATCGCGTGCAGCCCGGAAGCGCAGGCCGTCACGGTCGTGAGGTTGGGCCCCTTCAAATGACGAAGGATCGAGAGTTCGCCGCTCGCCAAGTTGATGATCGTCCCGGGAATCATGAAGGGCGAGACGCGGCGGGGGCCGCGCTCCATCAGCACCTTATAGTTGGCGCAGAGCATGTCAAGGCCGCCGATGCCCGAGCCGATGATGCAGCCCGCGCGGTTGGCGGCCTCTTCATCCTCTTCAAACTTGAGCCCCGCATCGTCCAGAGCCTGGATGCCCGCCGAGCACGCGTAGGCGATGAAGCGGTCAAAGCGGCGCGCCTCCTTTGCGGGCAGCCACTGAGCGGGGTCGAACCCCTTCACTTCCGCCGCAATCTGAGCGCCGAACGCCGAAGCGTCAAAATGGGTGATCTTTTCAATGCCGCACTTGCCGGCGAGAATTGCTTCCCAGGAGGAAGCCACATCAAGTCCGACGGGACTCACGGCACCGAGGCCGGTGACAACGACGCGACGCATGACTGTCAATTCCTAAGCTTGAGAGAGTAAAAAGTCGGCGGGCACAAAAAAGGGCCCGCAGGCCCTTCTTCCAGGCTTCGCGGTCGCACGCTTCAGGGCGCGCGCCGCCAAGCCGCCGATGCCGTCATCAGGCCTTGACGTTGGCCTTGATGAAGTCGATCGCCTGCTGAACGGTGCGCAGGTTCTCCTGCTGTTCGTCAGGAATCTGCACCTTGAAGGCGTCTTCGAGAGCCATCACGAGTTCCACCGTGTCAAGGCTGTCAGCGCCGAGGTCTTCGATGAAGGAAGCTTCGTTCTTGATGTCGGCTTCATTCTTGCCCAGCTGTTCGGCAATGATCTTCTTGACCTTTTGTTCCAAATCGTCCATTTAACGTCTCCGAGGAGAGGATGTAGTAAGAATTCTGTGTCAAAGGAATGCTGAGCACTCCCAACGAAGGCAGGATTTTATCAGGCTTGGCCTGCAAAAACACTACCCCATGAACAATCCGCCGTTCACCGGCAAAACCGCGCCCGTGACATACGCCGCAAGGTCTGAGGCGAGATAGAGGACTGCGCCGGCAATATCATCCGTTTGTCCGAGACGGCGCGCCGGAATGCGCGCGGCGAGCTTCTCGCGATCGTCTTCAGCAAGCGCCCGGGTCATGTCCGTGTCAATGAAGCCCGGCGCGACGCAGTTCACGGTGATGCCGCGGCTCGCGACTTCCTGCGCAACCGACCGGCTCATGCCGACGAGCCCTGCCTTAGCGGCGGCGTAGTTCGCCTGGCCGGCGTTGCCCATGCTGCCCACGACGGAAGACATGTTGATGATGCGCCCGTAGCGCGCCTTCATCATGGGGCGGAGCACCGCACGCGTCAAAATGAAGGCCGCCGTGAGGTTCGTCGCGATGACGGCGTCCCAGGCTTCGTCCGAAAGGCGCATCGCGAGCATGTCGCGGGTGATGCCCGCGTTGTTGACGAGGATGTCGATGCGTCCCTTTTCTTCCGTGATCGCCGCCACAGCCGCCGCGCACGCGGCGCGATCGGTGACGTTGAGAACGATCCCCTTTCCCTTTTCGCCCAGCGCCGCTGAAATCTTCGCCGCGCCTTCCTCACTCGTCGCCGTGCCGTAGACAAAAGCGCCGGCGTCCGAAAGCGCCTTCGCGCACGCGGCGCCGATGCCGCGCGTCGCGCCCGTCACAAGCGCCACGCGCCCGGAAAGCGCCGTTTCCTTCAAAATGGGTTCCATAGTCACTCCTTACGCGTGTGAAATCCGTCCTTGGCGACCAGTTCAGCTATCGACGCCGTCGAGCTGATGTTCGCCGTTTCAATCGAAGGCTCGATGCGGCGGACAAGTCCCGTGAGCACGCGGCCCGGCCCGCACTCCACGATGTGCGTCACGCCTTCGGCCTTCATGCGGCGCACGGTCTTCACCCACTGCACGGGGCTCGCGGCCTGCAACGCCAGATTGCGGCGAATGACGTCCGCCTCGACTTCGAGCTCAGCGTCCACGTTCGCGATGACGTCAAATTGAGGCGCCGCCACCGCGGTTTCCGCGAGTCGCCCGGCGAGCTGCTCCGCTGCGCCCTTCAAAAGCTGCGAATGGAAGGGGCCCGACACCGCAAGCATCAGGGCGCGCTTTGCGCCCGCCGCCTTGCAGGCGTCGCAGGCGCGCTCCACGGCCGTCTTGTGGCCGGCGATCACGACCTGGCCGGGCGAATTGAAGTTGACGGGCTCGACGACTTCGCCCGCGCGCGCCTCGGCGCAGCAGGCTTCCACCGCCTCGTCAGAAAGACCGATGATGGCCGCCATGGCGCCCACGCCCACAGGAACCGCCGCCTGCATCGCCTGCGCGCGAAAGCGCACGAGGCGCACGGCGTCTTCAAGCGTGAAGACGCCCGCCGCCGTCAGGGCCGAGTATTCGCCGAGGCTGTGCCCCGCGGTGATCGCGGGCTTCACGCCGCCCGCCGCCAGCCACGCAGCGTAAGCCGCGCAGGACGCCGCGAGCACCGCGGGCTGCGTGTTCACGGTCAGGTTGAGGCTCTCGGCCGGACCTTCGGCCATCAGCTTTGTGAGCGGCTCTGCGAGCGCCGCATCGGCGCGGGTGAGAACATCGACCGCCGCCGGCGAGTCCAGAAGTCCCGCCGTCATGCCGACCGACTGGCTGCCCTGGCCGGGAAACACAAAGGCTATTTTCATAGGTTTCGTTCCTTCAAAGGAAAATGTCTAGATCCATTGCAAAAGCAGGCTGCCCCAGGTCATGCCGGCCCCGACGCCCTGCAAAAGGACGCGGTCGCCCGGCCGGATGCGGCGCTCTTCCAGCGCCTGCGCAAGCGCCAGCGGCACCGACGCCGCAGAGGTGTTGCCGTGATGCGCCACCGTCATGACCGTCTTTTCTTCGGGGATTGCAAGCTTTTCGGCAATCATGCGGATGATGCGGCTGTTGGCCTGATGCGGCACCCAGACGTCCACGTCCTGAGGCGAGAGCCCCGCCGCGCCGCAGACTTCAACGGCGGACTCGGCGAGCGAACTCACCGCAAGCTTGAAGACCTGCCGACCGTTCATGTGAATGTACCCCCGGCCGACGACGGCATTGCCGTCGATGCGCGCCGGCAGCGACAGCGTCTCTTCGCCAAAGGAGCCGTCAGCATGCATGCGGTGCGCCAGAATGCCCGGCGCGTCAGACGCTTCGAGCACCACGGCGCCCGCGCCGTCCCCGAAGAGCACGCAGGTCGAGCGGTCCTTCCAGTCCACGACGCGCGACAGGATTTCTGCGCCCACGACAAGCGCCCGTCGGTAGCCGCCCGTGCGGATGAGGCCGTCGGCGACGCTCAGGGCATAGACAAACCCGGAGCAAACCGCCTGCACGTCAAAGGCTGCGCAGCCCGCGGCGCCCAGCGCCGCCTGCAGCCGGCAGGCCGTGGACGGAAAAACGACGTCGGGCGTTGTTGTTGCAACGACGATGAGGTCAATGTCAGACGCGGCGAGCGCCGCCTTTTCGAGCGCCTCGACGCTTGCGCGGCGCGCAAGCTCGAGCGTGGTGAGCCCCGCTTCGGCGATGTAGCGCCCTTCAATGCCGGTGCGCGTGCGAATCCATTCGTCGCTGGTTTCAATGCCGTCTTGAGCAAGCTTGGCCGCGAGCTCGTCGTTTGACACATAGCGCGCGGGCAGCGCCTGGCCCGCCGCCAGAATTCGGGAATAAAGCATGAGGCGTCTTCTTCAAAAAGAATTTGCCGAGGATTGTACCGACTCAGAGAGCGACTTCTCATCATCCGAAACAATGAAATCCGCCCTCAAAACGTTGCTGATTGAAAACGCAGGCAACAAAAAAGGCAGACTGTCTCGGAAATTGCTTTCCGCTTCAATCTGCCTTTTCGTCTGAGCCCATCCAACCGCGCAAGCGGCCGGAACGCGACGAACGACTTTGTCTCCGATTCTTCCAGAGGTGTCAGACTTATCCGCCTCGTTCCCATCGCACAAGTCGTGGGAGCCTCGGCGCATCTTCTGCTCTGGCGCCCTGCTGCAAACCAGCGAGAGCGTCAGGGAACCGCTGCACTTGAGGGTGTCGGACGGTCTCGAAAAACTTATTCGGCGTCGTTCTTCGTGGCAATGACCTTCTTGCCGCGATAGTAACCGGTCGGGCTGATGTGGTGACGACGATGCACTTCGCCGGTCGTCGCTTCAACAGCGGTCGGAGGATTGGTCAGGAAGTCGTGAGCACGATGATTGCCGCGCTTCGCGACGGACTTCTTATTTTGCTGAACAGCCATTTTTACACCCCACGAGGGAAAACTTGAAAGCGCGCCATTATACGCAAAGCCCTTCGGCTTTTCCACTGCTGTGCAGAACTTTGTGCAAAAGTGCGGCACTCAACGGCGCAAAGGATTGATTTTAACTTTTTTTACCGAGTTTTCAAGCCCGCCAGCACGGCAAAGGGATTCGGCCGCGCCATTTCCTCGGGCGCCTCCTCGGTTTCGAGCTGGCTGCGATCCGGCTCGCAGTCCTCATGCTGCGGGAACGCGGGCAACGACAGGATGAGCTCCTCCTCCACCCAGGCCGTGGCGTTGAAGCGGCGGCTGCCCACGACGACGTCGTAGCCGTCGTCCTCCTCGATGGGCATGGCGTCGGCCTCCGCCTCCGTCTTCGTGAAAACGAAGGGAACCTCCTTTTCAATGTCCACGTCGCAAGCCTTGCCGCAGCGCACGCACTGCGTCACAAGATGCGCCTTGAGGGAGAGCTTGGCGGCAGGACGCCCCTTCACTTCGGGGAGGCCTTCCGCCTCCCAGGCCACTTCGCAGGCGCGGGCTTCGCCCTCCAGCGCCTTTTCTAGCTCAGGCATGTCAGAAAGCGTCGCCGTGCCCGACGCCGTGCGGCGCAGGCGCGCCAGTTCAAAAATGTCAATCGTCTGAAATTGAGTCATCCTCAAAACCTCAAGAGGACGGCTCCGTTAAAATGCCGCCCACTATGACTAAAACGCCTCTGATTCTAGCGAGCTCCTCACGGTACCGCCGCGAGCTCCTCAACCGTCTGGGTCTTGAGTATTCGTGCGAAAGCCCTGAAGTCGATGAAACGCCGCTGCCGGGCGAAGCCCCGGCGGATCTTGCGCTGCGTCTGGCGCACCTAAAGGCCGAAGCCATCGCCAGTCGTCACCCCGACGCCGTCGTGATCGGCTCGGACCAGGTCTGCGACTTGGAGGGCGCCCCCTTAGGCAAGCCCCACACCTTTGAAAAAGCCGTGGCGCAGCTTCAGGCCATGCAAGGCCGCCGCCTCGTCTTTCACACCGCGGTGTGCGTGTTGTCCCCCACGCTTTCCCCTCAGGACACGGTGAGCGACACCGTGATCACCCTGCGGAAGCTCTCAGACGAAGCGATCCGCGACTACGTGAAGCGCGAAGAACCCTATGACTGCGCAGGCTCCGCCAAAATTGAAAAGCTCGGCATCGCCCTCATGGAATCCGTCTCAAGCGACGATCCGACGAGCCTCATCGGCCTGCCGCTGATGCGCCTCACGACGATGCTCACGCGCGCCGGCCTCCCGCCCGTGGCGGGTCTCACGGCCTAAGTCATCATGGCCGCCACGCTCTATCTTCTTCCCAACCGCATCGCGGAAACGGACTTTGACGCGGTGCTTCCCGCCGGGGCGCTTGCCGTGCTGCGCCGCACGAAGCGCTTTCTTGCAGAGAACGCCCGGACGGTGCGGCGCTGCCTCAAGGCAGCCGGCCACCCCGACGCCATCGACACGCTCGAAGTGATCGAGATCGGCCACGAGCCCGACGCCTCGCAGTACGACGCCTGGCTCACGCCCCTGCTCGCTGACGACGCCCTCGACACGGCGATCGTCTCCGAATCAGGCTGCCCCGCAGTCGCCGATCCCGGCGCGGGACTCGTGCGCCGCGCCCACGAGCTCGGCATTGCCGTGAAGCCCCTCGTCGGCCCCTCGTCGCTTCTTCTTACCTTGATGGCAAGCGGCATGAACGGCCAGCGCTTCCGCTTTCTGGGCTACCTGCCCATTGAGCGCGACGAGCGTGCTGAAGCGATTCGCCGAATCGAGCGCGAAAGCGCCGCCGTCCTCGAAACCGAGCTCTTCATCGAAACGCCCTACCGCAACAATCCGATGCTTGCGGCGCTCGCGGAAACCCTGCATCCGACCACGCTCGTCACGGTCGCGACCGACGTCACGGGCGCCGGCGAATCGATTGTCACTAAAACCGCGGGGGACTGGAAAAAGGCGCTCCCCGAGCTTCCGAAACTTCCCACAGTTTTCGCCGTGCTCGCCCTCAAAGCCCCCAAGACAACCGCCTCCAAGCCTGCCGCCCTTCGCTCGTCGAAGAACGCGCCGCGCCACAAGCGCAAGATCCACCCAACAGTCTGAATTCCGTACACACTGCTGCAACAGGAAATCCATGCCAGCGTGCCGATGTCGCAAAAAATCAATGATTCATTTTGTTTTTCAATAAATTTACGGTATTTTATTCACCAAAAGCGATATAATCCGCTGAGCGTTGGCGCACTGCCGATGCCGTCTGATCTGGCTCTTGGAGCATTGTCATGCCCGCTTTTTCCCAGTTGAAGCCCACGCCTTACGGCGACGCCAATTTCCCGTCCATCCGTGCTCAGGGCTTCGCCTACGTAGACAAGACTCAGTTCATCGAAGCGCTGGAACAGTGCGGCACTCTATTTCCTTTTCTCGTTCGCCCCCGGCGCTTTGGCAAAACGCTCTCCACGAGCATGCTTCGAGCCTATTACGACGAAGCGGCCGCAGATCGGTTTGAGGAAACGTTTGCCGGCACTTACATCGGCTCGCACAAGACGCCGCTTGCCGGCAAATTCCGCGTGCTTCATCTGGACTTTTCTGGCATCGCTTCGCAAGCCTCGGATCACCAAGCGTTGATGAAATCCTTTCAGGGATCCGTGCTCATTTCGATCAGAAACTATTTCAAGCGCTATCCGCATCCCGATCAAGACGAAGTTCTCAAGAACACCTTTGCCAGCGCTGCTGATCTGATTGCTCAATTCTTCTCTATTGTTTCTCTGGGAGATGACACCCGCTTCATCTATGTCATCATCGACGAGTACGATCAATTTGCCAACGAAGTGCTTTCCAATGATTTGAATCACTTCCAAGCCATTACTTCTGCAGAAGGCTTTTTTAAGAGTTTTTTTGCCAAGCTCAAGGCGGCGACGCTTGATGCGGTCGCCCGCATCTTCATTACGGGCGTCACGTCGATTTCGCTTGACTCGATAACCTCGGGCTTCAACATCGCCGCCAATTGCACCATTGACCCCGCCTTTGCGGATCTTTACGGCTTTACCGAAACTGAACTCCGCGAACTCGCACCGCAAGTAGTGAATCTTGAGGCTTTGGGCCTCTCGCTTGACAACCTCTTGGCCCGCATGAAGGAGTGGTACAACGGCTATCGCTTCAGCCCGTATTCCGATGCCACCGTCTTCAACCCAACGATGTGTCTCGGCTATCTGCGGTCACTGCAACGGCTAGGGCATGAGCCTTCTTCACTGCTTGATCCCAACCTCGGGCAGGACCTCAAAAAGATCGAAAGCATCCTTCAGCTGGGCAACGCCGACTTCGTCCGGCAAACCGTGGAGCTCGCCTTGCGTCGTGAACCGATTCCATTTTCCGGCACGCTGCAAACGCTCAACCTCAACCAACACGCTCAATTCGACAACGAAGCCCTGCTCTCAGCCATGTTCTACTTCGGTTTTCTCACCTTCGGTCCGGGTGAAAAACCGTCGCTCGCGATTCCCAACCGTGCTGTGAGCATTCAGTTCTTCGAGTACTTCCTGAAACATATTCTGAGCGCCGACCAGTTTGCTTTCGTCGCGGCGGATTTTCTCCAGGCGCTGAAGGCGCTGATTGCCGGCGACCCAAAGCCGCTCTTTGACGTCACCTGCAACCGCTTCCAAAACGCAAGCGGC
>CAVJUB010000044.1:14424-18005 GCA_963652545.1 Hallella faecis | reverse complement strand
TCAGCCTGCAGGCGGTCGTAAGCCGTGCCGATAGCGCGGGACTTCAGCAGATTGTTGTAGCCGCTCTCAAGCCCGTTCGCCGCCTTCTCGGTGAGCGTCATGGCCTCCCACGGCAGTTGCTGCGCCTGCCCCGCGGGGGCGTTGGCCACAATGCGCGCGGTCGAGGGCGTTGCCGAAAAGTCCGCCGTTGGAAGTTCGCCCGGAGGCGTGACGTTCAAGGAAGCGCGCTGAGCATCCTTGCGCTGTTCGATTTCGTCAAAAACCTTGGAGTAGTCAGTCATTTCGTTGCCTTCGGTTGATAGATGTTCGCGGCGAGATAGCCGCGGGCGATGTCGTGCGGTGTCGGCTGACGCCCGAATTTGGCGGCGTAAGCCTTGGTGATCTCGGCCTTGTCGCTTTCGGGGATGGCGGCGACAAACTGGTCTTCGCCCTTCAGCGGGCGGTTCTCGTCAGAAAGGAGCGCGGTCAGCAACCACTCGTTGCGGTCAAGGTCCTGCGGGTCAGGGAAGCCCGTGGCGTTGAGCGCGCTGTTCACTGCGCCCTTGAGCCCGTTGCTGTTCCAGAAAGACTCATTGCCGAAGAACTCCTTGACCTCATAGTTGTGGTTCATGAACCACCCCGGCTGCACAAGGCGGGTGCCGATGACCTTCGCAACTTCCTGCTGAATGCGGGTGTCGTCCCAGCCCTTGCCCATGTCGGCGGCGTAGCGCTCGCCCACGATGTCGGCAATCACGCGGCTCATGCGCGCGTAGATGGCGGAGCCCGTGGCGCCTGCCTTCTTCTCGGCAATCATCTCGAGCGAGCTCTTGACTACGGGCATGACGGCCTGCGCGCCGTCCCTCGTCGCCCCGCCCTGATCGAGCTGAACCTTGCGATTTACGAGCGTGTCGAAGTCCTGCGAGGAGAAGCGCCCCGCGCTTGCGTAGAGGTCCGCCCAAGAGATGCTCTTCAGGCTTTCGTTGTCGTAGGCGAGCTTGTAGTAGAGCGCGCTGTCGGTCACCAGACTGTTGAGTCGGCGGCGACGCGAGTACTCGGCGAGGCCCGCCTTCTGCTGCGGCGTGAGCCCTTCGAACTGCGCGGATGGCAGGTCATTGATGTCCGCACCACCGTGGAGCTGCGTGAACACGGATGCCGCAGTCTGGTTCGCCTTCTCAGCCTCCACGCGCAGGGCATGCTGACGCTGCGCATGCATGACGTTGACCACGCGGTCAATCATCTTCGGGTCAGCGTCAGGGTTCGCGGCGGCCACTTGGTTGCGGATAGTCTCCTTGTCGCCCGAGTTGATGAGGCTCACTTCATTGGCGTAGCGGCCGAGCGCGGCTTTCTGCGGGGCAGTGAGCACAGCGTCGAACGGGTTCTCGGTCTGCAGCTTTTGCACCGCGGCGTTGTCGCCCTTGGCCTTCGCGTCCTCGACCTTCTTCGTCCACGCGTCCACCAGTTCCTTGGCCTTCGCGGAGCCGACAAGATATGCGGCGGCGGCCCATTCGGGCTTCCCCGCGTCGCTCACGATGTTGGTAGTTTTAGTGTGCTCGCCCTCGTCGTAGTCCTTCCCGGTAGCGGGCGCGATGATCGTGCGGACAAGGTTCTCAGGCTGCAGGGAGGCGGTCGTGGCCTGCGCGGCGGCAGCGGCCTGCGCGGCGGCGGCCTTCTTCTGCAACGCCTCTCGAATCAGCCCTTGCACCTTCAGCGTGTCGTAGGCCGTGAGCTTGCCCCCGCGGTAGTGCTTCATGACGCCCTGCGCCTTCTCGGGCTCATCGTTCGCGAGCAGTGCCTTGATGCCGCTCACGAGCGCGGCGCTGACGGCGTCCTTGGTGCCCTTGGCAATGGACTCCTCGGGGTCTCCGCGGTGCGTGACGCGGTAAGCGTCCGCGATGTCCTGCGCCTTGTCCTCCACGCTCTTGATGTTGCCCGGGTCAACCGCGATGCCCTCAGCGGCGATCTCGGCCTTCGTCTGCGCGACGCTCTTCTGATACGCCTCAGCCTGCTTCGTGAAGTGGTTCTGCAGCTCAGCGTTGCGGTCGGCGCGGTAGGCGCGGAGCTTCTCGCCGATGAGCGCCTTCTGGTGCACGTCGAGGTTCTCTGTCGCGTCGTGGATGATCTTGCCAATCTGCTGATCGTAGTGGCGCACGTAGGGTCCGTCGGGGCGCTCTACGACCTCACTGCCCTGCTGCGTGAGCGCGCCGCCGTCACCCTTCATCAGGTCGTTGACCTGAATCTGGATGTCGTTCATGGCCGCATCAGCGCGAGCACGGCTCATCGTCTCATAGGCGCGGTTCACCGCGTCAAGGAACTCGTTGCTTGACTGCTGCAGCTTCGCGGTCTCTGCTCGAGCCACGCGGTCGCCCTTCGTCTCCACAAGCCCGATAGGGTCAGCACTGGGTATCGTCGGCTGAACCTTCGGGCCGTCCGCCATAGGCACAACTGCCATTTAAGCCTCCTAGTAAATCCACTGCAGGGCGTTGGTGTTGGTCTCAGCGGAACTGCCCGCGTAGGTCGTGTCCGTAGCGCCCGCAGCGTCGGCCGCCCCTGCGCCTGCGTTCGAGGCGCTCGCGTTGGCGTAGTAGCCCGCCACCTTCTGGATGCCCGAAAGCAGGGACTCGGTGGACACAAGCCCCGCGGAAGACTTCGAAGCGCCCGCCGCCACGCCCGCCTGATACTGCGCGGTGGCCTTGCTCATGTAGCCCATGGCCGCGTTGAGCCCGTTCGCATAGGCCGTGTTGCGATCCTGCTGCTTGTAGAGGTCCGTGGTCGCGAGGATTTCCTTGTTCGAGCCATAGCCCAAAGCAGTCCCGTTCGCCGCCATGGCGACCTTCTGCTTGCTCTTCAGCTGCCCGTACTGTTGCGTGATGTTCGCGATGTTGCGGTTCGACGCCGCAAGCGCTGACTGCGCCTGTATCACCGCCCGCTTGCGGTTGATCTCCGCTATGCGCTCCTGTATCGCGGCAAGCTCCGAAGCCGACCGCGCTGACTGATAGCTTGTGTATATCGACCCGACCGCCGATATAGCGGTCGCCCACAGTCCCGCCGTCTGTACGCTCGACAGGCCCTGATTCTGCGTTGTAGTTGCTGCGGCCATAAAAAAGCCCCCGTAGTGTTGGTCGGGATGAGACCACACCGCGGGGGCCGACTACCGCACCTAGCCGCCTAGCTCCATGTTCGCCGCTATGCTCAGAATGGTGAGCGGCAGCGGAGAACTCTGCTTCAGCACCACTGAGCCGCTGTCAGTCCAGTGCGGCTGCAGGTCAACGTCAATGCCGCCCGTCACGGGCTCAGGCGGACTACCCGGCTGCTCGGTCGTGCGCTGACGGAACTCCACCAAGTCCCCGTCCTCGGGACCGATGAAGATGCCCGAGCTGCGGTACACGCGCATGAAGACTTTGTTCACGTTCTTCGTCAGTGAGCCGCCGTCCGAGCCATCCTTCAAGGGGATAGTCACGGGGAGCGTCTGGATTTCTGCATCAATCGGCAGGCCGACGTGCACCGTGCTCGCCTCTACAGGGAGCGTGAGCTTGCCGTCCTTCACCTCTTGCTGCGGAAGCTCCGCGCCGTCCGCGAGGATGTTCACCATCTCGCCCTCAAGC
>CAVJUB010000044.1:0-14414 GCA_963652545.1 Hallella faecis | reverse complement strand
CCCTTGTAGGTGCCGCCGCAGTCCACAAAGAATGCGTCCTCGTCGCTGTCCTCGTCTCGATCAGCCATGCGCTCAATAAAGCGCCGCTCCTGCCCATTAAGGACGCGCCTCGTCACTACGTACACTGCGTCGATCTTGTTCTCCGCCACGCATGCCACAGACTTGAACTCGCCGTTTTTCGTCGTATGTTCATGCCACGCACAGATTTGTTGATCTGGTACGTAGGTCATGCCAAGCAGTTTCCCGTTCGAGCTAATCCACCAAGCAATCGGCCAAGGCGCTTTCGCGTAGCCTGCATCAACGATTTCATAACGGTCGAAAAGATGTGAAGCGCGGATGCTCACGTCAGCCGTCACATAGCCGCCTGCGTTGTAGTTGTAGCCAAGCTCGCGAATATGGCCGCCACGGGAAGCCGCATAAAGGACCGTGTTGTTGATGATCAACGGCTGGACCATGTTCGCGCCGACAAAACTCTGCGACTTGAGTTGCACCGACTCAGGCGTGATCGCGTCCGAGTTGACGGACGTCACCACCCATTCGCCTGCCTCCGTCAACACGATGAGGCGGTTCAGCGGCACGAGATGCCGAACGTCATGACGCTCCCGCGAGGAAATCTTGAACTTCACGCGATCGTCTGAACGCACGGGGATTGAATAGCTGAAGTCCGCATCCGTGCCCGTCTTGGTCATCCAGATGCTTTGCGGCTCGTTTGGCGTGGACGCAAAGACTCGCCGCTGCTCGAAGTACGTCACGCCCTGCGGGTAATCTGCCACCTTTGAAACATTGGCTATCGCAGTAGCACCACTGCCTCCGCCTCCGCTGATCACCACCTTTGGGTTTGTGTACCCCGTGCCTGGCCGCTCCACTGTGATGGCTACAACCTTGCCGTTCGAACACTGCGCCTTGAGCACCGCGCCGCTGCCAGTCGGGTCGGTAACCGTCACCGTCGGAAGCGAGCGAGCAATCTCGAGCGGGTAGCACCACGTAGCCCCCCAGTAACCGGGGTAAGTCCCGGTTGTGTGGTCATATAGTGCGCCATCCCAAACATCGCCGGGCAAAAATCCATGACCACCATTGTTGATAACGATTTTGTCAGGGACAAGAATATAGCTTTCGCCAGTCCAGTCTCCTGCGCTACGCATGATGAATGAGATACTGGCACCGCTGCCGTGCCCACTGTTCACGGCGCGATTCATGAATTTGTCTGGGGTTGGAAGGAACGATGATCCTTTTTCGTTGAACCCTGTGGTTTGGGAACAATAATATTTGCTCGGATACGGCGGCAGAGCATTGTTGATCGTGCGGTCGCCGATGTTCCCCTGCCTGGCAGTAAACCTTCCTGGCAATACCTTACTGATCGACCCCGTAAGCCCGTACCCGCTGCCGCCGTTCGTCACAGTCACCGATCTGATGCCGTTCGCGGATGTGAAAGGCTCATCTCGCCGCGGGGGCGTGTAGTCCGCATCAGGGTCAATGTTGTCGTCAATGATAGAAAGCTCGTCCGTCTCGCCTAGGTAGGCATAAACGCCGCCCTCATTGCGGTAGACGCGGTAGTAAGTTGCGCCGTCAACAGGTTGCCACGAGATGCGCACGGTCGTACCCGTGTTGTAGATGTTGGCCGTGCAGGAAACAACCGCAGACTTCTCGGACTGGATTGTGCGGTCGTGGTTCAGCGAGGTCACGCAGTACTTGAAGGTGTACTTGTCTGCGTTGATCTCATCCTGTGCGGACGTGGCCTTGATGGCCGAAACGCCTGAAGGCGCGTCAAGCGTTTGGTTGAAGTTAATCGCCTCAAAGCGCCAGTCTCGAACGCTATAGCGCTTCAGTTCCGTAGGCGGGTAGTTGTGGTGGACGATGGTCAGAATGTCCGCGGACTGGATGAAGTGCAGCTCCATGACGTCATCCGCGGAGTACTGGCTTGCAATCTCGTAGGGCGTCCCGTCGTCGTTCATCAGCGTAGCGCCCTGCGTGTGGAAGCGGACGTACTTGTCGCCGAACTCGAGCACCATCGTCTGCTCGCGGCTGAAGGTGAACGGTATCAGCCGCACCTCCTTGTCAGCATACTTGCAGGCGCGGACGTGGCGGAAGCCCGCGCGGTTCTGCAGTGCGCCCTGCGGGAGCACGATGAAGTTGCGGCAAGTCTTGAGCCCCGCCTGATATTTGGTGTCGTCAGAGCGGCCGAGCATCATCGGCCCCATGACGCCGCCCGAGAAAGATTTCTGAGTTACTACGGTCATTAGTTTCTCCATCCGCGGCGCTTGGTCCACGTGCTGCGCAGGTCAGTGTCGCGGCGGCGCTGGCGCTGGTCGTAGTCCTTCGCGAGCGCGAGGGCGGCGGTGTACTGCTGCTCGAGGTTCTTCGCGACGGTCTGCCCGGGGGTGCCCTTGATGACGTTGCCCGAGAGCAGTGCGGCGAGCTTGTAGGTGATGGCCTGACAGACCAGCTCAGGCAGCAGGGGCGTGTTGGTGACTCGCACGGTGTAGCGGCACCAAGCGTTTTCGAGGTCAGTGAGGATGATCTGCGCACCCGTGTCGGGGCGGGTCTCGCAAATGAACTCGTGCGGGGCGTCGAAGTAGCGGTCATCCTCCTCGATGATCGAGACGATGCACATAGCGTCGCCGGGGCGGGCGTAGGCGTAGTCCCATCCCGCGTACTCGGACTGAAGCACGGCGAGTGCTGCGCGGCGGGTGGCGAAGCTCCACGGGTATGCCTCGAGCACCAGATTGCGGGCGATGGGGTAATCGCGGGCGCAGCGCTCAGCGAAGCGGCCGCCCTCCACGGGCTTGATGCTCGTGACGTCCGCGCGCTCGCCCAGAAGCGCGAGGGCCTGATTGCAGATGTCGATGTCAGTTGCCATAAGCGGCTCCTACGAAAACGGGGGCGCGAAGCCCCCGTGAAGGATCAAGCAGTCCGCCTGACTTAGAACGTGTAGTCCTCGGTCGGGATGATCTGCGGCAGTTCAGCGCTCTTGGAGATGCCCGCCGTGATGGAGCCGCCGGAGACGGTGCCGCTCACCACATAGTTGAGCTTCAGGTAGCGCTTGTGCGACAGGGGCATCGGCACGACGATGCTCGAGAAGTCTGCGCCCGTGACGGGCGTGGAGGTCGCGACGGTGCGGTAGGTGCCCGTCTTCGTGTCGCAGTCCTGCAGCTGCACGGTGATCGTGCCCGTGCCCGTGTAGTCGCCCACGGCAACCGCGACGGCAAAGAGCTCGCCCTTGCGGTTGAGGCCCGTCGTGAGCAGCGTCTGGCCGCAATCGATGACGGACGTGGACGCCGCAGTGGCCGTGACGGCCTGCTTTTCGGAGAACATCAAATCAGCATCAAAGATCATTTTCTTCTCCTTAGATGGGCTTCGCGTACGTGCCCATGATCGAGTCGGGGAGCTTGTGCACGGGGATGCCGTCCCACGTGACGCACTCGCGGCCCTGCACCGTGCCCCAGTCGAGGTTCACGTTGGGGGTGTGGCGAATCTGCTTGCGGAGCATGCCGCGCATCTTGCCGCTCATGTAGATGGCGGCGTGGGAGCCGAGCTGCTCGGGGAAGCTTTCCACCGCGTCGATCAGCATGTCCACGAGATCAAGGCCGCCCGTGATGGACGCGTTGATCTTGTCGATGTCGATGTTCGCGATGCGGAAGCACTGGCGGCGGTCTTCGATGGCAAGGCCAAGGTCCCACTCGTAGTCCGTGACCACGCCGCGGAAGCGACGGTTCTTCTTGTCGTAGCACTCCTGCTCGCCGCGGTCGGTGCGCTTCAGGCCAGCGAGGCCGTGTTCCGGGTAGATCGCGTGGATGTACGAGGTATCCCAGTTCACGATAAAGATGTCCTGCAGGCCCTTCGCGGCATCAGCCGTGCCGCCCGCGTCAAGCACCACGTCGGCCATGTCGCCCGTGCTCTTGTTGTAGCGAGCGCGCAGGCCGTTGAAGCTCTTCGGGTCTTCGCGCAGCGAGGAGTTGAACATCATGTAGGCGGCCTTGTGGGCAATACCACGCTGGAACGCCTTTTCCTGATTGAAGCGCCACTCGGCGGAATTCGCATTGCGCTCGAGAATCTTGACGTCGATCTGGCTGTAGGTCGCGAGCATGCAGGTCGAATCCTGCACGGTCACGCCGCCAGCCTTCTCGGGCAGAACGCCTTCGTTGTACGAACGCGTCTGGCCTTCAGGGTAGTCGGTGATGAGCATCGTCGCGTTGTTGTCCCCGTTGTTGCAGGGCGCGAAGAGCATCTGGTCGAGAAGCGGCTGGCACTGGATGATAGTGTCAGTCACCTTGGTGGGGACGTCGTTAGAGAGCTTGCTCAGGTCAAGCAGAGTCCCGGTGCCGTAAGACATTTGCTGTCTCCTATTCGTTCATCTTAGTGTTCGGGAACATCGAGCGATAGCTTTCCGTTCGTTGTCCCGCCCGTTTGCCTTGGACGTAGCCGCCCTCGGACATGTCAGCGCCGATGCGCTTCATGGCTCCAAGAAAGTCAGGGTCCACGTCGAGGTTGAAGGCGCGGAGCTTGGCGCGCAGTGCCGCGTTAGCGGGGCCGCCGAAGTAGCGCCCGAAAGCGCCGTTCGCCATGTTCTGCACCTTCACGTCGTTGAATCCCAACTCTTTGCTTGACAAGGCTTGCTGCTTGAGCGCCACGCGCTGACGCTGAAGCTCCTCGCGCATGCCAGTCATGGTTTTGTCCATGAGCGCACGTGCGCTGTCCTGACTGAGGTCAAGGTCCTTGGCGGCTTCGCTGAAGGCCGCGACGCCCGCGTTAGCAGGGTCATAGCCTTCGAACTTGTAGCCGTCTTCGGGGGCGCCGAGCACGGAGGGTTTCTCACCCTCATCGTCCCCGGCTTCCTCTTCGGCGCCTTTGTCCTCTTCGTCCGCGGACAAAAGCCCGCGGTCATCGTCAGCACCCGGAGCACCGCCGTCAGCGGCGGGCTGAGGATTCGTTTCTCCCGCGGGAGCAGGCGCGCCCTCGGCAGGAGATGCAGCAGGAGCCGCGCCCGCTTCGGCAGGTGCGGCGGGGGCGTCGTTTGTCGTTTGAGCCCCTGCGATTTCGTCAGTCATCGCCATCCCTCATTTCAATCATCTGCGGAACGCGGTGAGGCACGTAGCGCGCCACCTTGTCCCACAGATATAAACCAACATTGCGCTGTCCCTCAAGGAAGGACAGCCTCATGGCATTCGGCTCGAAGACGCCACGGTGGATGCCGCAGAAGCCGAGTGCGCGGAACAGAATGCGCCGCCCGCGTTCGTCTTCCAAAAGCCATTCCCAGTCGGCCTTTTCCTGCAGGGCTTGGAGCTCCTGCTTGCGCTTGGCCTCGTCGCGCTTCTTGTCTGTCGTGCTCATAGCGCGAATCATGTCCCTTGTGTCGGTCAACTACTGCACCCCCTACATTCCCGCATAGCCGCTCATCTGCTGCATGGTCTGCGCGGAGCTTGCCGACGGGATGTTTTTGGCGATGTTGCTCATCTGCTCAGCGGCCTGCAGCTGTTGCGCTTGCTGCTGTTGCTGAGCACGGGCGTTGCGCTTCTCCTCCACCTCTTCGGCGCTAGGAACAAGCTCAGGATCAACGCCCAACTGGTCCGCGAGCTTGCGCGCCCACTTGTCTTCGTCGAGCATGTCAACCGCGTTCGGCCATACCTGAGCGGCGCCTGCGAGGGACTGGACATAGGTGCTCATCGCATCCACGCCCGCGGCTCGCTGAGCCTGCGCGAGGATGCTCACGTACTCGATGTTGATGTAGTCGGACGCGCTGCGCTTCTCGCCCGTGTCGGGGTCAACGCCGCCTTCCACGTACTCGCGCTCGCCGAAAACGGAGTCAAGCGACTTGATTTCATCGGGCATCTCGGGGATGAGCCCAAAGCGGTCCATGCACTGCAGCGTGGCGGCAATGAGCGGGTCGAGCAGTTCAAGGTGCAGGCGCTCGAGCACGGGGCCCATGATGAGCATCTTTTCCTTGTCGAGCTTCTCCACCTCATAGGCCGTGCGGCCGTAGCGGGCAGTCTCCGCGAGCATCAGGAACAAGTCCTTGTAAAAGTAGTTGTTGATGCTCGTGCGCTTGTCATCGATGTCAACCTTCACCGCGTTGAGGTCAAGGCGGACGTCCCAAGCAGTCTTGACTTGCTGAGCGGCGCTGAGGTCGCAGTAGCTAATGCCGCCCGGCCCGAAGTCAAGCGGCTTGTCCTGATAGCTCGAGGGCACCAAGAGCGGCGGGTTGACGGTGTAGTCCGTCCCGCGCTCCTTGATCACGGTCTCCTCCTGCAGGGCCATGACAACGCCAAGCGCCTTCATGCCGGGCGAGCGGCCATAGGGCGAACGCTTGCTCATGCTCCACCGCGGCACCAAGCACGGGAAGGACTTGAAGCCCTCCTCAAGCAGGACCTTGTCGCGGTCGTAGTTGCCCTCGCCCTCATTGCCCGCGGTCGGCCCATTGCCGTAACTCCCGCACGTCTCCTCGAAGTACACCCCGCGGTAAGGCATGGAGTACTTGTCTTTCTTCGTGCGGTCGTAGTCGGGGCGCGGCTCAATGGCGTGGATGACTACGTGCTCCTGAAAGCACTTCGCGGGGTCCTTGGCCTGATGGCGCACGGAGTCGCTCACCGCGTCCTCGCCGAAGACTTCAACCATCTGCTGCGCGGTCATGATGATCTGGCGGTAGACAGTGTCCACGCGCCCTTCGGAGTCTTCCTCGATCCAGTACTCGCCGCAAGTCATCTCATGCAAGTGGATGACGTGGCGGTCTGAAGGCAGTGCGACAAGGCAGGCGGTGCCGTAGCAGGCCAGTTCCAAATAGGCGTTGTTCAGCGCTTGATACACGTTGGACTTCGCGAACACCATCTGCATCTCGGTCTGAAGCTCAGACAACCACCGCTTCACGGCCGTGTTCTCGTCGAGCTCAGGCGAGCGCGTAGTCAGGCGAAACCACGGGCGAGCGGGCGACGTCATGCCGCCCAGCATGCCCGCGCCGAGCACGTCAATGGCGTCCGTAGCGGTCGCATCATTGATGTACTCGTAGCCCGTCTCGTCGTTGTCGAGCGTCCGCGTGTCGTCAAAGCGCCCCGTCTCGGGCAGGATGAACCGCTGCAGCTTGCGGTACAGCGGCTCGAGCGGCGTCCGTGTCGTGCGCAGCTGCGCGAGCTTCTGCCGCAGTTCGGATGCTTTCGCGCGCATGGCTTAGCTCCCGAGAGTGCCGCCCTTGCCGAGCAAGTTCTGGTCGATGGCCGCGCCGCCCGCCCCCGTGAGGTTCGTGCCGCTGCCCATCGCGCCCGAGTTGTCCTCGGCGCTCAGCAGCCCTTCGATGTCAGCCTGCTTGCGGTTCGCGCGGTTCTGCGCTTCGTCCTCGGCGGCGAGCTGCTTCTTCGCGGCGGCCTCCTGCTTCTCGGCGGCCTTCTTCTGGACCTGACGCTCCTTGTGGGAGTTATAGGCACTGGTAGCCGTGGCGGCGGCGACGGCGGCGACGGCGGCGTAAGCCGCGGTAGCGGCACAACTCATGATTCTTCTCCTATCAAAATTTCATCAGTCACTTCGCGCCGTGCCTCTTCACAGGTCTTGGCGTTGGTGCGGTAAGCCATGACGGTCACGGTGTCCGTGGCCGTACGGAAAACGGTCTTGCGCCCGGGCGGAGCGGCGAACTGTGCGAAGCCGTCCACATTGATGACGCCGTCGGCACAGGTGAGCTTGCACTTGCCCACAACGGTGAGCGTTGTCGGCACCTTGAGGAGCGCCCCGACAAGCACCACGCCCGCGGGGATGAAGGCCGTGCGGGTGTAGATGCCGTCGTGAAGCATGGCATCCATGCGGATGTCAACTTGCGGGACGGACTCGAGCAGCGCCTGCACTCGGCGGGCGAACTCGACGGACTCAGCAGTGGCAGGCAGGCTGTTCATAGCTCCACCCGGAAAATGGTGTTTGTGTGCCGCCAAGCCCTGAACCCGAGTTTCTCGAGCCCCGAGCCCGCGGTAGTCGTGATGGCCATAGAGACGCAGTGCGCCTCCTTTGCTCGCTCCTTCGCCCAGTTGATGAGCCGCAGTCCGCGAGCGCCCGAGCGGTAGCGCTTGAGCAGGAAGATGCTTTCGACGTTAGCCACCATGGCCCCGCGGTAGTGCGGCGCGGGGTTCAGGACGACGAACACCACGCCGATGAGCTTCCCTTCGTCCAAGACGGCGCCGCAGATGAGCGCGCCCACCTGATGCAGCGTGGCGTAAATCTCACGAGCGGGTCCCGTCTCGCCGATGAGCGGGTCGCCGCACTCGGTCGTGTACTCGTCGAAGCACTCCTTGTAGCCCGGGTTATCGAAGACTTCATCGGGCGAACACTCTCTGATTTCCATTGCTTGCTCCTTAGCCCGCGATGATGGCGGGCGGTTGCGGCGACTACTGCACGGCTAGCGTCTCGTGCGGTAGGGCATGACGTTCCTGCGGGAGTTGCGGGCCTGCGCGGCGCCTATGCGGTCGTTGCGCAGCATGGCCTTGGACGGCTCGAGGATGATGTCCGCGAAGGTGAGCGCGAGGGCGTCCGCCTTGTCGGGCGAGTTGACGCCGCGTTTCTTCATGTCTTCCTTCGACTCGAGCTCTAGCTTGTGGTCAACAATGCCGTGTTGGTACTCGGGCGCAGTCAAGTCGTACTTGAGATCATCGTCATCGGGCAGGACCACATTGGGGTCTTGGAGCCACGTGCGCATGCGGTCCCACATCTCTATGCGCTTGTTGCGGTAAGTCTGCGGGTTGTCGGGGCTCGCGCCGAAGTCCACGCCGTTGACGGTGAACTTGTTGGAGTTGAGCAGGTCCACGTAGGGGCGGCCGAGACCGCCCGCGTCCATGAAGATGTAAACCTTCTCGAAGTCGTACTTCGCATAGAGGTCGTTCACCAGCTGCGCCAAGCGGCTGCAGGTCTTTTGCACTCCTGACTTGATGAAGCTTTCCATGTGCACGACTTCACGGCCAACACGTACGCAAAAGGCTGTCGAGTCGTCGCCGTACATAGCCAAGTCCACCCCGACGACAGCGAAGGGGTGATCACCGGGGTGAAATTCTTCGGACTCGTTGCGCATGGCGCGCTCAACGATGTCTTCCGGGATGAACTGCATGTCGGAGCTGTTGGGAAATTCACCGCGGACACGGACGCGGACAAAGTCTGAGTCAAAGCCATATTGCTGAATCCACCCTTCGATAGCGGTCTTGTTGGTGATCTGCGCCTCGCGGCTGTCGATCTTGTAGGTAGTCCACAAGTCGCGGTGCTTGTGGAAGATGTCGTAGAACGCGCCTGAGTTTCGCGTGGGGTTGCCGAAGACGAAGAACATCGGCTCGCCGTCAGTCAGGCCGCCTTCCGCAACCTCGAAGATGCTTTCGTCGATGCCTGAGCCTTCGTCGAAGAGATAGAAGCTCGTGGAGTTAGCCGCATGCTGACCCGCGAAGGCTTCACTGTTCTCTTTGCGGCAGGACTGCGCGGACACAAACCATTCGCTTTTGTCCTCCTTGGACTCGATCACCATCGAGCTGCGGCCGTCCTTGATGTCGAACCAGTGCGCGGTGATGGCTTTCTTGGTCCAAGACTTGACCTGAGCCCAAGTACGCGTAGCAAGCTGCCCGTTCGTCGTGGCGGTCACAGTGCCCTTCGCGTAGGGGCGGGTGCTCATGATCCAATCGATGAGCCATGAGGACAACGCGCTTTTGCCAATCCCATGGCCCGAGCTCACAGCAATGCGGATAGGCTTGACGGCATGCCGCCCGTCGAACTTGTTCTCGCGCACCTGTCGGCCCACTTCGTCTAGGAGTTCGCAGGCCCACTTGTCGGGGCCGTACTTGCAGTGCGGGTAGCGGGACTTCCACGGCTCGACGAGCTCCACCATCTGCAGGGCGGGGTTCTCCGTCCACGGATAGGCGGCGAGCACGAAGCCCAGCGGGTCATCGTAGAACTCCGCCATGAACTGGGCAAGCTCAAGGTCAGGGTTCATTTGCTCACCCTCTTGCGCGCGGCGAGAATCGTGTCGGCCACAGAAACGGCGCCGTCCACTTGGACCTGCTGCACGGGCTTCCCTTCAGCGCGGTCGGCCAAAGCGACAAAAGCCTTGACGTCACCCGCCATAGCCTGCGCGAGCATGGAGTCCACGATAGCCTCACCCGCTGTGCATTCGGAGCCCTCGAGCTTCTCCGCGAGCTTTTTCAGGATGATCTCGGTGATGATCTTTTTCTCGCGGCGGGCTTCCCCGGAAGCGATGCCCCCTTTCTTGCCCATTTTCGCCGCTTCAGCGCCGCTTCGGAACTGGGTGGCCTCCCCATTAGGGACCCCTCCTTTACGTGCGGCAGGCGAACGTTTAGACCCCCTAGCGGGCGTTTTCTTTTCGTCGGTCACTTTGCCCTCCAAAGATATGTCTGCGGCCTGATGTCCCCGCGGCAGATATAAGCCACGGTGGACTTCGGCATTTCCAACTTTTTGCTGATGGCCTCGTAGCTCCACCCGTCGGCGCGGAGCTCGAGCACCCACCTCACCTCAGCGTCAGTCCACTTCATCCAGTGGTGCGACTGCCCGACTTTTTGGCCGTTGTCGTTTCTTTCGATGTAAGGCATTTTGGCTTTACCTTCGGGGCGACTAGCGCACCCTCGCAGCGGAGCCTGATCTCGTGGAGTGCGGCCTCGATAGCGCAGTCCTTGGCGCGAGGCGCTTCGGGCGTGTCCTCGACGGCGGCGGCAGCGCGCAGGGCGTCCTGAGCCCACTGAGGGAGGAGCGTGTGGTATTCCATCAGACCTCCTCCACGTCCCAGCCTCCACCGCGGCGGGGGAAGGCCACCTTGACGCGAAAGGGCATAGTCGCGGACGTGACCTTGACCTTGACCTTGGCGTCATCTTTGTAGACAGCGGAGACGCGGGCGCCCTTCACCTCGTGGATTTCAAGGTTGTAGTCGCCCGTGAGCACCAAGAAGTCCGGCGTGTACCAGCACTTTTTCCCTTGAGCGATGTTGATCTTGATGCACTCAAAGCCGTACCAAAGGACTTTCCCCTCGCGCTTCTGGAACTCGAGGTGCATGGCGTAGGCGGCCTCAGTCTTGTTCATCGTCTCTAAGGGCAAGCGGCCCAACGCGTGGAGAAACTCCTGACTATCGCTTTGCACTGGCGTTCTCCTTGATCCGCTGCATGCACCCTTCGTACATGCCCTGATCGAACGCGGCCTTTTCGTCCTTGCTCATTTTCGCAATATTCGTTTCTTCGGACGCAGACGAGAAGCCGTGATAGCCGCAGTCGAACCCGCGGCGCTTGGCGGCCGCGCACTTGTCTGCCTTTTCCTTGGACTTGTCGTTTTTCATAGTTGCTACTCCTTTCGGTTTTCTGAGCGCAGATCGTGCAGCCAGTCGGTGGCGAGGCTTGTCAACTCGGCGGGGAGTTTCTGGACGGCCTGAGAGTTGACGATGGCGGGGAGCACGACCATGGCGGCGGCGACGCGGGTGGACGGCAGGATGCACATACCCACGGCGCCGACAGCGGCGAGCGTGAGCATGGTCTTCGTGACCTTGCGCAGCAGGGCGGGCGGGTTTTCGAAGATGACGAGAGCGAGCGAGATGATGCCCAGACTCCCGCCGAAAAGGGTGACGATGAAGCACAGGTCCTTGATGGCATCAAGGCGGGTGATCCAGTAGATGTCCCAAGCAGAGATCAGCATATTTCCACCAAAAGGAAGATGAAGGAAAGGAGCACCCCGCCAAGCGCACCCCACAGGAGCGCCTCACTCGGCGGGAAGCCAAGCCAGATAGCGAGGTAGTAGAAGGCGGAGATGACCACGGCGAAGAGGCCAATGGCGATCAGGGCGCCAAGGACCATGGCGGCGCAGATATGGTCGATGATGGTCTTCATGGTTCGACCTTCTCCGCGCGGGGGTTCTCGACCGGGCCGAGAGATGCAGCGGTGCCTATGGCGATGGCGAGCTGACTCAGGAGGCGCCCCGCCTCATAGATGTCCATGAGCAGAGTGCAGGCGGAGCCGCCGTCGAGGACAAGCCTCACGCGGATGCGGTCGCCGTCGCGTGTAGCGGTGATAGCAGCGTTTGACTCGGCCATTACTTTTCCTCCAGTACGTCGCAGGCGGTGCGGACTTCGCGGGCGAAGCGGCGCAGCTCCTCGATGTTCCAGATGTCTGAGCCAAGCCAGTGAGTGGCGCAGGGGCAGGACTCATCGCGACGGTAGAGCCCGACGCAGACCATGGGCCGGCCCTTGTCGTCCTTGCGCTCGACCGGGTTTATGTCGAGCACGTAGCGAGTGTTTTCGATTCTCATGCGAGTCCCTTCCTTTTCTGTTCGTTGGCCTGCGACTTGCGCACGGCGGCTATTTCCTGTTCGAGGTGCAGTTCGACGGTGGCGAATCCGCAGCGGTGGTACTTGCTGTGGCGGTGGTCTTCGTTGTAGAGCTCAGTGCCCTTGAAGGACTGGACCATGGCGAGGAGCTTCAGCGCGTCCTCGAGCGTCAGCTTCACGTTTCTCCTGTAGCTCATAGCACGTGCTCCACAAGCCAGCAGATGCCGAAGCCCACGGCGACGATGAAGAGCGGGTAAAGCACCCAGTGAATGAGGAAGTCCATTTCTGTTTCTCCTTTCTTGCCCGCCGTGAGATGATTGAGGCGTTCTCCCCAGAACAACCATCAACCACCCCACGGAGGAAACCTTGGAATTCGTAACTTTTCTCGGCGCGCTTGCGGCAATCGCAGCGTTTTTGATCATGCTTCCGTCCTTTAGACCGCCGTATCTAAAAAACGTGTCGTTCGAGCCGGGGCGGGCGGCGGGGTACCGCGTAGCCTGCATGAACCTGCGGTTCACCTTCGCCACGTCCTTCCTTTGGTGCTCGATTGAGTCCATCAGCGTCCCCGGCTACAAGTTGCGGTCGCGGGAGTTTCTCGAGGTCGATCCCGACTGCGCGGTGGACTGCGTGGAGTCCGCCTTTACAGCGTCACCGGGCGAGCTCGAGAAGTCTTTCGACTTCGCCTGCTTTCCCGTCGATCCACCCGAACACGCCCACCTGAAAATCCGCTTCAAGGTTTTCATGATCCACTGGACGTTCGACCGCCCGCTGAGCTGAGCGATGCACTCCGAGTTGCCTATGACGGTTAGCGCCAGAAGCAGAATGGAGATGGACTGCCAATCATCGGTGCTCATCTGATGTTCTCCTGTATGCGGCGGCCTATCCACCTGACAACGGGGACGGCCCATGAGTTTCCAATTGCCTTGTATCGCGGGGCGTCCGGACAATCTTCGGGCGCCTTTCCCCGCCAAGGTATGCGGGTGTAGTTATCGGGGAAGCCCTGCAGGCGCTCGCACTCGACGGGGGTGAGGCGGCGGACGCGGGCGGTCTCAAGCGTCAGCGGCACCATGTTTCCCCCAGTGCCCATGCGGGCGACGAGCGTCGGGGCGATGTCGGATTCGCGGACTTCAGAGTTATGTGTCTGGTCATAAATCTTGCGCATCAGCAATCAGCGTCTCGCTGCCCCCCCTATTGCGCCACCAGTTGCCTTGACAGTGGCGGCGGCGTGGCACTGCACGAAAGTTCCAAAGCTGCTCTCAGCGAAGGCGGCAGGGGCTTGCCCCTCACTTCCGCGCGGCGGAGTATTCCCCTGCAGGCACGGTCGCTCAAAAAGTACTTTGGCGGGATCGAACCCTTCTCGAGCACTTGCGACAACGAAGACGCGGCGGCGTCGTTGGGGCACTCCGAAATGTTGAGCGTCGAGCACTCGCCACGCGACCTTGCGCTGAGGGCCGGCAGCAGCACCCGCACTCGGCCATCGCTTTGCACTGGTGAGCAGGGGAGCGTCAGCGCCAACAAGTGCTCCCAAGAAGCATCCGTAGGCGTTGTCTTTGGTGCTGAGGACGCCGGGCACGTTCTCCCAAAAGATGACAATGGGGGGCAGTCCAAGGCGAGCTCTAGCTGAGTCCAGTTCATTTGCGATGTCACAGAAAGTAAGGCACAGGTTGCCGCGGGCGTCGTCGAGCGAACGGCGCAGGCCCGCGAAGGAGAACGCCTGACAAGGCGTCCCGCCGCAGAGAATGTCGGGGGCTTCGACCTCGCCCGAGCGGATGCGCTCAGGGAGTGCGGTCATGTCCCCGAGATTCGGGACGTCGGGGTAGCGCACGGCGAGGACGGCGCAGGGGAAGGGCTCGATCTCGGAGAACCAAGCGGCCTTCCACCCGAGCGGGTTCCACGCGAGAGACGCAGCCTCTACGCCCGAGCAGACAGAACCGAAGCGGATCACGACTGCACCTCCTTGGCGGCGCGTTCATGGGCCTCCCGCTCGGAGACGGCGGCGAGCACGAGGAGGTCCCTCGCGCGGGCGCGGGCAGTGGCGGGGGTCATGATGGCGGTGAGGTCCTGCGGCAGATAGCTCGCGGGGTCCGTGTAGCAGACGGAGAGGAGCACCTTGTCGGGGTAGTGCGAGTCGCGCTTGACGACCACGTCACCGG
>CAVJUB010000043.1:0-18765 GCA_963652545.1 Hallella faecis | reverse complement strand
GGCAGGGCGTCGAGCGGTGAAAAATAGCGGCGAGAAGCCATCTGCCAGGGCAGGAATACTGAGTCATCGAGAAAGAGGGGCTTGAGGTCAAGGGGCTGCAGGTTTTCCGTGTGAGTGACTTGATCGTTTTCAAGAGTCACCGTGGAGGTGCATCCGCCGATCGTGAGCTCGATCGCCGCGCTCTCTTCGGCGTGTCGGACGTTTTGAATCTGATCGCTGAATTCGTCCTTGAGTGCATTGAGAAGCACGGCGTGGCGCAGCTGGTCGTCCAGTGAAAAGAGGCGGCGCAGGCTGGAAGTCACGCTTTCGGGCAATGGGCCTGCGTTGTGGTCGGCAAAGAGCTGACGAGCCATGGCGAGGGCGCTCTCGGCGTTGAGAGGGCGGGAGGCGTTGCGAATCGGATCGGCCTCGTCGGCCGTCAGGGGGTCGGGAAACGGAGACGTAGATGTAGGATCGCTTTGCCAGAGCGCTTCTTCGAGAAGACGCTCCAAGCGTTCTCGGCGGGCGCTGTCCACGCGCTCTTCAAAGCCGTGCAAGGCATGAAAGACGGCATACAGCGCCTTGCCGAAGGTGCTCTTTCCCGAGCCATTCTTTCCCGCGATGACGGTGATGCCGGAAAGTTCAATTTCCGCCTCGTGAAGAATGCCGATGTTTTTCAAGTGCAGATGCATGATTTTCTTGCCGAAGGAGGGAGCGGCCGGAAGAGAATGGCCTATTCGTGTCGCTTCATGCTAAGAGGTCCGCGAGGTGATTGCAACCGGCGGGCGGCGGCCGCTATCATGGGAAGAGCACGGCGGTGGGCGTGGCGGGGGCATCGCGCCTGAGCCAGCGGCCGCGACTGGCGGACAAGACGGGCAACGAGGAGATCATCATGCACATCCGAGAACTTTCGCTTTTGAATTTCGGTCGCTTTGAGACCCAACGCTTCGTTTTTGCGCCCGGCGTCAACGTCATCACCGGCGGTTCGGGCGCGGGCAAGACAACGGTTCTCGCGGCGGCAGCAACGGCTTTGTCGGGCGTGGTGCTGCGCGCCACTGGCGACGTCTGCCGCACGCGGGACATTCATCGCTGGGACGTGCGCCACACGACGCAGTTCACCGGCGGCCGGCTGCGGACCAAGGATCAGTATCCTTGCCTCGTGGAAGCGCTGACGGAGCAGGGCGGTCGCAAAGAGGTCTTGCGGGCCATGAAGACGGCCTCCACTTCGGTGGATTTCACGGCGGACGGCCGTCCGATTGGAAAGTCGAAGAAGGCGGCGCCGCTCGTGGTTTGCTATGGCCTGGATCGCAATGAGGCGCCTGAGCGTCGCGGTCCGCGCGACGGGTACGCCCATTGGGACAACGCTTCTTTGTGGGAAGTGCCGGTGAGCGCGTGGCTCGAAGGCGAGCTTCTCGATCGCTGCCATGGACGAGATGTGTTTGACGGCTTTGACCTCTGTCATTCGATTCTGGCGGAGGTGTTTCCGGAAGCGTACGAGGGCCTCAGCCTTTGGTTTGAAAAAGAGCGCGTGCTGGTGCAATGCGCCGACGGCGTGAAGCCCCTGGAAGAGCTGGGTGAAGCGATGCAGTCCGTCATCCGGCTGGCGGCGGATCTCACGCGGCGCATCGAGATGCTGGCGGGGAGCCGCACGCCCGACTTTGACGAGGTGACGGGCGTGGTGATGGTGGACGACATTGGGCGCGGTCTCACGAAGGGCCGGACGCGGCGGTTGCTGGCGGCGCTCTCGGGGTGTTTGCCGCAGGTGCAGTTCATTGTGACGTCGCCCGACAGCGTAGGCGGGGACTTTCCGGAACTCGCTCTGGGCCGTTCGCCGGAAGATGAGGAACAGGCGGCGTAGGCGCTTTGCGGAGAAAAGCGGCGGGAGAAGGAACATGCTGGCGACGCGGATGGAATTGCTGGAGAAGCTGCCGCTGGGGGAAGACGGCGTTTTTGAACTGCAGGCGGTCCGCTTGGCGGCGGGAGCGTTGTGCGAACCGACGCCGGAAGCGCTGGCGGACGACATGGCGGCCTTTGCCAACAGCGCGGGCGGCGTGCTGCTCCTGGGCGTGAACGATCGTTGCGAAGTGGTCGGCATTCCAAGAGACCAGCTGGATTCGGTGGAGGCGGCGGTGCGTCGCGCCGGCCTTCAGTTCGTCAAGCCGCCGCTGAAGCCAGTGATTGAACGGATGACGCTGCCGGACTCTGCCTTGACGGAGCAGCCGGTCCTGCGCGTTGAGGTGCTTCCCGGTCTCTTCGTGCACGCGAGTCCCGGCGGCTTTCTTCACCGCGTGGGTTCAGCCCGGGTTCCGATGGCGTCGAACCAGCTGGAGCGGATCTTCCAACAGCGAGGCCAGTTCGGACTTCAGCGCTTTGATGAGACGCCGGTTGTTGAGGCGCCGATGCAGGCGTTGGAGGAGTCGTTGTGGCGGCGCTTCGTTTCGAATCGAATGCCAGATTCCGCCGAGGTGCAGTTGCGCCGGCTTGCCTTGGTCGCGCCGGATCAAAACGGCGTGCTGCATCCCACGGTGTCGGGGCTTCTCATGGCGAGTCGCGTGCCGCATGAGTTTCTGAAAGGAAGCTACGTGCAGGCGGTGGCCTATCGCGGAACTCAGGTGGCCGCGTACGGCGATCGGAGGCTGTATCAGCTGGATGCACAGGATTTGACGGGGCCTCTCGACGAACAGATTCTTCAGACCTGCGACTTCATCCGCCGGAACATGAAGGTGGCGGCGGTGAAGCATCCTGACGGCGGGCGGGAAGATCTTCCGCAATACGATTTGCTGGCTGTTTTTGAAGCGGTGGTGAATGCCGTCGCGCACCGCGACTACGCCATGCCGGGCGCCAGAGTGCGCGTGCGAATGTTCGACGATCGGCTGGAGATCTACTCGCCCGGCAGGCTCACGAACACCATGACGACGGACAGCCTGCCTTATCGCCAGGCCTCGCGCAACGAGGTGCTGACGAGCCTTCTCGCGCGGTGTCCGGTCAATCGTTCGGATCTGACGGAGCGCACTCACCTGATGGATCGTCGCGGCGAAGGCGTGTCGCTGATTCTTTCCCGGAGTGAAGCGCTGTCGGGACGCCGGCCGGTCTACGAAATGTTTGACAGCAGCGAGCTGCGCCTGACGATTTACGCGCGATGAGCGGCTGACGACAGTTCGGCGTCCGGCGTCGCCGCCATCGTGAGCTTCCACCGGGGTTTGGCGGAAAATCCCAGTCGATGCAGGCAGGCTTCGCGCTCGGCCTCCGTCATGGCCTCCAACCGCATCAGCCCTGCCACTGCAATCATGGCGCCGTTGTCGGTGCAGAGAGCGGCCGGCGGGAAGTAAACCTCGCCCTTCATCTGCCGCGCCGTCTTGACGAGCCCCTCCCGAAGCTGCTTGTTGGCGGAGACGCCGCCCGCCACCACGAGCCGCTTGATGCCCGTGAGCTTCATGGCCTTCTTGGCTTTCGCCGTGAGCACGTCCACGACGGCGTCTACAAAACCGCGCGCGAGGTCGCAGCGGAATTGATGGTCCTTGGGATCGGGCGCCTTTTGCACGGCGTTCAAAACGGCGGTCTTGAGCCCCGCAAAGCTGAGGTTCAGGTCCGGTGAATGCAGCATCGGGCGCGGCAGTTCGATGACGCCGGGGTGTCCTTCTTCCGCAAGCCGCGACACCGCGGGGCCGCCGGGATAGCACTCGCCCAGAAGCTGCGCCGTTTTGTCAAAGGCTTCGCCCGCGGCATCGTCGAGCGTCTCCCCCAGAAGTTCGTACTGCCCGAAAGCGGCGACGCGCATAAATTGCGTGTGGCCGCCCGAAACGAGCAGCGCCAGAAACGGAAATTCGGGCTTCTTGTCCCCGAGGAGCGCGGCGAGCAGGTGGCCTTCCAGATGGTGCACGCCCACGACGGGAATGTTCAGCGCGTAGCCGATCGCGTGCGCCGTGCCCGAGCCCACGAGCAGCGCCCCCGCGAGTCCCGGGCCTTCGGTGACGGCGACGGCGTCGAGGTCCTTTCGCGTGAGTCCCGCGTCGCGCACGACCTGATCCACGAGCGCGATGGAGCGGCGGATGTGGTCGCGGCTTGCGAGTTCGGGGACGACGCCGCCGTAGGCGCGGTGCATGTCGATCTGGGTGTGGATGGCCTGAGAGAGCAGGCCTTTTTCGCTGTCGATGACGGCGGCGCCGGTTTCATCGCAGGAGCTTTCGATGCCGAGGACGATCATGGTGTAGGTGTGTTTTGCAAGAAGTCAGTCAAAACCGAACGAGGCTGCCGGCGTTTCACAAAGCGCCGCCGTGGGGGGCTTCGGTGGATGTTGACGGCGCGCATGATAGAAACCCTCGCGGGATTTTGGCGAAAGACGAGGTCGTCATGCGTCAAGGTTGGTTGAAAAATTAGCACATTCAGCCGGCGTTTTCTCGGGGAGCCTTGTGCGCTAACATGCTTTGTGCAGGGGGGGCGATGCCCGAAAAATTGGCGTTCATTTGCGTGTTAGAAAAGACGCGGCGTCCCTTGGCTTCTCAGAGACTGACGGATGCAAGAAACAACGGTGACGGAAATGAATTATGGCCTCATGGCGGCGCGGCTGCCTGTCGGTCGCTCGACGTTTCGCACCTTGCGGCGGGATGGAGCCATTTATGTGGACAAGACGGCGCAGATCTATGAACTCGCGATTCAGCGGCAGAAGTTCTTTCTGGCGCGTCCGAGACGGTTTGGCAAATCACTGCTCATCTCCACCTTGGAGTCGCTGTTTCGGGACGGCTTGCGGGATTTCCAAGGACTCGCCATTGAAAAGTGGTGGCAGGACAAGACCTACGACGTGGTGACGCTGGACTTTTCCCGAACGAAGGACTTTGCGTCGCTGGACGTGTTCATGAAGCGGTTCGAGGATCACCTCGTGAATCAATTTTCGGCGGCGGGATTTCGAAAGGATGCGGCAAGTTCGGTGTCGCTCGTGGCGCAGATTGACAAGTGGATGCAGACGCGGGAGCCGGCAACGCTGGTGCTGTTGATCGATGAATATGACGCCCCGCTCACCTCGTGCTTTGACAAGCCGGAGCTCTTTGCGCTGGTGCGGGACGTTTTGAGCAACTTTTACGCCACGGTGAAGGGATGCGAGGGCTGCCTGCGGTTTCTCTTCATGACGGGCATCACGAAGATTGAGAACGCCAGCATTTTCTCAGCCTTCAATCCCATTACAGACATTTCGCTCAATCCTCGGTTTGGCAGTTTGTTGGGTTATACGGAAGAAGAACTTGCAACTTGCTTTGGGGGCTACCTCAAGGCCGCGGCGCAGGCGGCGGGATTTCAGAATTCGGCGGAGTTGCTGAACGAGATGCGCCGCATGTACGACGGATTCTGCTTTGATCTCTTTGCCCGAACGCATGTTTACTCGCCTTGGTCGGTGCTGAAGTTCCTGCGGGATCCCGCCATGGGCTTGAGAAACTATTGGTATGACAGCGCGGGAAAGCCGACGGTTCTCATGAATTTTCTGAAAAGCCGCGGTCTCGCTACGCCAGCCGCCTATGCGGCCGCGCCGATGG
This sequence comes from Hallella faecis, assembly GCA_963652545.1. GTDB lineage: Bacteria > Pseudomonadota > Gammaproteobacteria > Burkholderiales > Burkholderiaceae_F > Duodenibacillus. The sequence continues at coordinate 13,264 of CAVJUB010000043.1, read as the reverse complement.
TGCCGGCGGAGTGGCTGTCGGATACGACGGACGTCGCTTCCTTGCGGCCGGAAGTGCTGCTGGCGCAGACCGGGTACCTCACGATTTTGGAAAGCGACGGCGAGGTGATGAAGCTGGGCTATCCCAATGAGGAGGTGCGTCAGTCGATGGCCAGGCTCTACGCGGAGATGATGCTCGCGGACGACGCCGAGGCGTATACGAAGACGCGGTCGCTGGCGCGAATTCTGCTCACCGAAAGCTTTTCGGACTTTGTCAAGACGCTGAATGCGGTGGTTGCGGGCCCTTCGTATCAAGGCTGGAGCATTCGGTGCGAGGCGGATGCGCGCAACGCGGTTCAGATGATGCTCTCGGCCGCCGGCTTGCGCGTGGTGGCGGAACGGCACAATGCCTGGAAGCGGAGGCTGGACGCCGGCGCTGGGTCTTTGAAATGAAGTGGGCGCCGAAATTTGTAGCGTCAGGGAGGAATGGTAATGATTTGATGTAAATCAAGATTGAGAAGGGCACTGCGTGGATTTTGGCCGTGATCTATGTCAAAATTCGTACCAGTGTAGCTTCGGGGCGTTGGTGCCTCAAGCGGCATCTATACGGCCCTAGGAAAGTACCTGCGTCCATCGATAAAGGACGTCGGGAAATCCGGGCCTTTTTTGTATTTTGCAAATCGTTAAAATAAAATTATGAGAAACAAAAAGACAATTTATTTTGTTCGACAAATGGTGACCAAGCGAGTTGCTATATTGGTTGATGGTGGTTTTTACAAATGGCGTGCTCATGCGCTGTTTGGAGAGAAAAGTGCAGAGGAACGGGCTCGGGAGTTGTTTGATTACTGCATGTTGCATGTAAGACGAAGGGATTGTATCTGTGATTTGTATAGAATATTTTATTATGACTGCCCGCCAGCAGATGGGGTAATATTTAATCCGATATCTAAAAAGAATATAGATTTGGGGAAGACGCCTGCGTGTGAGTGGTCAAGGAAATTTATTCTCGAATTGAAGCAAAAACGGAAGGTGGCAGAGAGGCTTGGTAGATTATCAAGAAATTCAGCTCCCTATGTCCTTCCTTATGAAAAAGTCAAGGAATTGAGCAACGGTCGATCGTGTTGGGAAGAAGTAAAGCCAGAAGACCTTCGTCTTGCGATTGAACAGAAAGGCGTTGACATGCGGATCGGTGTGGATATTGCCTCGCTTGCTTTTAAGAAACAGGTTGATCAAATTGTATTGATATCAGGTGATAGCGATTTTGTTCCGGCAGCGAAACTGGCTCGGAGAGAAGGCATCGATTTCATATTGGATCCGATGGGAGCTCATATTGCAGACGATTTGTTTGAGCATATTGATGGGTTGAGATCCCAAGTTAACTATTACTTGTCAAAACAAAAACACCTTAACGAATCTGAAATAAATGATACTGAGCAGGATTGTTGCTAGTTGCTGAAAAAATGAGGTTCGGTTGTTGCCATTGTGTCGTCTGTCGATTGATGAGATGAGCGTTGGTGAAGAGCAAGCTGAACATCGTACCCCCCCCCCCCGATCCAAAGCGATTTTTTAGAACTGGCAGAATAGGTCTGCCACAAACGGCGGAGGGCGCTCGAAGCGTCCCGCGGCAGGGCTCCCGGCGCTGCCCCGGCGGACGACGCGCTCTCTCACTTACAACCTTTATCGAAGAAACCCATGGCAAAGACCCTTTACGACAAACTCTGGGACGAACACGTGGTTCACGTCGAAGACGACGGCACCACGACGCTTTACATCGACCGGCACCTGATGCACGAGGTGACGAGCCCTCAGGCGTTCGAGGGCCTGAGACTAAATCACCGCAAGCCCTGGCGCATTTCTTCGATTGTGGCGACCGCTGACCACAACACCCCCACGACGGGCTGGGAGAAGGGCATGGACGGCATCACCGATCCCATCGCCCGCCTGCAGGTGGAGACGCTCGACAAGAACATCAAGGAAAACGGCTGCGCCGCCTACTTCCCCTTCATGTCAAAGGGGCAGGGCGTCATTCATGTGATGGGGCCCGAGGAAGGCGCGACGCTTCCCGGCATGACGGTGGTGTGCGGCGACAGCCACACGTCCACCCACGGCGCCTGCGCGGCGCTCGCGTTCGGGATCGGCACGTCGGAAGTGGAGCATGTGCTTGCCACGCAGACGCTGCTCACGAAGAAGAACAAGAACATGCTCGTGAAGGTGGAGGGAAAGCTCGCCCCCGGGCTCACGGGCAAAGACATTGCTTTGGCCGTCATCGGCAAGATCGGCACGGCGGGCGGCACGGGCTGCACGATTGAATTCGCGGGCTCCGCGATTCGCGACCTCTCGATGGAAGGCCGCATGACGCTTTGCAACATGGCGATCGAAGCGGGCGCGCGCAGCGGCCTTGTGGCGGTGGACGAAAAGACCATCGCCTACATGAAGGGGCGGCCTTTGGCGCCCGAAGGCAAGGACTGGGAGGCGGCGGAAAGCTACTGGCGCACGCTCGTGTCCGACGCGGACGCTCAGTTTGACGTCACGGTGGAATTGAAGGCCGAGGACATTCGTCCGATGGTGAGCTGGGGCACGAGCCCGGAGATGGTGACGACGATCGACGGCGTGGTGCCCGATCCTGAGACGCTCACGGATCCGGTGAAGAAGGAAGGCTGGGTGCGAGCGCTGAACTACATGGGCCTTTCGGCCGGCACGAAGATCACGGACATTGCGCCGGACCATGTCTTCATCGGCTCCTGCACCAACGCCCGCATCGAGGACATGCGCGCTGCGGCGGCCGTGGTGAAGAAGCTGGGGCGCAAGGTGGCGCCCAACGTGAAGCAGGCGCTCGTGGTGCCGGGGTCGGGTCTCGTGCGCCTTCAGGCCGAGGAAGAGGGGCTTGACGTCATCTTCAAGGAGGCGGGCTTTGAATGGCGCGAGCCGGGCTGCTCGATGTGCCTTGCGATGAACGCCGACCGCATTTCGGCGGGCGACCGCTGCGCCTCCACTTCCAACCGCAACTTTGAAGGGCGGCAAGGCAAGGGCGGACGCACCCACCTCGTGAGTCCCGCGATGGCCGCCGCGGCGGCGGTGATGGGGCATTTTGTGGACGTGAGCAAACTCTTTTAAGCGGAAAGACAAAAAAATGGAAAAATTCACTCAGCTGACGGGGCTCGTCGTCCCCTTGGACCGCAGCAACGTTGACACCGACGCCATCATTCCGAAGCAGTTTCTGAAGTCCATCTACCGCACGGGCTACGGCCCCAATGCGTTTGACGAGTGGCGCTACCTTGACAAGGGCGAGCCCGGCATGGACAACTCAAAGCGCCCCTTGAACCCCGGCTTCGTGCTGAACTTCCCCCGCTACCGCGGCGCGCAGATTCTGCTCGCCCGCAAAAACTTCGGCTGCGGCTCTTCGCGCGAGCATGCGCCGTGGGCCCTGCTGCAGTACGGCTTTCGCTGCGTCATCGCGGAGAGCTTCGCGGACATCTTCTATTCGAATTCCTTGAAGAACGGCCTCGTGCCGGTGGTGCTGCCGCACGACGTGATGGATCGGATCTTCGCCGCGTGCGAAGCAACGGAAGGCTATCAGCTCACGGTGGACCTCGATCGGCAGACCGTCACGGAGCCTGACGGCACGACGACCGCCTTTGACATTGCGGCCTTCCGGCGCTGGGCCATCATGAACGGCTTTGACGACATCGGCATCACGCTCTCCCAGCGCGCGGACGACATTCGGGCGTTTGAAGCAAAGCGCCTTGCGGAAAAGCCGTGGCTTGCGAAAACGCTTCATCAGTAACTTTTTACAGGACAGAAAAGACATGACGAAAAAGATTGCAGTCTTGGCGGGCGACGGCATCGGCCCCGAGATCGTGGACCAGGCCGTGAAGGTTTTGAAGGCGCTGGGCCAGCCTTTGGAGATGGAGGCCGCGGACGTGGGCGGCGTGGCGTACGCGCACCACGGGCATCCGCTTCCGGAAGCGACCCTGAAGCTCGCGAAAGACGCGGACGCCGTGCTCTTTGGCGCCGTGGGCGACTTCAAGTACGACACCTTGGAGCGCCACCTGCGCCCCGAGCAGGCCATTCTGGGCCTTCGCAAGAACCTCGGGCTCTTTGCGAACCTGCGTCCGGCGAAGTGCTTCAAGGAACTCGTCGCGGCTTCGAGCCTGAAGCCCGAATTCGTGTCGGGCCTTGACCTCGTGATCGTGCGAGAACTCACGGGCGACATCTACTTCGGCACCCCGCGCGGCCGCCGCACGGCCGTGGACGGCCACTTCCCCGGCACGCTTGAAGCTTTTGACACCATGCGCTACTCGGTGCCTGAAATCGAGCGCATCGCGCGCGTGGCGTTTGAGGCGGCGAGAAAGCGCCGCGGCAAGGTGACGAGCGTGGACAAGGCGAACGTGCTGGAAACGAGCCAGCTCTGGCGCGACACCGTGGTCCGCATCGCGAAGGACTACCCCGACGTGACGCTTGAGCACATGTACGTGGACAATGCGGCGATGCAGCTCGTGCGCGCTCCGAAGGCGCTGGACGTGGTGCTGACCGGCAATCTGTTCGGCGACATCTTGTCTGACGAAGCCTCGATGCTGACGGGCTCGATCGGGATGCTGGCTTCGGCGAGCTTGAACGACAAGGGGCAGGGCCTTTTCGAGCCCTCCCACGGCTCCGCGCCCGACATTGCGGGAAAGAACATCGCCAACCCGATCGCGACGATTCTTTCGGCCGCCATGATGCTGCGCTACAGCCTCGGGCTCGCCGAAGACGCCGACCGCATTGAGAAGGCTGTGGAGAGCGTGCTCGCCGCGGGCCTGCGCACGGGCGACATCATGAGCGAAGGCTGCCGCAAGGTGTCGTGCTCCGAAATGGGCGACGCCGTGCGCGACGCGCTGAAGTAAAACCTGTCCGCGGGCGGCACTTGGGAGAAAGTCCGCCTGCGGGCTTCCGATAGGCAACAACCAAAGGGAGAATACAACATGATTCTCGGCATGATTGGCTGGCGCGGCATGGTGGGGAGCGTCCTCATGGGCCGCATGAAGGAAGAGAACGACTTCGCGTGCGTGGAGAAGGTGGTTTTCTTCTCCACGTCGCAGGCGGGCGAGCCCGCGCCGGCGGTTCCGAACGCGGAGCCGGTGCTGCAGGACGCGAAGTCCGTCGAGGCGCTCGCGCAGTGCGACGCCATCATCAGCTGCCAGGGCGGCGACTACACGAAGGAAATTCACCCGAAGCTGCGCGCGGCGGGCTGGACGGGCTATTGGATCGATGCAGCCTCGTCGCTTCGCATGGAAAAGAACGCCGTCATCATCCTCGACCCCGTCAACATGGACGTGATTGAAGCGAGCCTCAAGGCGGGCGTGAAGGACTACATCGGCGGCAACTGCACCGTGTCCCTGATGCTCATTGCGCTGGACGGCCTCATTCGCGCGGGGCTCGTGGAGTGGGTGAGCTCCATGACCTATCAGGCGGCTTCCGGCGCCGGCGCGCAGAACATGCGCGAGCTTCTGACGCAGATGGGGTACTTGAACGCGGCGGCGGGCGACGCGCTGAAGGATCCGAAGTCCTCCATTCTTGAGATCGATCGCCGCGTCACTGAAGCGTTCACGCACGACGACTTCCCGAAGGCGGCGTTCGGCGCGCCTTTGGCGGGCTCGCTCATTCCGTGGATCGACAAGGATCTCGGCAACGGCCAGTCTCGTGAAGAATGGAAGGGCGGCGCCGAGGCGAACAAAATTCTGGGGCTGCCCGCGATGGGCGAGCCGGGCTCGCTCATTGTCGAAGGCCTGTGCGTTCGCGTGGGCAGCATGCGATGCCACAGCCAGGCGCTCACGATCAAGCTGAAGAAGGCCGTGCCGGTGCCTGAAATCGAGAAGCTTCTGGACAACGCCAACGAATGGGCCTACGTCGTGCCCAATCGGAAGGAGGAGTCCATTGCTGAACTCGCGCCCTCGAAGATTTCCGGCACCCGGCGCATTCCGATCGGGCGCATTCGTCAGCTTGCCATGGGCCCCGAATACATCTCGGCCTTCACGGTGGGCGACCAGCTCCTCTGGGGCGCGGCGGAACCCTTGCGCCGCATGCTGAGGATTCTGGTGGACTTCCAGAAGGCGTAGACCTGAGAAAGTAAGGATGAAGCGCCTGCGAGTCGATGAGATCGCGGGCGTTTCGCGTTAGGCAAAAACCAGACGCCTGGTCGTCACTTCGTTTTTCACGTGTGAGCCGAAATCATTTCGAATCAATGGATTGTGTCGGTCAAGGTTGGAAAAGAGCTGTTCAAGCCGTGACCGGGTGAGCATGAACGGCAGTTCGCCTTTTCGATAGGTGGGCCAGAACTGCCGAATGAGCGGCTCGTACTCTTCGGCGTGCATTGGCGCCGCAAAATGGTGGTGGTCTTGGCAAATGGCGAGCCAGTCGTCCAGCATGGCCGGTTCGCAGTGCATCATGAGGAAGTCTTCGAAGTTCATGACTGAGAAGAGAAATTCGGGCAGGCCACGCCGGGATCGGTATTGGTCGCCGTCTCGAAGGTCGTTCCGTTGGTAGATGTCAAAATCCGCCCAGATGGCGATGTCGCAGCCTTTATTGGCGGTCTGAGCGGCCTTGAAGGCTTTCTTAAGCGGCCCGAAGTGACCGGAGAAGGCGCAGACGGGATGAAACGCTGTCGAGAGATAGCCGTAGTCGTTGCGCCAGAGAAGTCGGTTCAGTTCGCGAACGTAGGCGACTTCGGAAACGCCTTCGCAGACAATGATTTCAATGCCGGACACGAGACTTCCTCAAGCGTAGGCGGAGGGAATGCCGCCAAAGTCGCCGCGAAGGTAGAGGCGGCGGAAGTTGTCGACGTTTCTCAAATTGGGCACTTGAGCGAGCCGGGTGACGGTGGTGCCTTGAAAACCGTATTGTCCGACGATGCCGACGTCGGAAAGCCCAAGAAGGTGCGAGGCGAGCAGATCGGTGTTGTGTACGGTGAAAATTAGTTGGGCGCCGTTTTCATTGAGGCGGCGGGCTTTGAAGAGACGAACGAGCTCAATGACGATGAGGCTGTGCAGTGAATCGTCCATTTCGTCAATGAGCACGGGTAGTCCCTGTCGAAGCGCTGACAGTAGCATTCCGAGCAGACCGACAAGACGCTGAGTGCCTTTGGACTCCTCGGCCAGATCAAAAAGAACTTCTTGTTCGTTGACGTCTTTGTGGACGGTCATCAGGCGAAAGTTGGAGGATGGTTCCGGAACGGCGCTGATGGACAAAAAGTCACGAAAATCGGTTGAAGTTTCTTGATCGATGAGGTGAAGTCCGACTATCCGTACGTCGAGCTTGTGTAGCCATGCGGCAATCTCGGTGAGCGCCGCGCTGCGGCGGGCTTGCTCAGTGCCGGCATAAGTTGCCGCTAACGCATTGATGCCAGAGGCAAAGGGAACGGAATCGTCAAGGTACAGTAGCTCTTCTTGAAAGAAGGCATCGGCGGCATTGATGTCAGCGGAAATCCCGGGACAGCTGTGGGCGATTTCGTGAAGAAAGCAATTCAATTGCACCGAGGTTCCTGCTTTGACGCAGCGGTGGTCGAAAAGCGTTTTCGCTTTGACGTCTGGCTGTCGCAATTCCGATGAAAGCTCTGCAAGTTTTCCTTGACAGGTGGCGAACAGCAATCGGCTGTTTACTGTCAGGCTTTCAGCGGCAACGCCGTTTTTGTTTATTCGGACTTCGTAGCGAAAGAGCTTCCTTGCTTTCCAGAAGGAGAGGGCGATGACGGTTTCCGTGATCGCGGGATCATCTTCGGCCAGACGATAGGGGCGGAAGCAGAGGGGCGTCCAGCCGTTTTTCTCCAGAAGGCAAAGCAGATTCAATGCTTGCAAAATGGAAGTTTTGCCGGAGGCGTTCGCGCCGTACAGCGCTAGCACAGGGCACACGCGGCCTGTTTTCCCTGCGCCGGCGGCGACGAACGGAAGGTTCGGCGCACTTTGGTAGCCGTTGGGGGCCTTGCCCTCGGCAAAGTGCAGGTCAAGACTCAGAGAGCGAATGCAGGCGAAATTCTGGATGGTGATGTTTTGGATCATTTTATCCCTCCGTGAGGGACAGTGTACCCGCTTTTTGGCACAGATAAACGTAAAATTTGATTATCGTTGATGGAAAGCGGGTGAGGGCGCCTTCCTCGGCAAGCGCTTCAAGCTGCCCCTACAGGGTACCACCCCGCTCGGGAGCTCTATGGGACGGATCGGTGGCTCCCCTAGGAGTTCCTTCGAAAACATGAAGCGCCTTTATTTCTCGGATGGATTCGATGATGGAAGTTACGGCGTCCGTCTCGTGTTTCATGGTGATTTCTTCTGAGGGACATAATCCGGCATAGCGTATATTGTCATTCGACGGAATATGACATATTCATGCGTTGACTACTTGAAATAGTCAATGAAAACAAACCCCGCGTCGCACGAAGCTTCGCGGGGCTTGAGTTCCTGGCAGAGGAAGGCTTACTTCTTCAGCGTGAACTTGTGGCAGTCATTGCACATGAACTGCACGTCCTTCACGGGACGGTCCGCCTTGTGGCAGTCCTCGCAGTTCACCGCGCCCTGATGCGACACATGGGGATTGGGCGACACGTTCTTCGTGCGCTCGGCGAGCGCCTCGTAGGAGACGTGGCACTTCAGGCACTGGTTCTTCGTCGCAAAGCCCGTCGACTTGGGCCAGGACTTGCCGTGCATCTGGGCAAGCGTCATGTCCGCGGCGAGAGCCGGCGCAGACGAAAGGGCGAGTCCCGCCGCAAGCGCGAAGGCGGCAGCAAAAGTCTTCAGCATGTTTTTTCTCCTGAGTTCTCGTTAGGCCTTCTTCGACTTCTTGGCGGCCTTGGCGCGGTTCGCCATTTCAGCGCCCGCAATGCGGCCGAACACCGTGGCGGCGCCGAGCTGCGCGCCGCCCGCGTAGTTGTGGAAGAAGATGCCGCCCGCGGAGTTGCCCGCCGCGTAGAGGCCGGCGATGGACTTGCCGTCCAGATCCTGAATCTCCGCCTTGGTGTTGATCAAGGGGCCGCCGAAGGTGGCCGTCATGCCGCCCTGGAAGGGAACGGCGTAGAAGGGGGCCTTCGCGACAGGGTGCGGCGTCTTGTAGGTGCAGGGCGGGTTCATTTCGGCGAGCTTGCCTTCCTGCAGCGCCTTGTTGTAGGCGTCCACGGCCTTCTTCACCTTGTCGGCGGGCAGCTTCACCTGCTGGCAGAGCTCTTCAATGGTGTCCGCTTTGCCGTAGGGGTTGTTCAGGCGGTCAAACTTCGGGATGACGCGGTCAAGCACCGAGCAGTCGCTGTCCACGATCACCCAGGCCATGTTGTCCAAGGTCTTCTGAGCGCAGGTGCGGGCCTTGATCACGTAGGTGTTGTTTTCATCCATGAAGCGGTTGCCGTTCGTGTCCACCTGCACGCCGTAGCCGGAATTGAGGATGTCGGCGGGGTTCACGTGCGTTTCGCCCACGATCGGGCCCGCGTGGAACTGGTCCATGTTCACGAACTTCGTGAAGAGCGGTTCGGTCAAGGTGATGTTTTCGCCCGTGGTGTGGCGGGAGCCGCGCAGAATCATGCGGGTCGCCCAGCCGCCGATGTAGCGGTCGACCATGCCGGGGTTGGCGGAGAAGCCGCCCGTGCAGAAGCAGACGCCGCCGCGGCTCATGAAGGTCTTCTTGCCCACCGGGGTCTGGACTTCGACGCCGGTGACGGCGTTGCGGTCGTTCGTCACGAGGCGGATCGCCTTGTGTTCGTACTTGATTTCGATGCCGCGCTTTGCGGCGGCCTTCAAGAGGTCCTGCACGAGCTGCGCGCCGCCCGTGATGCCCTTTTTCATGTCGCCCACGACGCGGCAGGTGCGGCCGAGACGCGGGTAGGGCATCTTCTTGATCTTGCCGAACTTCACGCCGATGTCGCTTTCGAGCCAGTCGATGCCGGCGGTGATGTTGTCGGTGTAGACGCGGTTCAGCGCCTTGTCGCCCATGCCCTTGGAAATGCCCATCATCATGGCGTAGAAGGCGTCGGCGGTGTCGTCGTCAATGCCCTGCTCCTTCTGGTGCCGCGTGCCCCAGCCGCAGATGGAGCCCAGCGCGTAGATGGCGTTGCCGTCCGGGCGGTCGCACTTTTCCAGAACCACCACCTTGGCGCCCAGATCGTGCGCGGTGATGGCGGTGATGAGGCCCGAGGGGCCGGCGCCAAGGACGATGGCGTCGTAAGTGCCCGCAACCTTCGGGGCGGGAGCGGCTTCGGCGACGGCGCCGAAAGTGGCGGCGCCCGCCGCGGCGGCGCCGATGAACGAGGTCTTCAAAAGACCGCGGCGGCTCACATCCGTATTCGACATTTCTTTCTCCTGAATGGTCCGGCGCCGGTGGCGGCCGGCAGGCGTCGCGGCTCGGCCGCTTCGTGCGGCGAGCCTTTCAGCCTGAATTTAGTCTTAACGGGAGCGATTATGGCAGGGACGGACCACTAAGTAGTCCTGTGCGGGATCAAGTTCCGGAAAGAAAACGGGCCGCTCTTTGTGAAGGAAGGCGGCCCGAAAAGGCGAGGCGGCGCGATCAGTGGATGGCGGCCTGCATGAACTGCGCGATGTGCGTCATCTCGTCAGGGCACAGGGTGTGCTCCATGTTGTACTCGCGCCAGATGAGCGTTTCCACGAGGCTTTCGATTTGCTGGGCGGCGGCCTTCGCCGTGAGGGGATTCACGACGTCGTCAAACGCGCCGTGCCCCATGAAAACGGGCGTGGCGCGGCCGCCTTCGGTGATCTCCGCGGGAAGGGAGGCCGCAAGCGGCAGGTACCCTGAGAGCGCGATGACGCCCGCCAGCGGCTGGGGCTGCCTCAAGCCCGAAAAGAGCGCCATCGCGGCGCCCATCGAAAAGCCCCCGAGGAAGATTTTTTCAGCGGGCGTGCCCGAGGCGACGAGCTCGCGGATCACCTGGCTCACGCGAAGGTGCATGGCGCGAATGCCGCGCTCGTCCTCCACTGACGTGAAGTCGCTCGAGCGCACGTCAAACCACGCCGTCGTCTTCCAGCCGCGGTGTGCGGTGAGAGCGATCTCCGGCGCCTGCGGAAACACGAAGCGCGCCGCCGGGCCGCCGAAGTCCGCCACCTCTTCGGCAAAGGGCTCGAAGTCGTGCACGGTCGTCCCCAGACCGTGGAGCCACACCACGGTGCACTGGGGATCGGCGCCGCTTGCGGGCTCCTTCACGAAGCACCGCAGGGCGGGGGCGGCGTTGACAGGTCGCCGCTCGTTGTAAAGCGGCACGCCGCGCTGGACGGAGCGGCGGGCGATGGCTTCGGGGCTCATGTGCGGGCGGTTGTCGCGAGGGGCGGCAGCGGGCGAAGGCGCCGGGGCGGCCGTGACGCGCGGAGCGGGTTCGGCGGGGCGGACCGATTCCGTCGCCTTGTCGGCCTTCGGGGGTTCGGGCGCCTTTTCGGGGGCGGCCTCCGTCTTTTGCTTGGGGCGGAAGGCCTTGATCACTTCGTCGTCGGTTTCAATGCGCGGCCCGCCGATCAAGTCGATGCAGTAGGGGACGGCCGCGAAAATGCCCGCTTCCTTCACGCTGCCGTCGGGGTTCTTCGCGCCCCCCAGCGTTTCGGCAATCGCCTTGGGGCGGCCGGGAAGGTTGATGATGAGGGCGGCGTGGTCCGGAATCTCGCGCAGCACCGCGACCTGACGGGACAGGATGGCGGTCGGCACGAAGGCCATCGAAATGCGGCGCATCTGTTCGCCGAAGCCCGGCATTTCGCGCGTCGCCACGGCAAGCGTCGCTTCAGGCGTCACGTCGCGGCGCGCCGGCCCCGTGCCGCCCGTGGTGAGAACGAGATCGCACCCCACATGGTCCGTGAGGTCGCGCAGCGTGCTTTCAATTTGAAAGCGCTCGTCGGGAATGAGGCGCTTTTCAATCCGCACGGGCGTCGTGACGGCGCGGCGGATCCAGTTTTCGAGCGCAGGAAGCCCTTCGTCTTCATAGACGCCGGCGCTGGCGCGGTCGGAAATGGAGACGAGCCCCAGAATGAGTTCATTGTCAGTGGAACGAGTGACGGCCATGGCGGATTTCTCGCAAATCAGTTGAAGGCGGCTATTCGTCGTCCTTGGCTTCGACGGCTTCCAGGTTGAGCGCGGGAAGCTCCTCGGCGTAGAGAATCTTGTAGATCTCGCGGAAGGCCTTGGGGGGAAGGGACTTCTCCGCTTCCTTTCGGGCTTGGCGGATGAGCTGGCGCAGCCGCTGCAGTTCGATCGCCGGGTGTTTTTCCGCGTAGGCGGTGAGGAAATCGTCCTGAGCGATCAGCGCCTCGCGGGCGCGCTCGGCGCGCTTGTGCGCCGCGGCCGCCGCCCGGCTTTCGCCCGTGGCGCGGTCGATCGCCTCGCGCACGGCGGCGGCGTCCAAGTGGCGCATGAGCTTGCCGATCAACTGCAGCTGGCGGCGCTGCGCCCCGAAGGACTTCATGGCGGCGTAGTCGCGGATGGCGTGCGCCGTTTCTTCGGGGAGCGGAATCTGGCTCTGCTGTTCGGCGGTGAGCTGCGTGAGCTCTTTGCCGAGCGCCTGCAGGGCGTCGCAGTCGCGCTTCTTCTGGGACTTGGAGGGACGGTCGTCAAAATCGTCGTCTTCGTCGGACTCGACGCGGGTGTCGTAATAGGATTTTCTGGGCATGGTGCTTGAAGTGGATGAGTTTACAATGGTTGATTGTTGATTACGCGAAATTTTTGTTCTGTAGTTAGAATTGAATATTGCAAATCAGATAAGTTTTTCTTGAAAATGGAGGAAGTTGTTTTCCGAAATTCATCTGTTGCAGCAATGGACTTTGCCTTGGAAAGCAGTAACTGACCGTTTTGGTATGGGATTAGCGCAAATCGATTGGGATTGTCGCCCGCGACGAGCACCTGATCTACGATGAGCTCTCCACTGTGCTTCGCAACGTGTGAGTCATTTTGAATGGAATCAACGTAGCTGAAAATGCTGTCGGGTCCGCGACAAACAAGATAATATCGATGATCGTCCAGCGGTTGAGAATAGTAATCTTTATACTTAAGCATTATTACCCCGAAATAATTGATAGAGCTTCTTGGATTATTGAATTGGCTTCGGCTTTTGTAGATAGAGTTCGGGTAGTGTCAAAAGTACCAAACAGATCCCCGTAATGAAAAAGCGTGTGTCGCTGATTGTGGAAGAAATTATAGGCTGATTCTATGCTATGTTTATGTTTTAAATTTTGATTTTTCAGGAAGAAGACACCGTTTTTGCAGTCAAAGTAGGTGCCAAAGCTTTTGGCATGGATGCCGTTGTCCACAAACAGCACGCGAAGAAAACCTTCCAGAGCTTTTAG
>CAVJUB010000042.1:0-19050 GCA_963652545.1 Hallella faecis | reverse complement strand
TGGGCCGATGATAGTTGGTTGTATTTCCAGTGAAAGTAGGACACTGCCGGGCTCACCTTTTCAGAACCCCTGAGATCAAACGGTCTCGGGGGTTTTGTTTTCTTCGGTCCGTGGAAAATCTTGGCGCGACTCGTTACGATGAGTTCCCGCTTTTTGGACAAGACGAATGACTGAAACTGAACCTCTCGACAATGCCCCGACGACTGAGGCGCCGGAGGCGGCCGCCAAGCGGCAGTACAAGAAAAGCGCTGACCGTCGGCAGGAGATTCTGTCGGCCGTAGTGACGCTTCTGGGGAAGCCTCGTCTGGAGAAATTCACCACCAAGGAGATTGCCGCGGCCACCGGGCTGTCGGAAGCGGCGCTCTACCGGCACTTTACGAACAAGGCGGAGATCCTGAAGCAGATCGTCGCGTTTTGCGAGACCGCGTTTGCCAGCATGTTTTCGTCCGCCGAGGCCATGGACGGCATGACGCATCGTCAGCGGGCGATGGCGAAAGTGCAGGCGCTTTTGAAGTTTGCCGAAGTGAATCCGGGCATCGCCCGGCTGCTCACCGGGGAGGCGCTCGTTTACGAGGATCCGGCGGTGCTTGACTACATGAACCATGTCCTCGACAAGGCGGAGCTCAGCATCAAGCAGACGCTCAAGCTCGCCATCGTGGAGCGGGAGATGGCCGCTGACACGAACGTTTCGGCCGTGGCGTCCGTGTATCTGAGCTTTGTGATCGGACGCTGGCGGCGCTTCACGCAGTCACAGTTCAAGAAGAAGCCGCTCGAAGGCTTCAGCGCGGCGGAGATGCTTCTGGGCGCCCTGCGATGAAATGAAAGGCCCTGTCCGAGTGTTCCCGGCAGGGCCTTGGTTTAACTGCGAAGGGTTGAAGCGACTCAGGACTTGCCGAACACTTCATTCAGCTGCTGGGAGACGCGCACGAACGTCGTGCGCATCGTGAGCTCCTTCAAGCGCTTGGCGCCCACGTAGGTGCAGGCGGAGCGCACGCCGCCCAGGATGTCTTGGCAGGTCTGCTCCACCGGACCGCGGTCTTCGATCCAGACGAACTTCCCTTCAGCGGCGCGGTACTTGGCGACGCCGCCGGAGTACTTGTCCATGGCGTTCTTGGAGCTCATGCCGTAGAAGCCGCGCATCTTGCGGCCGTCCACTTCCTTCACTTCGCCGCCGGATTCCTCATGGCCCGCGAACATGCCGCCCAGCATGACGAAGTCGGCGCCGCCTCCGAAAGCCTTGGCGACGTCGCCGGGGCGGGTGCAGCCGCCGTCCGAGCAGATGCGGCCTTTCAGACCGTGGGCTGCATCGGCGCATTCAATGACGGCGGAAAGCTGGGGATAGCCCACGCCGGTCATCTTGCGCGTCGTGCAGACCGAGCCCGGGCCGATGCCCACTTTCACGATGTCCGCGCCGGCGAGGATGAGCTCTTCGGTCATGTCGCCCGTGACGACGTTGCCGGCCATGATGACGAGGTCGGGACAGACGTCGCGCATCTTCTTCACAAAGCTCACGAAGGCTTCGGTGTAGCCGTTGGCGACGTCAATGCAGACGTAGCGAATGGCGCCTTCGGGGGCCTTCGCCTTCACGGCGAGGAACTTCTCATAGTCGGCGTCGCCGATGCCGAGCGAATAAAAGGCGTCGGACTTCTGTTCGAGATGCGAGAAGAAGTCCACATACTCTTCGACGCTGTAGTGCTTGTGCAAGGCCGTCATCATGCCGTGACGGCCCAGCGCCCGCGCCATGGCGAAGGTGCCCGTCGTGTCCATGTTGGCGGCGATCACCGGCACGGCGTGGAAGACTTCCGACGAATGACGGAACTTGATCTCCCGCGTGATGTCCACCTGGCTGCGGCTCGTGAGGGTGGAGCGCTTCGGACGGATGAGCACGTCCTTGAAGTCAAGCTTGAGTTCGTTTTCGATATGCATGGCAGCTCCTTGGCGCACGCAGGAGAGCCCCCGCGCCGCGGCAGTAAACACAAAAAACGCCGGAAGGCTCCAACCCTCCGGCGTTGCTTGAGTTTATCAGTTTTCAGAGCTCGGGAACGGATTCGCCGCGCATCAGATCCGTCACGGTCTCCCGCGCGCGGATGAGCACGGCCTTTTCGCCGTCCACCAGCACTTCGGCGGCGCGGGGGCGCGCGTTGTAGTTGCTCGACATCGTCATGCCGTAGGCGCCGGCGCAGGTCATGGCAAGCACGTCGCCCTCTTCCACGGCGAGCACTTCGTCGTGCGCGAGCCAGTCGCCCGACTCGCAGATGGGGCCCACGACATCAACGGCCGAAGCCTCCGCTCCTTCGTGCGTCACGGCGTTCACCACGTGCATCGTGGCCTGATAGAGCGTCGGGCGCAGCATGTCGTTCATGCCGGCGTCCGTGATGCAGTAGCGCTTGTGGGGCGTCGTCTTCAGATACTCGGCGCGCATCACGAGAAGTCCGGCTTCCGCCGAAAGCGAGCGGCCCGGCTCAAAGAAGAGCGCGAGGTGGCCGAGGCCCTTTCTCTCACACATCGCTTCCATGAGCTTCACGAGCTCCTGGGCGCGGGGCGGCTTTTCGTCGCCGTAGCGCACGCCGAGGCCGCCGCCGAAGTCGATGTGGTCAAGCTCAATGCCGTCCGCCTTCAAGTCAAGCACCATGTCGGTCACGATGTCGCAGGCTTCGATGAAAGGCTCGATCTGCGTGATCTGGCTGCCGACGTGGCAGTCGATGCCGGAGACGCGCAGGTGCGGCATGGCCGCGGCCTTTTGGTAGAGCGCGCGGGCGGCCTCAAGGCTCACGCCGAACTTGTTGTCTTCAAGCCCCGTCGAAATGTAGGGATGCGTCTGGGCGTCCACGTCCGGATTGACGCGGAAGGAGACGGCGGCCGTGACATTGAGCCGGGCGGCTTCTTCTTCCAGGCGATCAAGCTCCTGGGGATTTTCCAGATTAAAGCAGCAGATCCCCGCCTGAAGCGCAAGGCGCATCTCTTCCCGCGTCTTGCCGACGCCGGAATACACCACGTTCTTCGGGTCGCCGCCCGCGGCGATGACGCGCGCGAGCTCGCCCGCGCTCACGATGTCAAAGCCAAGTCCGAGGCGGGCGAAGACTTTGAGAACGCCGAGGCTGTAGTTGGACTTCACCGCGTAGAAGACGCGGTGCGGCGTATTGGCGACGCCCGCCAGCCAGTCGCGGGCGGCCGCTTCGAGCGCGGCGCGAGAGTAGACGTAGAGAGGGGTGCCGAACTGCCGGGCGAGTTCGGGAACGGCGCAGCCTTCGCAAAAGAGGGTGCCGTTCTTCCGGGAAAGCCCCGGCAGCTGAGTGACGTAGTCGGTCATGACGAAAGGCGTCGGGGAAAAGGGTTACTTGGCGGGAGCCGTCTGCGCCGGCGACGTGGTGTCGGGCAGGTAGAGCGGGCCCTTGATGCCGCAGGCCGTGAGGGCTGCAACGGCGGTCAAGCATACAATAGCGGCGATCGTTCGCACCATGGGGATCTCCCTTTTTGTGGATGGTCCAAAGTTAAGAAGCGAATTATGACCGAAACCGAATTTGTTGAGCAGGCCGAAAAGCTGCTCGCCGACATTGAAAATGCGCTCGATGCGGCCGGCGTCGACGTGGAGTGCGACCGCGCGGGCAACGTCCTCACGATCGAAGCCGACTCGGGCGACCAGGCGGTGGTGAACCTTCACACGCCGACGCAGCAGGTGTGGCTTGCGAGCCTCAAGGGCGGCTATCACTTCTCGTTTGAAGACGGGCTTTGGAAGGAAAGCCGCGGCCGCGCGGACTTCTGGGCGTTGCTTTCAGACGCCGTGAGCTACATAACGAAAGAGCCCGTCACGGTGACGGGCCCTCGGTAGTTCTTCGATTCGCGATCAGAAGATCTGGTCGCGGAGAATGTCGCGGGCGCGGTTGCGCTCTTCGATCTTGCCGTTCAAAGGCACGTCGCGCACCGTGGCGTCCACGCTGTCGGCGTAGTAGTAGCTGCCGTTGATGAGGACGACGCTGGAAGGCTGGCGGCGCCGGAAGATGGGTTCGTTCGTGATCACGGACTTCATGTAGTCGATCCAGAGCGGCAGCATCAGGCCGCCGCCCGTTTCGCGGTTGCCGAGCGGCTTCATCTGGTCGTATCCCATCCAGCCCACGGCGACCAAGTCGCCGGCGTAGCCCGCGAACCAGGCGTCATAGGCGTTGTTCGTCGTGCCGGTCTTGCCGCCCATGTCGGGGCGCTTTAGTTCGCGGTAGGCGCGGGCGCCCGTGCCGCTCGTGACGACGCCGTTCAGAAGCG
The DNA here is from genome assembly GCA_963652545.1 of Hallella faecis. Taxonomy (GTDB): domain Bacteria; phylum Pseudomonadota; class Gammaproteobacteria; order Burkholderiales; family Burkholderiaceae_F; genus Duodenibacillus. Next base: position 14,793 of record CAVJUB010000042.1, on the reverse strand, counting down.
TGTGCATGATGAAGGCGTTTCGTTCGTCGATCGCGCGGATGGTTTCGTCGCCCGCCTTGCGGTTGTGCTCCGACATGAGGAGCTTGCCTTCGGCGTCCGTCACCTTCGTGATGAGGTAGGGATGCACGCGGTAGCCGCCGTTGGCGAAGACGCAGTAGGCGCCCGTCATCTCCCAGGGCGTCGTGGAGCCGGCGCCGAGCGCCGTCGTAAGCTGCGCGGGCGTGCGGGAGGCGGGGAAGCCGAACTTCCCGACGTATTCCTGCGCGTAGCGCGCGCCGATCGCCTGCATGATGCGGATGGAGACGAGGTTCTTGGACTTCTTGAGGCCGGTTGCCATCGTCATCGGACCGTCAAAGCGCCCTTCGAAGTTGCGGGGCTCCCACAGTTCGCCGCCCGTAAGGCGCGGGTCAATGAAGATCGGGGCGTCGTTGATGATGGTGGCGGGGTTGAAGCCCTTGTCAAGCGCCGCCGAGTAGATGAAGGGCTTGAAGGAGGAGCCCGGCTGGCGCAGCGCCTGCGTCACATGGTTGAACATGTTGAGGTTGAAGTCAAAGCCGCCCACCATGGCGCGCACGGCGCCGGTCATGAATTCGGCGCTGAGGAACCCGGCCTGCACCTGAGGAACCTGAGCCAGGGTCCAGTCGCCCGCTTCGGTCTTCATGACGCGAACGACGCTGCCCGCGCGCAGGCGCTCGTCGCCCGCGGCCTCGGTGAGGTACTTGCCGGCGAAGGCCTGCGTCGCTTCGTCAAGCTCCGCCGTCGTCCCGTCTTCAAACATGACGGTGACGGTGTTCACCGTGCGCGTCTTCGTCTGCGGCTTGGCGCGGCGGTTCTTCTTGTTGGGAATGGTTTCCGTCACGGTCGTCGCGCGGATGTCGGTGACGACCGCGCCCACGAGGTCGGGCACTTCAGGAAGGCGCGAGAGAACAAGCGCCACGTTCTTCTGCCGGGTTTCGGCGTTGGAGATGTCGATCGCCGTGCGGGCGCCCCGGAAGCCGTACTTGCGGTCATAGGCGATGAGGTGGTCGTGCACCGTCTTCCAGGCGGCCGTCTGGTCGGCGTCGCGGATGGTGGTGTAGACGTTGAGGCCTCGGGTGTAGGTCTCCTCCTTGAACTCATCGTAGACGAGCATGCGGGCGAGTTCCGCCGCGTATTCGGCGTGCACCGAGCGGATTTCCTTGCGGTCGGCTTCGGCCTGCTTGTTCTTGGCCACGAGGGGCGCCGCCTTCTCGTGCTCGTAGGTCGCTTCGTCAATGTAGCCCAGATCGCGCATGCGGCCCAGCACGTAGTTCTTGCGCATGGTGGCGCGCGTCGGGTTCACGATGGGGTTGTAGGCCGACGGGGCGACGGGAAGGCCCGCGATCGTGGCGGCTTCGCCGATCGTGAGCTGGTCAAGCTTCTTGCCGAAGTAGGCCATGGCGGCCGAAGAAAAGCCGTAGGCGCGCTGGCCGAGGTAGATCTGGTTGAGATAGACCTCAAGGATCTGGTCCTTGGAGAGCAGGCTCTCGATCTTGTAGGCCATCGCGATTTCGTAGATCTTGCGGGTGTAGGTGCGCTCCGAGGAGAGAAAGAAGTTGCGCGCCACCTGCATCGTGATGGTGGAGCCGCCCTGGCCCTTGCGGCCCGTGAGAAGGTTCGCGAGCGCGGCGCGGGCGATGCCGGAGAATTCAATGCCCGAGTGTTCGTAAAAGCCGTTGTCTTCGGCGGCGAGCACGGCCTGCTTCACAAACTCCGGCATGTCCTTCAAGTGCACGAAGTCGCGGCGCTCCTCGCCGAATTCGCCGATCAGCGTGTTGTCGGCGCTGTAGATGCGCAGCGGAATCTTCGGACGGTAGTCGGTGAGGGAGTCGATCGCCGGCAGCTGCTTGTAGATGATGGAGAAGACGATGACGACCAGGCTCGCGGCGCAGACGGCGCCGAGAATGCCGAGCCCCGCGATCCACATCAGGCCCTTGGCCCAGAAGGACGAATTGAATTTGGAGGATTTCACGCGACAACCTTCCGCCGGGGCCGCGCGGCGGAAGGAAAAAGGCCGGCGGCTCGACTGAAATTCCTGATGGAAAAGAAGAAACGGCGCGAATTATACGGGCTTGCGCCCAGGGCTTACGGCCGCGGATTTGTGACGGATCGCGACGCGGTTTTCGCCCGAACGGACGCAGTCGGCGCGCTCCGTTCGGGCGGCGCGCGTCACTCGCCGGCTTCGCCCGTCTTCAAGACGGAAAGGAGGCTCGCGCGGGGGCGAAAGAGCTTGGTGGCGACGCCCGTCAGGTCAAAGAGCGTGTCGGCGAGGTTGTCGTGGGAGACGGGGACGGCGACGTCGGCGGCAGGGGCATTAAGGCCGAAGCGCCGCTGCGCGGAGAGGTTCATCCACAGAATCATCGGCACCTTCGTCTGTTCGTCAAGCTTCGTCCAGTAGGGGGCGCCGTGCAGCCAGAGGCCCTTTTCGCCCAGGCTTTCACCGTGGTCCGACAGGTAGAGAAGCACGGTGTCGTGCGTTTGGTCGGCGGCGAGCAGATCAATCACGCTCGAGAGGAACCGGTCGGCGTAGGCGACCGCATTGTCGTAGGAGGTGACGACGTCTTCGGGACGGCACTCGCCCAGATCATCCTTGAGGCAGCCCGTGCCGAAGGGGTGAAAGCCCGCGGGAGAGCGCTTCCAGTAGGCGGGGCCGTGGTTGCCCATGGAGTGAAGCACGAGAAGCGAGCGCTCCGCAGGCGAAGCGAGCGCCTCGCGCACGTTCCCCAGCATCGCGCCGTCGTAGCAGACGCCGTCGGGGCAGTCGGCGTCGTTTCGAGCGACGGGGGACGTCATGGCGTCCGTGCAGGCGCCCTTGCACCCGGACTGGTTGTCCACCCAATGAACGGCGACGCCCGCGCGCTCAATGACGGAAAGGACGCTTTCTTCGGCGAGGATGCGGTCGCGGTCGTAGTCTTCGCGGCCCACGCGGCTGAACATGCAGGGCAGGCTCACGTCGGTGGAGGTGCCGCAGGAAGTGACGTTGGAGAAGTTGATGACGCCGCGGCGCGCGAGCTCCGGCGTGGTGTTGCGCGCGTAGCCGTTCAAGCCCCAGTTGCCGGCGCGGACGGTTTCGCCCACGACGAGGACGACGAGAAGGGGCTTTTCCGACGGCGTCGCGGCGAGCGCGGGCGCGGGATCGATCACGGCGCGGACGCGGTTTTCCGGCGCGCCGTCCGTGACCGTGGTGCGCGCGAGGCTGTAGAGAACGGCCGCGGGCTCGATGAGGTAGCGCGCCTGCTTCTGGTTGCGCATGAAGGCGGCGAGCGTCGAGAACTGCGACAGCAGGAAGACGGCGGTGACGACGAAGGCGGCGACGCACTTTGTGGCGTAGAGGAGCCGGCCGCGGAAGTCGGGCGCCGTCTCCCGCGTCACCGGGGGCGCAAGGAGCGCGACGGCAAGGCCCGGCAGCGCAAAGAGCGCGGCGCGCATCGCCCAGCGCCAGCCCACGAGCTCAGTGGCTTCATGCCAGTCGGTGGCGAGGGCGTTGCGAACCATGTCAGGCGTCATCACCGTGCCGTAGAGCGTCGTGAAGGCGTTGGCGCCGGCGCCGGCGATCGTGAGAACGGCGAGCGTCACGCGCCAGCCGCGGCGCGGCAGGCCGCGTGCGAGAAGAAGAAAGAGCCCCGTCCACAGGAAAAAGAAGAGGAGCGCGGAGGCGGCCAGGGCGGCGAAGCCCCGCAGGGTGGCGGCTTCGGCGAGCTGCGAAAAGAAGGGGACGGCTTGAAGCGTGAGGGGCGCCGCGGCAAAAAGCGCCGCCTGCGTGACGTTCATTTCCGTCTTTTCTTTGGAGTCCGGCCAGAAGATGACGCCCGCGACGGCAAACCCCAGAAGCATCGTTGCGACGGAATGCGACAGAAAGTGCGCGCCCTGCAGCATGCGGGCCGCAGCGCAGAGGCTGCCGTAGAGCAAGACGGCGGCGAGCACAAGCCCCGCGCGCTTCATTTTGAGGCGCCGGGCCGCGAAGTAAAGGCCGAAGAGGCAGAAGCCCGTGGTGGCGTGACCCGCGGGCCAGCATTTGCCCTGGTACGACGCGTTGGAAAAGAGCCAGGCAAAGGGCGTGATGATGGACGACGTCTTCTGCGGATTGAATTCCGGAAGGCTCCAGGGGCAGGCGACGCCCGAGGTGTGCTTCATCAAAAGCATCAAGCCCAGCGTCAGAACCGCCGACATCAGCACGCGAATGAGCGCGTCCGCAAGCGGCTGGTTGTCGGCGCGGTAGGCGCGCACGGCCCAGAGGGCGAGCCCGGCCGTGACCAGGCCGGAGAAGACCTTCGCCCAGCCGTAGAGCGGATAGGCCCACAGCCAGCCGGTGCTCCAGCCCTCGCGGCCGTACTGGAAGATGAGGCGCGAGAGGCCGCGGTCGATCGCTTCAAACGGGACGACGGCGAGGATGACGAGGTAGAGAACGGCGAGGACGACCGCGAGGTCGACGGGCTTCACCGCGGGAAAGAGGCGCTTTTTCATGATAGGCGGCATTGTGTCGGGGGCGCTGTGAAACGCCGGTTGACGCGGCGTGAAAGCGGCGTGAAAAGACGTAACGCGGCGCGGAGGGCGTCGGAGGCGCTTTGAAAAAGATTGGGCGGCGGTGAGAAAATGACCCAACGCGGCCGCGGCGGCCGGCCCCAGTCATTCCCAGAAAGGAGCAGCGCATGCAGAAGATTTTGATCGTGGAAGACGACGCGGACATTGCGGCGAACATCGCCGACTATCTGCAGGGCGTGGATCCGACGCTCACGACCGTCGTGAAGCACGAGGGCTTTGACGGCTTTTCGGCGGCGGCGACCGACGAAACCGTGGCGCTCGCCGTATTGGACATCGGTCTTCCGGGGCTGGACGGCCTGAACCTCACGCGGCGGCTGCGGGAGATCGGCTGGAAAAAGCCCATCATCATGCTCACCGCCCGCGACACGGTGCCGGACCGCATCCGGGGCCTCGAAAGCGGCGCGGACGACTACCTGATCAAGCCCTTTTCCTTGGCGGAGCTGCACGCCCGCATCCGCGCGCAGCTGAGACGCTCCGAAGCGGACGCCGCGCCCGCGGTGCTCGTCGTGGGCGACCTGACGCTCAACCTGCGGATGTGGTCGGTGGAGCGCGCGGGGCGGCCCGTGAAGCTCAACGCCACGGCGATGAAGATTCTGGCGCTCCTGATGAAAAAGAGCCCCGCCGTCGTCACGAAGGAGGAGCTCGCGCGGGAGGTGTGGGGGGCGCCGCCCTCGGCGGAGACGATCCGCAGTCACCTTTACATGTTGAGAAACGCGGTGGACAAGCCCTTTGCGACGGCGCTCGTGAAGACGGTGCCGGGCGTGGGCTGGACGCTTCGAGCGGAGTAGCGGGCGATGCGCTTTGCGGACTTTCTCAAGGGGCGCGCCGGTCCCACCATCACGGCGCGTGTGGTGATCGCCATGCTCTGCATGGTGACGATCGTCACGGTGACGTACGGATTGGCCATCTTCTACGGCATTTCGCTCGCGGAAGAAAGCCTCGTGGGGCGCGAGATGGAATCAAAGCTCACGCTCGCGGCCGAGGGGCAGCCCCCCGGTCTCTACGGCCGGCTGGAAAAGATCTACGCCGACACGAAGCGCACCACGGCCTATCCCCCGGTGCCTGAACGCTACCGGGCCTTGAAGGAGGGCTTCAGCGAAAGCTTGGGGGACGCGGACTACTTCGTCTACAAGAGGGTGAGGGACGGCGAAGTCTGGGTGATGGAGCAGGACCAGTTCGGGTTTGAGTCCGAGGAGCTGGAGCTCTACTTGCAGGCGGCGATCGGCTTTCTCGTCGTGCTCTTTGTGTCCGCGGTGGCGGGGCTGTGGCTCGCGCGCGCCGTGACGCTGCCCGTGCAGCGGCTCGCGGACGACGTGAAGTCGATGGCGAAGGCGAAGACCTTCCGCCCCTTGTCGGTGCGGCCGGCGGACGATGAAATCGGGGCGCTGGCGCTCACGGTGGAGTCCACCTTGAAGCAGTTCAACGAGGCGCTCGCGCGCGAGCGGGCCTTCACGGCGGACGTGAGCCACGAGCTGAGAACGCCCCTCATGGTGATTTCGAGCACGGCGGAGCTGCTGCAGCTGCCGGCTTCGCCCGAAGTGCAGGCGCAGCGCATCCGGCGCATTGAAGGGGCCTGCCGGCGCCTGAGCCGTCTGGTGCGGGTGTTCTTGGAATTGGCGCGCGGCACGACGGAGAGCACGTCGGAAATCGTGCCGTGGTCTCAGGTGCTTTCGACCGCGGTGGCGAACTGGCAGGCGGAGGCGAAGAAAAAGGGGATTGCGCTCTCGTGGGAGGACGCTTCCGCAGGGAATCCTCAGGTGAACAGCGCCTTTGCGGAGTCGGTCGTGGACAACCTTCTGCGCAACGCGCTGCAGTACACGGACGAGGGCGAGATTCGGCTGCGGCTCACGGACGATGCGGTGACCGTGGCGGACACGGGGCGGGGGATCCCTGAGGGCGAAAAGGCGCAGATTCTGCAGGCCTTCGTGCGCGGCGAATCGGCGCCGGGCGAAGGCTATGGCTGGGGGCTGTCGCTCGTGCGGCGCATCTGCCGCCACGAAGGCTGGCCGCTTTCCTTTGCGGACAACACGCCCCGGGGCACGGTCTTCAAGGTGCGCTTTGCGGACGCGACGCCGGGCGCGGCGTCGTTTTCGATGGACGACGCGTCGGCGGTTTAAGCGCCTTTGAGGCGCTTCACAACCTCGAGAAGGAGCTCCGCGTCGATGAGGGCGCCGTGGAGCGCGCGGCTCTCAAGGCTGATGCCGAAATGGCGGCAGAGGTCGTCGAGCCTGTGGTGCGAAAGATTCGTCAGCGTGCGGCGCGCGAGCTTCAGCGTGCAGACCGGACGACAGCCGAGGCTCTCGAGATCCGGCAGCCCCGCGCGGGCGAGCTCGGCGTTGAGAAAGCCCGCGTCAAAGGACGCGTTGTGCATGTAGAGGTCGGCGTCGCGAATGAAGCCGATGAGTTCGGGCGCCGCGTCGCGAAAGACGGGCTTCGCGGCGAGGAAGTCGTTCGTGAGGCCGTGCACGCGTTGCGCGCCCCAGGAGACGGGATGCTCGGGATTAAGGTAGAGGTGCAGGCGCGAGAGCGGCGCGAAGGTGAAGGGATCGAACTCGACCGCCGCCACTTCGCAGAGTCGCTCGCGCGCCCGGGCGATGCCGGTCGTTTCGGTGTCAAGACAGATCGATCGTCGAGCCATGGCTAGAGCACGCGCTTCAAGAAGGCGCGGGTGCGCTCTTCCTTCGGGTTGACGAGCACGTCGTCGGGGCGCCCTTCTTCGACGATGACGCCGCCGTCCATGAAGATCACATGGTCGGCCACTTCGCGCGCAAAGCCGATTTCGTGCGTCACGACGACCATGGTCATGCCTTCGTCCGCGAGGGACTTCATGACGGCGAGCACTTCGCCCACGAGCTCGGGATCGAGCGCTGAAGTTGGCTCGTCAAAGAGAATGACCTTGGGATCCATCGCGAGCGCCCGGGCGATGCCCACGCGCTGCTGCTGGCCGCCCGAAAGGCGCACGGGGTATTCATCGGCCTTTGAGGCCAAGCCCACGCGCTCCAGCATCTGAAGGGCCTTTTCGCGCGCCGCGGCGGCGCTGCGGCCGGCGACCACCATCTGCCCCAGCATCACGTTTTCAAGCACCGTCTTGTGCGGCCACAGATTGAAGCGCTGAAACACCATGCCGAGGTGCTCCCGGAGGCGATTGATGTTGGTGCGGCGGTCGGTGACTTCGACGCCGTCCACATTGATCGAGCCCGAGTCGGGGTCTTCGAGGGCGTTGATGCAGCGAAGCATCGTGGATTTGCCGGAGCCCGAGGGGCCGAGCACCACGACCTTTTCGCCGCGGTGCACGTCCAGGTTGATGCCCTTTAAGACTTCCAGATTGCCGTAGCTCTTTTTCAACCCCTTGATGGAGATCATGACGGGGCTTTCCATCGTTGAACTCATTTGTCGTCTCCTTTGCCCAGGCGTTCTTCCAAAAGGTGGATGAGCCACGCGAGCCCCAGCGTCATCACCCAGTACATGAGGGAGATCGTGAGGTAGGGCTCCCAGTAGCGCGCGGAGGCGCCGGCCACGGTGCGGGCGGCGTAGGCGAGCTCGGTGAGGCCGATGGCGGACACGAGTGACGAGTCCTTCAGGATGGCGATCGCGTTGTTGCCCAATGCCGGGAGCATGCGGCGGAAGGCCTGCGGCAGGATGATGTGGCGCATGCACTGCCAGTAGGTCATGCCCACGCTGCGGGCGGCTTCGGCCTGCCCCTTGTCAAGGGACTGGATGCCGGCGCGAAAGACTTCGCTCATGTAGGCGCCGGCGTTGAGGGAGATCGCGAGAAAGCCCGCGATGAGGGCGCCGTAGCTGCCGCGCAGCTCGCGCGCAAGCGACCCGCTCACGAGAAGCCCGTCCACGGGATGAATGAAGACGGGCAGCACCGCGAAGTACATGAGAAAGATCTGCACGAAAAGCGGCGTGCCGCGAAAGAAGCTCACCCACACCGTGACGGGCCAGCGCACGCCGTAGTGCAGCAGCGTCTTCCACGGATCGTGCCGGGCGCTCGCCATGCGGGCCATGCCAAGGAGCATGCCGAGACAGACGCCGCAGACCACGCAGGCGAAGGTGAGTTTGAGCGTCATGCCGGCGCCTTCGATGAAGAGCGGCCAGTACTCCGCGAGTACGTCCAAGCGAAATCCACTCATTTTTTGTGTCGGAGAGAAAAACAAGAAAAACCCCGAAAGGCAGGGGACGCGGCGCGTGCGGAAGCCTTCCGGGGAGGTTGTCTACGCGAGACGGCTACGGAATGGGCAGCGCGGGCACGGGGGCCTTTTCGCCGAACCACTTGTGATAGACCTTGGCGTAGGCGCCGGAGGCGATGACCTTTTTGAGGCCTTCGTTCACGTCGTTCAGCACCTTGGTGTTGCCCTTGCGCACGCCGATGCCGAAGTACTGGTCTTCAAAGGAGGCGTCGCGCGTCATGTTGAAGTCCTTGTCGGGGTTCTGCTGCGCGTAGTAGGCGAAGACGCCCACGTCGCCCACGGCGGCGTCGACGCCGCCGGCGTTGAGTTCTTCCAAAGCAAGCGGCGTGTTGTCAAAGCGCTTGATGTTGGGCGAGGCCTTCCCGAACGCCTTGCTCGACACAACGTCGCCCGCGGAGTTCGCGCAGACGGCGATGTTCTTCCCCTTCAATTCCTTCAAGGAATTCACCTTCAGATCCTTCTGCGTGAGGATGAGCTGGTGCGCCGCAAAGTACGGGTAGGAGAAGTCGATTGCCTCCTGGCGCTGCGGGGTGATGGTGATGCCGCTCATGATGATGTCGCGGTCGCCGTTCTTCACGGACTCAAAGATCACGCCCCAGAGGGTGTTCACGAACTTCACCTTGAAGCCCTGCGCTTTGGCAATCTCCTTCATGAGATCGATGTCAAAGCCCACGATTTCCTTGGAGGGCGTCTGAAATTCGAAGGGGCGGTAGGTGGCGCCGGTGCCCACGGTGTATTCGACCGGGGCGGCGGAGACGGTGCCGGTGAAGAGCGTTGCCGCCGCAGCGGCGGCAACCAGCAGACCTTTGATTGACATGGTGCTTCTTCCTTGAAGAAGGGTTCTTGTTCTGAAACGGTGAGAAAGTCGGAGCGGCGCGCCGGAAGACTCCCGACACAGGAAGGCGCGATCGGGCTCGAACTCTTCGAAGGCCCTCATTTTGAAGAAAGAATCGCGGGATTGCCAACGGAGAGCGGCGCAGAACGCCTACGCGTTCGAAGCTCGGGCGGACTTTCGGCGCTCCTTCATGGCTTCCGCGATGAAATTGATGACGGGAAGGAGCCATAGGTAGAAGGCCGCAAGAAGGCAGGTCGAGGGCGCGGCGATCGTCGCCACCGGCACGGCGCCTGCGATCGCCCAGGGAATGAGCGGCGCGATGACGACGGCGGTGTTTTCAAGATGCGAAGCGCGGTCTTCGCCCGCGGGGTAGAGCGGGCGGGAGAACTGCTCGGTGAGAAGGATGGCGAGCGCCTGGTTGCAGGCGATGGCGGCGGAGACGGTGGCCGTGACGACGACGGCTCCGAAAGGGGTGAGGCGCTTTGCGAGCGCCGGAATGCAGCCCTTCAGGGTTTCGGTGAGCCCCGTGCCGTCAAAAAGCCCCGAGAAGGTGGAGGAGATGAGAACGATGAGGCAGACGGAGATCATCGAGACGAGCCCCCCGCCGTTCATCATGCGGGCGACGTCGGGGTCGGCGGCCGAGTAGCCCAGAATGAGGGTCTTGGCGACGCTCTCCCACGACTGGTGCTGCAGGAAGACGCAGAGCAGCACCGCCGAGAGAATGCTCGCCGTCATCACCCATTTGATGGGCAGGCGAAAGAGCACGAGCCCGATGAGAACGACCGCAGGGACAAAGGTGAGAAGCCCCAGGTCGAATTCCCGCGCGAACACCGCGGAGATGTCGAGATCAACGCGGTGGCCGGGAAAGAGAAAGCCCAGCAGGGCGTAGAGGGCGGCGGAAAGCGCGAGCGGCAGGGCGCCGGTCGCGAGCATGCGGCGGATGTTGTCGTAAAGCGACGTGTGCGTGACGACGGCGACGAGCGCGGCGCTCGTGGAGACGGGAGAACACCGGTCGCCGATGTAGATCCCCGCGAGGATGGCGCCCCCTGAGAGGACGGGGCTCACGCCCATGGCGTTCGTCATCGTCATGCTGATGACGCCGAGCGTGGCGCAGGTCCCGAACGAGGTGCCGAGCAGCGTGGAGACGGCGCCGTTCAAAAGAAAGACCGTGACGAGGCTCCACGCGGGGGAAATGAGTCCCGCGGCGTCGCCCACGAGCCGCGCGATGGTGCCTGAGGCGCGCCACGAGCCCGTGAGCATGCCGATCAATCCCATGACGATCACGACGCCCGCCGTGGCTTTGACGCCCTTCATCATCATGGGGACGAGGGCGCGCAAGGGAAAGCCCTTCACGAGGCCGTACCCCGTGAAGACGAAGAAGCCGAAAATGAGCGCGAAGACGACGTTCGTGTTCGTGACCGCGCAGCCGATGACGGCGGCGATGAAAAGAAGCAGCGCAGCGGCTTCGCGCATGATGGTGTCAGCGGTTGGTGGAGAGAAGGTAGGTGCCGAAGGTGCGGGCTTCCGCAAGGACGTGCCCCGCCATGGCGCGCTCGGCGTCGGCGCGCGTGAAGCCGGGCGTCAGAGAAAGCGTCGCGTCCAGCGCGTAGAGGTGAAAGAAGTAGCGGTGCACGCCGATGGGCGGGCGGGGGCCGGACCAGCCGAGGTCGCCGCTGTCGTTGACGGTCGTGAGTGCTCCTTCGGGCAATGTCTTCACGCCTTCGGGGAGCCCCGTGCAGTCCGCGGGAAGGTTCACGACGAGCCAGTGCAGCCAGACGCACTTCGGGGCCTTCGGATCCGGGGCGTCGGGATCGTCGGCGATGAGAACAAGGGAGCGGGCGTTGGCGGGCACGTCCACAAAGCGCAGCTCGGGCGAGAGGTCTTCGCCCTCCTGCGTGTTGCGTTCCGGAATGTCGCTGCCTTCCGAAAAGGCCGGGGTTTCGATGCGCATGGCAGTCTCCTTAGTCGTTGTCTTCGTCGTCACAAGCGGCGCCGGGGGCGGTGACGCCTTCGGGGCGGAGGCCGCCTCCGGTGCGCTCAAAGAAGTTGTAGAGCGTCTTGTCCGCCAGTTGCGAGGGCGAGACGCGCGTCGTGCTCATGAAGAGGTTGTAGATGCGGGAGTCGTGGGCGCGGTCCCAGGACTCCATCAGTTCCTTCACTTCGCGGCGCTTCTTGTTTTCGCCCGCGCCGCAGAGGTCCTTGGGGGCGAGCTCATAGCCTTGAATCTTCGCCCACTTGAGGTTCTCCGCCTCGCGCACGTAGACGAGCGGGCGGATGATGGTGTTCTGGTGGTCGTCGGAAAAGAGCACGGGCGGCATCGCCTTCAGGCGCCCGCCGTAGAACATGTTGAGAAGCAGCGTGGAGACGACGTCGTCCATCTGGTGCCCGAGCGCGATCTTCGTGCAGCCGAGCTCTCGCGCGACGCGATAGAGAATGCCGCGGCGCAGGCGGGCGCAGAGCGAGCAGACGTTCTTTCCCGAGGGAATGAGCTTTTCGATGATGGAATTGGTGTCCTGGTCTTCGATGTGGTACGGCACGCCGGCGGTGGCGAGGTAGCGCTCCACGACTGGGGTGGGGCCGCCCGGGATGTGCTGGTTGACGTGCACGGCGATGAGGTCAAAGTGCACGGGGGCGCGGGCCTGCAGCTTGCGCAAGACTTCAAGGAGCACGTAGCTGTCCTTGCCGCCGCTCATGGCGACCGCGACCTTGTCGCCTTCGCGAATCATCTGGTAGTCGGCGATCGCCTGCGCGGTGAGGCGCACGATGCGCTTTTCCAGCTTTTTGACGGACACCGAGGCGTGCACGTGGTGACCGTCCGCGCTCTGAATGGTCTTTTTGTTGTCGTCGCCGCTTTTTGTCATGCGGCCGTTCTTGAACCAGTTGACCGGCGCTTCGACTGCTGCTGTCATGGGAAGTTCGAAAAGTAGGTTGGAATGAGGCGGATTCTACTCAGCGGGGCCCTGGCGCGACCTGGGAGTTTTGTCGCGGTCGCCGCCGGCCTTTCACGCCTTTTTGACACGGCAAAGCCTATGCTCGCGCCCCCGAAAAAAGGAGGCGAACGATGAGTGACGAAGCCCTGACGACCGAAAAGAAGCCCGCAGTGCCCCGCACCGTGTGGGTGCTGGGGATGGTGAGTCTTTTGATGGACATTTCGTCCGAAATGATCCATGCGCTCTTGCCCCTATTCATGGCGCAGACCTTGAACGCCGGCGCGTTCTGGATCGGGCTTGCGGAAGGCGGCGCCGAGGCGATCGCGCTCTTTGGCAAGGTGTTTTCGGGCGTCATCGCCGACGCTTTCAAGAAGCGCAAGCTCCTCATCTTTCTCGGTTACGGGCTGGGCGTGGCGTCAAAGCCCTTCTTTGCGCTGGCGGACTCCGTGGGCGCCGTGGTCTTCGCGCGCTTTGCGGACCGCATCGGCAAAGGCTTGCGCGGGGCGCCGCGCGACGCGCTCGTGGCGGACGTCACCCCGAAGGAGTCGCTCGGAGCCGCTTACGGCGTGCGGCAGTCGCTGGATGCCGCCGGAGCGTTCGTGGGGCCGCTTTTGGCGACCGTCTTTCTCTTCACCTTCGCGGAAGACTTCCGCACGATCTTCTGGATTGCGCTCATTCCGGGGCTGATGTGTTTGGCGCTCATTCTCTTTGGCATTCATGAACCCAAGGACGACGAGAAGAAGGCCGTCAAGAAGCGCATTGACCGCGCGGCTTTTGCGGCGCTCGTAAAGCTCGATTCGGCGCCGTGGCGCTTCGTGGTGATTCTCGGCGTGCTCTTTTCGCTCGCGCGCTTTTCCAACGCCTTCATCGTGCTGCGTGCGGCGGACACGGGGATTGCCACGACGTGGGTGCCCTTGGTGATGGTGGGCATGAACCTCGTCTTCAGCGCGGCGTGCTATCCCTTCGGGCGGCTGGCGGATCGGGTGTCGCCCGAGAAGCTTCTCGCGGTTTCGCTCCTGCTGCTTTTGGCGTCTGATCTCTCCTTTGCTTTCGTCGGCTCCATCGCTGGCACGGCGGCGGGCGTCGTGCTCTGGGGGCTGCACTTGGCGTCTTCTCAGGGAATTTTTGCGCTCATGGTGGCGCGGGCGGCGCCGGAGCACTTGAGGGCGAGCGCTTTCGGCGTCTTCAACCTCTTTTCGGGGGCGGCGCTTCTCATGGCAGGCATTGGGGCGGGGGCGCTCTGGGACGTCTTTGGGCCCGCGGGCACCTTTGCGGGCGGCGCCGTCATGGCGCTCGTGACGTTGATCGTGCTGCTTTTGGGGCGCCGGACGGCGCCGGCTGCTGTCTAGCGGCGGCGGAAGACTTCGACGCTGATTCCGTCGCAGTTCGGATAAGCCTCGGGCTTCGTGCTCTGCACGCGGACGGCTTGAACGCGCGGATCCTTCATGAGCGTGTCAGCGGCGGCTTCAACGAGCGTCTCCTGGAGCTCGACGTGGCCGGCGGCGAGGACGGCGTCCACCGCTGCGGGGAGCGCCCGGTAGTCGTAGGCGGCGGCGAGGTCGTCGTGAAGCGCGGTCTTTTCCACCCAGACGTCGATCGTGACGACGACGGGCTGCGTGCGGCCGTGCTCTTCGGCGAGGGCGCCGATGCGAGCGGGAAGGCGGTAGTTCTTCAGGGTGAGCTTGAAGCAGCGAAGGGCGAGGTCGGAAGTCATGATCATTACAATGCTGGAATGCGCTGGATTCTTACGATACTCATACTGCTCATCGTCCTCATGACGTCCGTTCCCTGGCTCTCGAAATTCGGGCTGGGGAGGATGCCGGGCGACATCAACTTTCGCCTCGGCAAGCGGCGCATCAGCATTCCCTTGGCGAGCACCGTGCTGGTGTTCTTTGTGTGCTGGCTGATCGGACGGCTCATCTGAGACGCCCGATGCCAGAAAAGTGGCGGGGAACTTCCCACGCCGGCGATGGGCCCGGATCATTTTGTCAGTCCTCGTCGCGTCATAGAAAACCGCGACTTTGTTGAGGATGACAAAGCAAGATTGATGGGAACTTCGTTATCCACTAGTCGGGCGCTCCATCAAGAAGCGCCCGGCGTAGGCGGAATGGTGGGGAACTTCCCGCACCCGCGATGGACCCGGATCTTGCGATCAGCCCCAGTCGTTGCAAGCGAGGCAACAACCTTCATCGCGAATAGTACAGCAAAATCTGATCGAAAGCATGCTTGTATGGTGGAAAAACATGCAAGCATGAGCGGTCAGCTGAGTGGCCGT
>CAVJUB010000041.1:0-19154 GCA_963652545.1 Hallella faecis | reverse complement strand
AGTTTCCGTTCTCATCTTTGAACACATGAGCGACGCGAAACGTCTTTTCGTTGAATTCTGTTTTATTCTTCATTTGAATTATCCTCATTGTTGTCGTGTTTCTCGTTCAATAGTGTCGCCGCCGATGTGATGCAATCTGCTGGACGCCCCATTGAAGAAAAGTCTAACTTACTTAAAACTGAAAGATCAAAATACTTTCTATCTAGTGTATGCAAAATACCGAGCTTCTTCTTTATCTCAATGATAGTTTCCGCTTCGGCACGTAATAATGAGAAGCACTGTTCCAATCTACTCCCCTCTGCCCGTACCCAAGCACTTTCTTTGTTAAATAAAGATTTGGGGTAATCTCTTTTTCCATTTCGTTGAATTGACTTAAAAATAAAACGCTGGCAGTAACGTAATCCTCTTCTCGATATAATCCTTATAGTGACACCATTTTTGACAAATGGTTTTTTTGGTACAACATAAGCTCTCTCGATGTTGCTGGTTTTTCAGTAACAACTCGTCGAAGCCATTCCATTTCTACTGCACGGCCATTGCGCCAACGTACTCGTGGCTGCAAAGTAGTCGAATACTCAGTTGATAAGTATCTATCGTACGCCGAATAGTATTTTTGGCATTCATATATAGCTCGAACGTAAATCGAAAGCATATATCGATCCAAGCCACAGAGTTGGTCTACGTTCTCATCAAAGACCCCCTCTAACAGGTCTCTTTCATCTAACCCTTGAAGGTTGCCGTCAGCATCGCGCTGAACAAACCTCAGTAAGTCGATTTTTTGAGGTGATGTTGTTGTCATGATGTGTCTTCCGTTTGCCACTAGTAATTATCCTTATGGGCGGGTAACAAGAGAGTGTCACGTGAGTGACAAAATGCTATCCAACAATCCGCATAGCCATGCTTTATCATTTTTCTTATGCATATCAATGTGTTGCCTATGTTATCTTTCGCCGTTCGCCCAATCGAAATGTTCGTAGAGTTCTAAATCATTTTTTCATGGTTGCAGGATTCCGTTATTCTTCTTATTTTTCATAGGGTTACATACTATTTTTTTAATAGAGTGCCCAACAACTCACACGTACCTCATGTTCAAATGACACTCGTCTAAAATTCATACGCTGAAAGCCTTGATCCTCATGGCTTTCAGACATTTTTTGCTTCCAAAATTTTTTCAGCCTCCTTCTCCCGACGCAGAGCCTTCCTTTCTGCCCTATCGACCTGCTCTAGGGCTTCCTCTAGGGCGCAATAGGGGCAGCTGTTGCTGCCGTCGAGAAAATAAGCGTAATGAGCTTGGCAGGATTTCTTGGTGCATACGGCTTCAACCACCAGCGTAGGATCTTTGCGGAAACCAAAATCAAGATGCTTGTTTCCACGATAATCCGCCAGCTTTAAATTGTGGGCAATGGAAAATAAAGCACCGAGCTGAAGATAGGATAAATCCAATTTAAAGTATTGACGGTTCTTATACGAGATCTTCTTGTTTATCAGATCAAAAGTTTGTTTCAGCTTGATGCCTTTGACTTCCTCTAGCGTCCGAAGCCATGCCGCTACAACAATGCTGATCTCTTCAAAGTCGTCAGTCAGTTCGTCCATCATTGTCTCGTCCTGCTTCCATCTTTCAGCAATGCCGCGATAATGATTGATGAAAATCGACAGGATCAGTCGAGTCGGCAATGAATCAATGATCTTCAATCGATCAGAAACATTCTTAGCTTCTTCGACATTCTCTTCCTTGAGCCACTTCTTGCCGCGAGACCAGAGCGTATAAACAGTAAATCTTGTTATTATGTGAATTTGCTGAACATTCAAACCGAGATTCGTCAAG
The DNA here is from genome assembly GCA_963652545.1 of Hallella faecis. Lineage (GTDB taxonomy): Bacteria > Pseudomonadota > Gammaproteobacteria > Burkholderiales > Burkholderiaceae_F > Duodenibacillus. Next base: position 17,329 of record CAVJUB010000041.1, on the reverse strand, counting down.
ATACGAGCGACTTGTTCTCTTGCCCTGAGTTCTTTGTTAGACAAAGGTCTGTTTAATTCTGCATTATTTATCAAGTCATCGATTGTCCCTATAGCAGGATCGTTGCCATTGTAAGCATCGATTATTTTCTGCTGTTCGAGATTTGCAACGATAAATTGAGGCACATCCAGCCGTTTTACAGCATCTGAAACGGACATCTCTTCCAGCGCATCTTTAACATGTTTTACTTGCGCTGATGAAACAACTGTTTGCGGTGTGCCCTTGCTATCTTGCATATTAGATGACTCCTATGCCACGACTGCAATGATTAGATTTTCTAGACTTTGCGAGTGACAGTGCCAATAATTTCTTTGTCTCTGACATTTCCTTGTCATCTACGATATTGAGAATTTCTAAACAGTCAGCTTGTGAGCAGGCCAGCTTAAAGTTATGCAAACAAGCATTGCCCTAACAAAAGTCAAAAATATCCAATGGCGCAGAATAAATAATCAGATTAACAATATCAATTGATAATAAAAATAGCTAATGCAATATTTTTGACCCGACATCGGCCCTCATCACATCACAAAAACAACCAGTAGCGAACATAATTCATAAATAATATTCACAAATCTCCATTTCAAGTTTGTACCATTTTTACATAACCAAAGTGCTTGCAAACGTCATCGCCCGCCACTAACAGTGCGAAAGAGCAAACACCACTCTCGGCCAAACTTCCTAGGTTCGACCGTTATATTTTCACCAGTCTTTCCAAAAGCGTGTGACCGAAGTTGACGTAGTTCGAGTCTTTTCTGAAATTCACTTCATCGCGCACCTTTCAGCAAACACGCCACCGTCACAAAAAAATTCGTATTCAACAAGCAAATCGCACCATTCAGATCAGCGAAAACACTCTTCAGCTCAAAAATATCAATATAGAAAATAATTGACATCGCCTTTTTCTACTGCGATCCATTCTTGATCTTGATGCAGATTTGTACGACGTTACAGGCGTGTCGACAAGCCCGCACAGGATCACTTCAGTGGTTCGCCCGATGGTGCGAGAGTCCTCTTTGAGAGCGCTTCACCAATGCACCGAGCTTGATGACGATGCAAGAAGCCCCATTGAAACCGACTACACTTGCCGCGATCACGGAGCTGTCCTCCCGCCCGTGAAGCGCCTTCTTCCGTCATCTCACAGAGCTCTCCGCCTTGCTCGCCCGTCTTTTCGCCCTCGCCGCCTTCACAGTCACCTTCGCGTCCACGCCCGCGCAGGCCGGTGACGAACGCCCGCTCTCGCTCGCGATCATGTACTCCTACGGCTCGGAGATCACGTCCGCCTGGTACGCCGACACCGTCCGCACGATCCGCGAAGCCGTGGCGCCGCGTCCGGTGCGCGTCACGACCTGCGATCCAGACGCCTTTTTGAAGGCTGCCGACCGAGGCAACTTTGACATCGCCATCGCCTCCAGCGGCCTCACAAGTCTGATGATCAGCCGCACGGACGGCGTGCCGCTTCTTGCCATCACCACAGACCATGCCCCCGACGCCAACTTTGGCAACGGCGCCGCCGTGATCGTCCGCAGCGACCGCGACGACCTTCAGACGCTCGCCGACCTCAAGGGAAAGACGGTCGCCGTCATGAGCCAGACCGCCTTCGCGGGCTGGCAGGTGGTGCTTGTCGAGATGATCCGCCAGGGACTTCATCCGCAGAAGGACTTCTTCAAGAACGTCATCGTCACAGGCGCGCCCATGGCGCGGATCACGGACTCCGTGCAGGCAAGAGAAGCCGACGCGGGCTTTGTCACGACGTGCCTTCTGGAAGGCCTTGAAGCAAAAGGTCTGCTTGCGCCCGGGCTCTTCAAGGTGCTCGACGAAAAAAAGGACCGCCGCAACACCTGCCGGCACTCCTCAGACCTCTATCCCAACTGGCTTCTCACCGTGAAGCCCTCCGTCACATCAGAGACCGCCCGAAAAATCACGGAGCGACTGCTCGCACTGCCCCGCGGCGAAGACGGCCTGCGCTGGACGATTCCGACGGACCACCGCCGCATCTACGAGCTTTTTGAAACGCTCAACATGCCGCTCAAGCGCGACTTGTCGCTCGCGGCTGTCATCAAGGCGTACCTTCCGTGGATCGCAGGCGGTCTGGGGCTCGTGGCGCTGCTCGCGGCGAATTCGCTCTTTCTTGCGGTCGTCGTGCGCCGCCGAACACGGCAGGCGGAAGCCGCCGTGAAGGAAAAGCTCGCGAGCGACCTTGCCGCCAAAGAGTCTGCCTTGAAATTGGAGGCCCTCAACAAGGCGAGCGCCGTGGGTCTTCTCTCGGGCATGGTCGCGCATGAACTGAAGCAGCCGCTGGCCGCCATCGGCAACTACGCGGGCAGTCTGAAGCAGCGTCTCGAGCGCGGCGACGACATTCCGCCCGCGACGCTCGCGCGCGCCGTAAGCGAAATCCTCCGGTCCGATCGAACCGCCGCTGACATCGTGGACCACATCCGCGCCTACGCGAAGACGTCGGCGCCCGCGCACCACGCCGCCGACCTCGCCGCGCTCACGCAAAAGGCCGTGGAGCGCTGCCGCGGCTCGCTGCGGCCCGCCGTGCCCGTACACCTGCATCTGGCGCCCCCGTCCGCCAAAGTGGACATGGATCCGCTCGAAGTCGAGCTCGTCGTCACCAACCTCGTCAAGAACGCCGCGCAGGCGGCTTCAGCAGTTGCGGCGCCGCAAGTGGACGTGACAGTCACCGGCGACGCCCGTGCGGCCCGGCTTTCCGTCGCCGACAACGGTCCTTCGATCAGCGATGAAGCGCTCGCTTCGATCGGCAGCGTGGGTCTCTCCACCAAAGCTTCGGGGCTCGGACTCGGCGTCGCCATCATTCGGTCGCTGCTGGAAGTCCACGGCGCGTCGCTCACGTACCGCCGCCGGTCGCCGTCGGGGCTCGAAGCCGTCGTAGAATGGCCGCTCGCAAAGGAGGCGACATGAACGACAAAGTGCTGATCCGCGTCTGCGACGACGATGAAGAAGTGCGGCTTTCCTGGCAGTTCGTGCTCGAAGGCGAAGGCTGGGACGTCGCCTGCTACGAAAACGCGCTCGACTTTCTCAAAAACGACGACCCGCTGCGGCCGGGCTGCCTCATTCTCGACGTGCGCATGCCGGGCATGACAGGCATCGAACTGCAGCGCCGGATGGCGGAAGCCGGCAATCCGCTGCCCATCATCTTCGCGTCCGCGCACGGCGACATCAACATGGCCGTGAAGACGATCCGCGACGGCGCGGAGGACTTCCTCCCGAAGCCCGTCGAAACGCCTCGGCTCGTGGACGCCGTGAACCGCGCCGTCGCCCGGGACCGCGAGGCCCGGCGCGCGTGCGCCGACCTGCAGAAGGCCGAGGCCGCCTGGCGGCATCTCTCCAACCGCGAAAAGGAAGTGGCGCGCGGCGTGGGCGACGGCCTTTTGAACAAGCAGATCGCCTTCAACCTCGGCATCACGGAGAAGACCGTGATCGCGCACCGCGGATCGCTCTGCCGCAAGCTGGGCCTGAGAAGCGCCGCAGACATCACGAAGCTCCTCCTCTGTCTGGGCGAAATTCCGTCGGCGCCCAGCCTCTGAACCGCCAACTCCAAAAAAGAAGCCCCGCCGCCTGAACCAAAATCCAAGCAGCGGGGCGTCACAAAGCCCTTCAAACCATCGCTAAAGCAGCGTCGGCTCGTAGCAGCCCGCCATCAGCACCGCCGCGCGAAGGCACAGGGCGCCAAAGAGCGCGAGCGCGCCGCCGGCCGCCGACATCAAGCGGCCCTTTCCCAAAAAGCGCAGCGCAAAAGGCAGCGCAATGCCGCACGCCACGACGCCGCCCCAGAACCAGCCCGCGGCCGAGCCGGTCACAAGCGCCTGCGCCCCCGCCCGAGCGGCGTCTGACGTTGCAGACAACCCCACGTGCACCAAGGCAAAGAGCGCGAAGAGCTCGCAGATCTCCACCCACAGGGCGGCGCGGTTCGTCCAGCCGGCATGATCCACCCGACCGGCCGACGCCAGAAGCTCAACCGCTCCGAAGGCGCTCGCCAAGCCTGAGATGATCCAAAGCACCGGTATCAGCGCCGTGTTCCAGAACGGCACGCCCACCGCCTGCGTCAAAAGGAACCCGGAGTAAATCGTCACCGCGACGCCTACAGCCGCAAGCAGGCCGTTCATGACGTCCGACGCGAACCAGCGCTCAAGCAGCGCGCAGCGGATCCGGCCCCCTGCGACAACCGCATAGACCACGGTCGCCAGACACTGGACAACCAGAAGGCAGACGCCGATGAACATCCAGCTCGTGAAGTTGAAGCTCATCGCGAGGAGACTGTGAATCGCCGCCATCGGCAGATTGAGAATCCGCGTGAGGTGGCTCATCACAAGCAGCGTGCCCACGACGGCCGCCACGGCGCAGACCGTCACCATCGTCCGGCTTCGCAGCCAGAAGTTCACGAACATGCCCATGCCGGAGAGACCGACGAACCAGAGAAAGAACGCGATAGTCCACCCCCAGTGGGCGACCTGCGTCTGAGCAGTAAAGAGGCTTGCATCAATCATTTGGACACCACCACGTAGAAGTTGGGTTTCGTACCGTTCTTTTCCAGAAGCTTCACGGTGCGGCTCGAGGCGATCTTCTTGGCGATCGCGCTCTCGGGATCGTTCACATCGCCGAAAAGCCGCGCGCCCGCCGGACAGGCCGTGACGCAGGCGGGCTGCGCGCCGCTCTTCACCAGCGCAATGCAGCCTTCGCCCAGGCACTTCGAAGGAAGCCCCGTCGCCGGGTTGCTCCAGCGCGCCTCGTACGGACACGCCGCGATGCAGTAGTTGCAGCCGATGCAGCGCTTCGGGTCGTTTCGCACAAGCCCGTCTTCGTCGTAGTAGTTCGCGCCGAAGGGACAGGCCTTGACGCACGGCGCGTCAGAACACTGCTGGCACTGCACGAGCAAGCGCATCGGACGATCCTTCTCCGTCTCGACGGGCCGGATGTTGCAGCAGATCGTCTGCCAGGCCGGATTGACCTCGTTCATGAGGTCAGGATAGTTTGTCTGGGCGCACGCCACGGAGCACGCGCCGCAATGAATGCACTGCGTGGCGTCAAAGAGATGCGCCAGCTGCTTTTTCTGTTTTTCCATGACGTCAGTCTCCCAGTCGGGTGATGCGGATGCAGGAGTTGTTGGCAAGCGAGCCGTTCAACGGCTCGGCGTAGCCCGTCGCAAACCAGTGCGAGTTGATCCCCTCCTTCACAAAGTCAAAGCGCTTGTCGGTGATGAGATGCTTCGTGCGCACGCCGCCCTGGTAGCTGAAGGCAAAGACCGAGCCCGCGATCACGCGCTTCGTGACCGTCACCTTGACGTTCGCCTCATACGGGTTGTCCACGCCCGTCACATGCACCGTCTCGCCCGACGCAATGCCGAGGCGCGCGGCGTCCGCTGGATTCATCCAGAGCGTGCGGTCCCCAAGCATCTTCGCCGTCATGGCAAACATCGCGAGTCCGGAGCTTGCCGAGCAGTTCTTGCCCGAAACAAGCACGAACTCATTGGCGGCCTTGGGCTGCGAATACGCGCGCGGCGCAAAGAACCCCGCCAGCGGCGGGATGGCCTCGTAACCCGTCTTTGAGAAGGACTTGAAGCCGTAGATCTCCACCTTGCCCGTGGGCGTGCCGAAAGGCTTCTGATACGGGTAGACGTCGTACTTCTTCCAGTTCACCGTAGTCCAGCCTTTTTCCTTCAGATCGCGGCGCACCTTCTCGCCCATGCCGGGCTTCTTCGCTTCCTGCGCCTTGATGAAGTCCTCCACCCCGCGGTCGTCGAAGCGATTGAACCACGCGTCAAACTCGTCCGCCGTGCGGCACTCCCGGTAGCCCACGCGCTCGGCGCGCTCCGGAAACGCCCGGCGCACGATCTCCAGCTCGATCCACACGTCGTGGCGCGCGTCGCAGCCTTCGGGCGGTCGAATGCCGGCGTCCGATACGTACACCGAGCCGTCGCGAGCCCACTTCACGCCGGCCGTCTCCTTGCGCTCCAGATAGTAGGTCGCAGGCAGCACGAAGTCCGCGTAGTCGCACACCTCGTGCGGCAGCAGGTCCTGCACGACGAGCAGATCCAGAGACTTCAGCGCCTTCGCAAGCCGCGCCGAGTTCGCCTCGCGGTGGAACATCGTCGTGCCTACGATGAACGCGGCGCGCACGGGGTAAGGCTTTCCAGTCACCGCGGCCTCCATCGCCACCCAGAAGTTGCCGGCCGTCTCAGGCGTCACGATCTTGTCGATGCGCTTGGCGGACGACATCGTCCACTTTTCGCCGTTGGGACCCTTGCCGGCCGCGACGTCGGGCTTCTTGAACCCGGCGCCCGCCGTGACAATGAGCCCGCCTTTTCGATCGATGTTGCCGTTCATGGCGTTCAAGATGTCGATCAGCTGGTAGGTCGAAACGTCGTTGCCGTTCTTGCTCGTGTACCAGCCGTCGTCCACGCAGCCCTTGAAGCTGGCGTAGTCGCGAGCGATGCGGACGATTTTCTCAGCAGGAATGCCGGTGATCTTCGCCGCCGCGGCGGGCGCATGCTGCGCGGCGATTTCCTTCAGGTGCGAGAAGCACGTGCGCACGCGACGCCTGACGCCGTCCGCCGTCGTGACGTCGCCTTCGTAGTCAAGCACCGCCTCGGTGGCCGGGCTCTCAATGAAGCCGACGGCATTGCCTTTCTCATCCTTCTTCACGCCCTGGTAGACGAGGCCCGCGGTCGTCGCGTCAAAGAGCGCGTAAAGGTCCTTCGCGCCGCCTTCCTTCATGTCAGCCTGCGTAAGCGGCGAGCCGTCCTCCTTCACAAGGTAAGCGGCGTTCGTATGCCGAGCAAGGAATGCAAAGTCCGCCAGCTTCTCCTCGATCATGACGTTCATCATGGAAAGCACGAACGCCATGTCGGTGCCCGGACGCACCGGCACCCACTCCACGTCGCCGTAGCAGGCGTCGGGCATGCGCGGATCCACGGACACCACCTTGGCGCCGCGCTCGCGAGCGGCGTTCATGGTGCTCAAGGCGCCCATGGAGCTTCCCATCGAACGGCCGATCAGCAGAAGGTAGCGCAGGTTGGCGTAGTCAGGCTCCATTTTCCCGGCGCCCGTGAAGCCTTTGCCAAACACCCAGTCGCGCGCCACGATGCCTGCGGAATTGCAGGTGGCGGAGTGGCTGATGTTGTTGGGCGAACCCAGCGGAAACGCCAGCCACTTCGAGAGGCCCGTGAAGGCGTGGCTTGTCACCGCAACCGATTCCTCGCCCGTCTTCTCCACGATGGCGCGAACTCTGGCGCCGATTTCATCGAGCGCCTCGTCCCAAGTCACTTCCTTGAAGCGCCCTTCGCCGCGTTCACCCACGCGCTTCAGGGGCTTTTTCAACCGCAGCGGGTGATTCCAGATCCACATCGTCGCCGCCGCACGACCACAATAGCCGCGCTGCGGGTGGTCCGGGCTCGGGAAGATGCGCACCGTCTTCTCGCTCACCGGCTCGCCGTCCTTCTTCATCGCGACGAGACCGCAGAAGGCGCCGCACATCGTGCATGCCAGCGGATGACGCGACCAGCCTTGGTGCTCCAGCTCCTTCAGTTGAGCTTCCGACGGCCACAGGCCCGCTACGCCCGTCACGCTCGCCGCGGCCGTCAGCGCGCCGCCGGCCTTCACGAACTGGCGGCGGGAAAGCGGCAGATTCGTTTCCATGGTTTTCTCTCCTTGTCAGAGGTCTTCTTGGGCGCCGCTTCTGTCGTCGTGCGGCGTCGTCTTGGACGAAATCTATGGAAAGGCTCAGGCCATTCAGCGCAGTCGAGAGGAATACCCAATGGACAAATATCCCATTGACGGAAGAGCTGCTCTCTGCAGCACACGACGCGAATGATTCTTATTTACAGTCAGCCTGCTGAAATCGAAAGGCGATTGATTCAAAAGGCGTTATTCGATGTTGGAATAACGAAAAAGCGTAGGGCTGTCTCCGTTTTGCAACAAGCGGGTGGCACGGCGGAGCCTCAGGGAGAGAGATTCGAGCTTGCTGGTCCTGACACATTTCCATCTGCCGATCAAAAACGAATGATTTTCGTAAGAAAAAGTATTAACCTTAGGCTGTTCTGAGAAAACGAGGAGCTTCGAATGGGAAATGAAGAAATCAATTCAAAAAAGTCCATAAAGATGAGCGACAATCTTCACAAGCAATTGTTGCGCATGCGTCCGGTTATCGCTGCGGCAGTCAAAGTGTGCTGTGTGGAATTCCGCAAAGAAACGCTGAAGGCTGTCGAAAAGAAAATCTCACCAGCGTCCCACTTGACGTCGCTGGATCCGACCGTCGGCTCTCGCGCAGCCGGCGAAAACTGCGAGGTCTGTGACGATGGCACCAAAACCGTGTTCGACTCGCTCTTCATCGTGAAGCACGGCAAGAAAGGCATTCGCGTCAACATTGAAGCGCAGAACACGACGCCGAAAGGCCTTTCTTTGCGGCAGTCGTATTACATCGCGCGAGGCATCTCATCCGAAAAGAGCCACGGCGTTTTCGCGAATTCCGAGTATCACAAGCTGCAGAAGTTCTACTCGATCTGGCTGATGACGGATCCGGCAAAACACCTGGAAGGACGCATCGAATTCGAGCATGCGAAGAAGATTGCTTGCCAGTATCCGAACTCCGATTTCTCCGTCCAGGCCGATGACCGGGAAAGCAGTGCCTACTGCATCGCAACGGTCTACTTGCCCGAAGGAGACATCACCGCCACCGACGCCGATCCCATGAACATCCTGGCGGTCATGATGAGGAATCCGGCCGGAATCAAAGAAAAAGAGCAATTCTTGAAAAACAACGGTATAGTTATCGACGCCGAAACGAAAGGAGCGATTGACATCATGTGCACCCTAGAGGAACACTTCATCAACAAGGGCCGCAAGGAAGGACGTCAGGAAGGACGTCAAGAAGGAATCCAAGAAGGACTTCAAGAAGGACTTCAAAAGGGACGTCGGGAAGGCAAACAGGAAGGCAAGGTCGAAGTTGTTCAAACAATGCTTGCCCAAGGTTTCGCTTTCGAGGTGATCAAAACATGTACGGGACTGACGCTTCAAAAGATCAAGGAAGTGGCCGAGTCTTTGAAGCGGACTGTAGCTTCCCAGCCCGCTGGCGTCCCTGCATAAGAAAGCGCCTCACCAGTCCTCAAACGCCCGCCGATCACTAAACCTCGCTGGCGTTTCTTTTTATTTCCTTTCTGTTGAATTATTGCGAAATAAATCGTTATCGCTACAAAAGGAGCGATCTACATCATGAGCCTCCTTGAAGAACGTTTCGTTAACAAAGGGCGTCAGGAAGGCAAACAAGAAGGCATGGTCGAAGTTGTTCAAAAGATGCTTGCCCAGGGTTTCGCATTCGAGGTGATCAAGACATGTACGGGCCTGTCACTTCAAAAGATCAAGGAAGTAGCCGAGCCTTTGAAGCGGACTGTAGCTTCCCAGCCCACTGGCGAGCCTGCATAAGAGAAAGCGCCTCGCCAGTCCTCAAGCGCCCGCAGATCGCTGAGCCTCACGGCCGTTTCTTCTTATTGTCTTTCAATCAAATTATTGCTAAACAACTGCATTAATATCGACACAAAACAAAGGAAACAATCAAAATTATGAGCACCCTGGAAGAACATTTTGTCAACAAAGGATTTCGGGAAGGATTTCGGGACGGGTTTCAGAAAGAGTTTCAGAAGGAGTTTCAGAAAGGATTTCAGGAAGGGTTTCAGAAAGGACTTCCGGAAGGCAAGCTAAAAGGTCTCGTTAAAGTTGCTCTCAGCATGCTGTCGAGTGGGGTGCCGTTTGATTTTGTGCAAAAACATACGGGGCTGCCGTTAGAGAAAATCAAAAATCTCGCTGATTCTTTGACGCAGGCTAAAACTTCTCACACCGTCGGCACCTCCGCCTCCTCATAGAAAAGCGGCTCGTCTTTCAACCACCACCAATCGCCGAGTCTCGCGGGCGTTTTCTTTCTCGTCGCGCGCCTTGGCCCTGTCTATTGCCGCCCATCACACCCGAACGCCTTGACTCTGGTACCGATGATTCAGGCCGCTGTCCTTTCTTCTGAAAAGGAACGAGAGGCTCGTCCGCCGACAGCAGGTCGCCTGATGCGCAGACAGCAAAAACGGGAAGCTCTGTACACGAACTCCCCGTTTGAGAAAAATTGATTTTTGTGGAAAATCAATTCTTTTCGATGAACTTCATATAAGCGCGAGGCAGTTTGACGCCGCGCTTTGCCGCACGCTTGAGAGCGGCGTCCAAGATGCCGCGCGCCCAGGTGCTGCCACCCATCTTGTCAACCGCCGATTTCATTTCGGTGGTCATTCGAACCTGCAGAACCACGGACATGGTCTTGGGGCCGATGGGACGGCGTCCCATGCGCGCCTTGGGCTTTTTCGGCGCAGTTGCCGTCTTGCGACGCTGGGCTGGGTTAGCAGCCGGAGCAGTCTCTTCGGTTTCGACAGGAACGTCGGTGACGTCTGTGACGTCGATAACTTTTTTCATGATTCGCCTCCTTCTGTGGGAGTTAGAAACTACGGAATTGCCTTCTATTGTATCAACAAAGCTGCAAACGCAGCTGAGAAATTTGCAACAGACTTGACGCTTGCCACATCGCCCCGCATCCAGCGACAAGCGATCGACACCGCCTGCGAATGGTGGCTGGACGTGCTCCTGCGGCAGGCTTTGGCCAATGAAACTCGGGGCGGCACGCTGGCGTCGTTATTCCGGTGCCAGCCATTTTCCACCGAAAAATCAACCATCCAACGTCTTGGACCGCTTTCCAGTACAATCGCTATTCCTTTTGAGAATAGCGGCAAATGATCTCCTTTGACATCCGACTCGAGCGCGAAGCGCAGGCCTTTCGCTTCACCGCGACGCTTGGCAGCGGCATCACCGCCGTCATCGGCCGCAGCGGCGCAGGAAAGACGACGCTCGCCCGGCTGCTGGCGGGACTGCTGCGCCCGACGGCGGGCCGCATCACCTTCAACGATCGGTGCATCTATGACAGCGAGCGCGGACTGGAGCTGCCGCCCGAAGCGCGCGGCATCGGCTTTGTCTTTCAGACACACCGCGTCTTTCCGCACCTCTCCGTGCGTCGCAATCTGGCCTTTGCACCGGCCTTTTGCGGAAGACGCTCTCCCGTCACGCTTGACGCCGTCGCAGAACACCTGCACCTCACGCCGCTTCTGGACCGGCCGGCCGCGACGCTCTCGGGCGGCGAAGCGCAGCGCTGCGCGCTGGGCCGCGCCATCCTGGCGGCGCAGGAGCTCCTCATCCTCGATGAGCCGCTCGCCAACCTCGATCCGGCCTTGAAGGAGGAGATGCTCGACTGCCTCGAGAGGCTGCCAGCGATTCTTCACGTGCCGATGCTCTGCATCACGCACAGCCCAACGGAAGCCCGGCGTCTTGCGCCGATGACGCTCCTCGTTCACGAAGGAACGATTGCCTTTTCTGGCCCCACCGACAAAGCGCTCTCGCAGCCGCAGTACTTTGGAGACGGCGCCTGACCCCCGCTCTTTTTTCAACCCAGCCCGGACGCCTTCGGCTCCATCGCCGCCCGTCCGGCCCACATTGGAGAAACCATGAACTTTCTAGCCAAGACCTTCCTCGCCGCCGGCCTTCTCGCCTCGCTGCCCGCCTTTGCCGACGTGTCCCTTACAACGGGCGCGGGCTACGTCAAGATGGTGCAGGCGCTCACCGCCGCCTACGAAGCCGAAGGCCACGCCAAGGTGACGCAAAACTACGGCGGAAACATCGGACAGATGCTCGCCCAGGTCCGCTCGGGCAGCGGCGTCAACCTCGTCATCAGCGACATCGGCACCTTGAAGAACCTCAAGACGCCGGTGACGTTCGGGACGATTGACGAACTCGGCAGCACGCCGCTCGTCTTCATCTGGGGCAAGAGCACGAAAGTCACGGGCGTCGCCGACCTCGCCACCGCCAAGGTGACGCGCTTTGCGTATCCCGATCCCAAGGCCGCGGTCTACGGCCGCGCCGCCAAGGCCTGGATCGAGAATCAAGGACTCGCTGAGAAGTTGAAGAACAAGACCCTGCAGATCGCCTCCGTGCCGCAAGTCACGGCCTACGTCGTGAAGGGCGAAGTGGACGCGGGCTTTGTGAACAAGACCGCCGCAAAAACGAACGCCGCCAAGCTGGGCGGCTCGCAGGAGATCACGAGCGGCTATCCGCCCATCACGATGGTCGCAGCCGTTGTGAAAGGCCATGAGAATGACAGCGACGTGAAGCAGTTCCTCGCTTTCCTGAAGACCTCCGCCGCGCGAAAGATTCTCACGAAGTTCGGCATCGACTGACGATGACAGACGACTTTCCGCTCTTTCCCATTGCGCTCACGGCGAAGACGTGCGCGGCCTGCCTCGTGCTGCTGCTTCTCGCCGGACCGCCCGTGGCGCTCTGGCTTGCGCGCTCCCGCCGCCTTCTCGCGCGGGCGGCGGAATTCGTCATCACGCTGCCGCTCGTCTTTCCGCCCATTGCGCTGGGCTACCTGCTTCTGCTGGCGCTCGGGCGGACGAGCGTCATCGGCGCCTTTCTGGAAGAGAGCTTCGGCATCCGGCTTATCTTTAGCGAAGCTGGCGTGATTCTCGCGGCCTTCATCGCCGCGCTCCCGCTCATGGTGCGGCCGCTGCAGGTGGCGCTTGCGAGCGAGAAGCTGAAGGAACTTGAGGAAACGGCCCGCGTCTGCGGCGCAACGCCTCTGCGCACGCTCTTTCTCGTGACGCTGCCGCTCGCCCGCAACGCCCTCGTCACAGGACTGCTGCTGGGCCTGGCGCGTGCTTCGGGCGAAGTGGGCATCACGATGATGCTGGGCGGCAACATCGCCGACCGCACCAACACGCTGTCGCTTGAGATCTTCAACTGCGTCTCCCGCGGCGACTTTGACGCCGCCACGGGGCTGTGCCTGCTGCTCGCAGGCTTTGCCGCCCTCGTCTGCCTCGTGCTTCACTTCGTGCAGGCCCGAAAGGTCTTCTAGCCGTCTGAGCGCCCGTCCAAACAATCCTCAGGAGAAACTTTCGTGCAGTTGAAGCGATCCACCGACATCTGCCTGCAGATCCTCTGCTGCCTCGCCGCTCGTCCCGACCGGCCGACCGCCATGGCTGACCTCGCCGACGCGCTGCAGCTCTCTCGGCACGATGTCGTGAAGGCCGCTGACTTCGCCGAAGCACACGGATGGATCACCGTCGTGCGCGGCCGCACGGGCGGCATCCAGCTGGCCCGCCCGGCGGCAGACTACCGCCTCGGCGACGTCTGCCGAACGCTCGAAGGCCTTGAATGCACCGTTGACTGCCACCAGCCGCCTTGTCCGTTTCTGCCGAGCTGCGGCCTCACGCCCGTGCTCGCCAAAGCCCGGCAGGCGTTCTTTGAGGAGCTCAACCAGACGACGCTGGAATCGTATGCCGCCCAGGCCAATGCCGCTCAAGCCGCACTCTCCACCCGGCCTGCGCTCCGACGCGCCAATCGCCGCAAAACCGAGCGCACCCTCCGCATCATGCCGATCACGCTCACGACGCCCGCCCCGTCACGCACAACGGACGATTGATCCAAGACGGCCCGGCAGACTGCCGCTACCGATTGGCTTGCTTCAACTTTTCCAACAGCTCGCCTCGGCGGAAAGTGGCCGAAAGCTGCTGCAAAGAAGGCTCCTGGCCGCCGTTGGAATCGCTCAAAGCGGCGGCAATGCGAGAAAGCGCAGCCGCGTAGTAATCGTCCTTGTGCTCCTCGAATTTCGCGAGAACGTCCTTCACGTTCCGGTGCGTCAGGTTGTCCACAGTGTGGCAGCTCGCCGCCAGCAGCGCTCTTCCCACCAGCATGCTCAAATACTGCGACGCATACGGAACAAACCGAGGCGCATTGCCGCCGCGCCGACGCCGATTCTCCACCTCTCGAAAAATCAGCGCCGCCACCAAGGCCTGAGACGCCGACAAGCCGTTGAAAATCGTTTCGTACAGCCGGCCGAACAACTCTCGCCGCAGGAATCTCGCGTGCTGAGGCTGTTCCCGCCACACCGACAGCACGGCTTCGGCAACCATCGCGCTTGTCAAGGTTTGACTTCCAGTGACGCTCTCATCCCGCTGTCGCTTGTACTGCCAGCCCAGATCCTTCAACCCGATTTCCAAATTCTTTTGGAAGACGTCATTGGAACGAAGATCCCGCAGGTCAACCGGGTTCTGGCTGTTCGTGGCATACGTAATGCTCTGTACGAAATCCTCTTCCTCGCCCGCCGTCTGATAGATGCGAACCATGACGTACGCTTGCGGGATCGCCTCCGGCGCCATGTCTCGCAAGGCCTCATAGATGGTGCGACACGTTTGCCCGCCGTTGATCACCTGCAGATTCGTCAGCCGAACCATGTGATCGCTTTGCTGAAACGCGTTGTAGTCGAACCGATCACAGGCAATAGTCAGCCCTTTGTTATAAAAGTAGAATTTCTCAGCCTTATCAGACTTAAGCGTGTCATAGACGGCGCTGTTGACTCGATTCTCTCGAAGTCCCAGATAGCGACGGATGTTCCTCTGCAGCAGCCGATCTCCGTATTCCTCATAGAGCGCCGCAATCTGCGCCACGTGAACACGTCCCACCATGACGCGCAGCATGTTCTGGTCTTCGACGATGAGCTAGCCGTTGAGCTGAATCTTCGTGTCAATGGGCCGAACCCGACGCTGAATGCCGACAATGTCATCGTGATTGAAATGGACAAAGTCCACCTGCTTGTCCAGCTCTTGACGAACAGTCTGAATCACATTTTCTGCAGCAGCATTCCATTTCGTCCCGTTGTTGCAGAGAACGACCGTCACCCGCGGCAAATAAGAATCCAGGATCAGCGAACGCACTTCAGCCAGCTTGGCCTCCAGGCGCGGATTCACGCAGACCTTCTTCGACGGATCGAACAGCGACCGAACGGTGCCGCACACCATTTCAATGGAAGAAGCTGGAAAATTGGCCGACCCGCTCAAATCCTTGTGCTGATACTTCGCCAGAAAAAGGATGACTGAGAACTCTCCGCCATCCACGTCCCCAATGCAGATGCCGTCGATGCCGGCATCGTCCTCGCCGTCCGTCAGCAGATCGGACGCCTCTTCAAAGGAGATCGACAGCAAATGCGTCATGCAATGAATGACGAAGGCAGCGGACCGCTGCTGGACCTCATCACCGACAAACGCCTCCGAATGCTTGGCAAGCAAGCCGGACAACTGTTGGTCTACGAGGCTGGCATTGATGTCCATGGCAATCACACGAGGAAACAGCGGCTCTCAACGAACGTCAGGAAAAAGCGCTTTGTTTACGTCAGCAGAGGAAAGGCCTGCGCTTTACCGAGAAACGAAGCCTGACGCGCCGCATCCAATTATCGAAAGGCCGTTCCAGCCTTCCTTGCTTCTCAGAACCTGTCTGATTCTAGAGCATCGTCTCACCACCCATTTTTTCAAACGATTCCATCCCGAAGCAGCATCCGTTGCAACCACCGTCTTGCTGACCGCCGATTCCGCCTATCATCTCGCTTTCGCGGGCGCCTTCCGCCGCCCGCTTCCATCCACGAGGCTTTCCATGACGACTCCGCCGCTGCTCACTCTCATCTGCAAGAAGGATCCGCCGAATCACGTGCGCCGCGCGGCTGTCAACGCCGACGGCCGCTGCAGCTACTGCTGGAAGCGCGGCCACACGCCGACCGATGCGACGGCTGATCCCGAGGAGCTGCTGGGCGTGCTGATTTCCGCGGGCGGCATCCGCTACGAACTCGTGGATCCCGACGGCCGCGTCGTACGCCGCGACGTCATCCAATGCAGCGCCAAGAATGTCGAGCGCGTCGTCTTCAACGGCTTTGAAACCACCAATCTGTCGCTCTTCTCTCGGAGCCGCTGGCCGCACGACGCCTGGCCCGACGACGAGGTCGGCCGGCACCGTCTGCAGGCGCTCGGCCATTCCGTCTGGTATGACATCAAGTCCGGTGACAAGAACTGGCGGCCCGTAGGCGAACCCGCGCCCATGACGGCGCCCGAAGAAGCCGCGGCGCCGGCGCCTGAAGAGCCAGCGCCGCCGCCCGAAGAGCTCATGAGCTTCGATCCCGTTGAAGTCGATGCAGTCCTCACCACGATCAAGAACCTGCGCGTGAGCGACCGCATCAAGGCGCCGGTGCAAGACGTGCTTGAAGAAAAGCTGCTCGCGCCAGACTTCCGCCGCGCGCTCGAAGAGCGCTGGGGCTGCCACTGCGCCGTCACCGGCATCACCGCACGGGAGTGCCTCGCGCCGTTTTTTCAAACCTACCAAACTTGTCAGAACCACGGCAGGCTTTCTTCGCTCTCAATCCCCGAGGGGACCAAGTCTTGCGCGAAAACGGTAGCGACTCCCCCAACACGGGCTTGTCGTCTCTAAACGCGCGTGTTTGACATCCTGATCTTGCAGCTCATCGTCCGCTCCAGCTCGAGTTCCGAGGAACCTATCGACCGCCGCGTTTCCGCTGCGATCCCCTGCCGAAGACGGTTCGAATCCGCCGTGCGCCATCAGGACCCTGGTTTTTGAATTGCTGCTGATTCTCCTTCTGTCTCTTTCAGTCTTGTCTTTTTTCACTCGAAGCCGTCATCAGCTTCGTAATTCGCTCTGCACCGGCGCTTTCTTTTTCGGCGGCGATGGTGGCAATGGAACTTCGCCTCGTCGTCGGCAGCCTTCTTCGTAGCACTCCCTCAAGTGCTTTCGAATGTCGTCTTTTCTCGTGTAGCGGCTGAAGAACGGATCATGAATGCGGGCGAGCAAGTTGAGAGCGCCCACCTGATCGGCCTGAAGCTTTGCGCCACAGTGCCTACACTCGAAGCAGTCGCCGTCGCGATTCTCCCGATCCGTGTAGCCGCACCGCGGACAGCATTGCGAGGAGAACGCCGCCGGCACTTTGGCCACCCGCACCTGATGCGCCGCCGTTTTGAAAGCAAGCCGCTCGTCAATCAGTCCTCGCACCCAGCGCGACAAGCGATTCCTCACCTTTTTGGAGATGCCTTCCATCCGAAAGACACATCCCAAGGCCTCCACGATGAAGACGTCCGTTCGCTTGTCTTCCAGCATCTGATTGATCGCTCGGTTGACGCAGTTCTCAATCTGCGTACGGTGACGGCGCCGGTCGGCCTCCCACTTCTTCATGCCCAGATTGAATTTCAGGATGTGCCGGCGCTTGACGCCGTCCATCGTGTTCTTCGCAAGCGCCTGCAGCTGGTTGCGCTCCCGAAGCTTGGCGTCCTGCGCCTTGGCGTAGTCGGTGATTGCCTGGCCCAATCCGGTGCCGTACTGCCGGCCTTCGTCATCCGTGTAGGCTTCGGTGTAGCCCATGTCAG
>CAVJUB010000040.1:0-19230 GCA_963652545.1 Hallella faecis | reverse complement strand
GTCTTCTCGTCCCTGGGCGACCGGAATTTGTTCAAAGCATGGTGGAGCGCTGCCTGAGGGGACAAGCCATTCCCATTGAAGCGCTGAGCAAGACCATCCATTTGAATCAAAGCGGCCAATTTTCGGACAATGATCTCTTGACCGCCCTTTTCTCCATGGGCTATCTGACCTTCGCTTCAGGCGAAGAAACCGCCCTCATCTGCCCCAACAAGACGATTCTTGAACAATTCTTTGGATACTATTTCAAATATTTGACAAATCTTGGAAATGTTATTTATTCGTCCAAAGAACTCCACGCCTGTGAAGTCAGTCTCCGACAGGGGGACATTACGCCGTTTCTGAGATACGTTGAAAAAAGCCTGCAGGAAACGCTGGGACTGCATGGCAGGGTATACCTCTCTGAAACGCACATTCAGCTCTACCTTCTGGGCGCCGCCCGCCTTTTGAACGGTTTTCGCGCCTCTTCCGAAACGGAAGCCCTGGGCCAAGGCTTTCTGGATGTTCTCATCGAACCGACCGAAGGTTCGCGCTCTCCTTGCTCATTCCTTCTGGAGCTCAAGCATTTGCCTCAGAAGGAAGACACGCCGCAGGCGCTGGCAGAAAAAATCGCGGCCGCTCGCGAGCAATTGAACCGTTATGGCGACGCCGCCAACCTGCGGTCCATTCGCAGTCTGAAGAAATTCATCGTCGTCTTCGTCGGCGTGGAAATCCGTCACATTGAGCCGGCGTAGCTGCCTCCCCATCGCCTTACAACGACACGAGCAGCGCCGTCATCGCCGCAATGCTGATGACGATCGAAAGCGAATTCACCGTGCAGGAGAGGGCCGTCTCGCGCGCATCGTTCAAGCACAGCCCCGTGAAGATCGTGCAGATCGCCGACACGGGCGCGAGCGCCAGCACCGCGAGCACCTTCCGGATCTCCTCGTCAAAGGGGGCGTAGTGCCAGAAGAGGAACGCAAGGCACCCCGCCATCGCATAGCGGATGAGGAGCGTCTTCACGAGCCGCAGCGCGTCCTCCTTTCTCAGGTGGAGCTCAAATCCGATCCCCAGCATCAGCATGGCAAGAAACGGATTCGCCGCCCCCACCATGTCCGCAAAGCTCACCGCCACCGCCGGAAGCTTCACGTCGAGCGCCGCGAGCGCCACCATGGCGATGTAGGTGTCCATCGGCACCGAGGAAAACATGCGCTTTAAGAAAAGCCGCGCCGTCGTCCCCTCGCCCTGCCCCGCCACGGCCGCCGCCATGGAGTAGGTCGCGCCGGTGCACATCACCGAGTTGCCCGCGTCAAAGAGGCAGGTCGCCACGACGCCCGCGGGTCCCAGAAAGGTCTGAATGTAAGGCAGCGCAAAGCAGCCGATGTTGTAGCCCGAGAAGTTGATCATGTTGAAGGCCTGCGCGCGACGCCCGCCCGCGAGCCCCGCGATCCACCCGAGCGAAATGGGGATGAGGTTGCAGACGATGCCCAGGACGACGAGCCAGAAGAGCGTGAAGTCGGGCGTGATCTTCGAGAAGTAGGAGACCACCGCGCAGGGAATCGTGATCTTGAGGACGATCGACGAAATGAGGCCGAAGTCCGATTCCTTGAAAAAGCCCCGGCGCTTCAAAGCGTACCCCAGGGCAATGATGAGAACGAAGGCGGCGACGCGCGTCAATACGGCAGACATGAAACGAGTCCGGAAATCGATGAGAGCGAAACGATAGTCGCTTTCAGGACGTCCGGACTCGGGACTTTCGCCAACGAAGGGCGCGGGCTACACGAGGCCGAGCCAGCTCCAGTAGGTGGCGGCGAGCAGCATCACGAGCGCGTAGGCGACCACGGTGAGAACGACGCCCGTGTACGCGAAGGTCTTCACGTCAAAGGCGCCCGTGGAGTACGCGATCATGTTCTGCGGCGCGTTCACGGGGAGGATGTACCCGAAGGACACCACGTACTGCAGAATCATCGTGAGGCCCACGACGTTCACGTCCGGCGCGGAGAGCTTGCCGAGCACCGCGATGATGATCGGAATGATGGCCGCCGCAAGGCCCGTCGCGGAGGCAAAGCCCAGGTGAATGATGATGAGAAAGGCCGCCATCACCGCGAGAACAAAGAAGGGCGTGGAGTTCGCGAGCGCGAAGTTTTCGACGATGCAGTTCGCGAGCCACTGCGCGGCGTGCGTGGAGAGAAGGCCGTTCCCGAGCGAAATGCCGACGCCAAAGAGAAGCACCGTCCCCCAGTTGATGCGGCTCACCGTCTCCTTCCAGTTCATGACGCCGATGCCGGGGAGCATCAGGATCGCCACCGCGCACACCGTGGACGTCGTGGTGTCAATGGGGTGCAGGCGCTTTTCCGTCACCCAGAGGAAGACGAGGATGAGCGAAATCACAGTGAGGCGAATTTCCGGCGCCGTGATGGGGCCGAGCTCCTTTAACTGCGCCTCGATCACCTCGCGCCCGCCCTTCATGCCGGACGTGTCTGGGTTCAAGAGCTTCGTCACCACGAAGTAGAGCGCCACCGACATCAGCGCCGCGAAAGGCGCGGCCGCCACGAACCAGTCGGCCCAGGAGATGTCCACGCCCGTGAGGTCGCGAATGAAGCTCACGGCCACCATGTTCTGCGCCGCCGCAGTCTTGATGCCCACGTTCCAGACGCTGTCCACCTGCGCCACCGTGATGAGCAGCACGCCAGAAAACGGCGAATTCAACGGGAGCCCGAACGCCCGCACGACGCCGATCACGATCGGCACGAGGCACGCCACGCGCGCCGTGGTGGACGGCACGAAGAAGGACAGAATGAAGCCGCAGAGAATGACGCCCGCCACGATCCGCGCGGGCGAGACGCCGCATTTTTTAAGAACCGTGAGGGCGATGCGCTTGTCCAGGCCCGTCTTCACCATGGCGGCCGACAGAAAGAGGGCCGCTCCCACGAGACAGAACGCCGGCGAAGCAAAGCCCGTGAGCGCCGTCTTCATGCCGGCGGACGTGCCGAGAATGGCGTCCGCCGCGCCGGGCTTGGGCGAAAAGCCCACTAAAACGGCGGTGAGCGCCATGATGAGGCCGCCTGAGACCGGATAAGAAACCGCCGTCGTCGCCCAGACGATGACGGCAAAAACCATGACGCCGATCATGCGCTGGCCGGCGACGGTGAGGCCCTGCTGCTCCGGGGCCAGGCAGACGGCGGCCAGAGCCGCCAGAGCAAAAATCAGGCCGTACCGCTTCATGAAGCCCGCCTTGGGCTCCGCAAGCGGCTTGGTGCTCACAATCGTGCTGTCGTTCATGAAATTCTCCCACCCCGTCTTGATGCGGGGGTTCTTGGGAGAACGCAAAAACCATGCCAGCGTCGATTACCTTAAGACCGGCGCCAGAACAACCTTTGAAAGCCGATTCGCACCATGGCGGTGCAATTGAGCTCAGCCTCTGCCCGAAAACTGAGCGGCGTCTTGGAGCTTGCTTCGCCGATCGATCCCACGCCGCCGATCAAGACTTGGCGGCTGGCGCCCGTCGACCGGCTACGCTTACCACCGCTCTCGTCTCAGCGAGGCGGAAAACCATGCGCAGCCAAGGCAAATCCGATTCAAACTGTACTCTCAACAGCGAATAAGAATACGACTTGTTCTCACTGCCAAGAAACACAAAGCCCGCCATCGCCTGCGGCTCCCGGTTCGGTGTCGCAGGCGATGACGGGCTTTGCGTCAGGCAAGCAGCGTCAGAAGTCGCCTCGGTAGTCGGATTGTCTCCGATCACCGGAGGCCAGAATCGCTTCGATGGCGGCAATGTCTTCCGCGAAGAAGATGTTCCGCTGCCGGGATTCATCCGAAAGCCCCTTCTCCCGCATGCGGGAAAGGAGCGCTCGAACGGGCTCCCAGTAGCCGCCGAGGTTGTAGAAGATGCAAGGAGCGTCCAGCATCCCGAGGGACACTTGAGACATCACCTCCGCAATCTCCTCCAGCGTTCCGGTGCCGCCCGGAAACGCGATGAACGCGTCTCCGAGCTCGATCATCTTCGCGCGGCGCTCGGCCATGTCCTTCGTGACGATGAGCTTGGTGAGCCCTTCGCACTGGTAGCTGCGGTCGATGAAGAACTGCGGCTCCACGCCCGTCACGGCGGCCCCGGCGGCGAGCGCGCTCTTTGCGAGCACGCCCATCAGACCGGACTTCGAACCGCCGTAGACAAGCGCATGACCTCTTTCACCGATCCAGCGGCCGAGCGACTCGGCGGCCGGCGCGAACGCCGGATCGCTTCCGGAGCCCGCGCCGAGGTAGACCGTGAGGTTCATCGGTCAAATCCGAAGAGAGTCACCAGCCATCGGCTCTGCCAAGACCGGCGTCTTTTCGGGATGAGACGTCAGATCCTGAAATTTGCCCAGGAACTGCAGCGCTCTGGCCACAAACGATTGAAGCACGCCCGCCATGTCCCGTTCGTTCCCATTTGGAACAAACCGCAAGGAGTACACCAGCGTTCGAGACATAGCGTAAAGCCCCAAGTGTCCGCCTCCCGTCTGACGGCCAAAACAATTGGCCTGCAACAAATAGTTCATCAGATCGGACGACGGTGTTTCCGGCACGGAGCCGACAACACACCAAACGAGAACCTCGTCAGACAGCCTGACGTCCTCCCAAACAACGTCAAGGCCTTCTGCGCAAAACATGCCTCCTTTGTCACCTCCCGGCTCCTTCAGAACATAGCCTGCTGACGCCACCGCCAGCCGCATGTTGGCATCTCTCATCGGATCTGGAGTCATTACTCAACATCTCCCAAGTTAAATTCGTAGCCAGTCTTTGTCTGGCTCATGGTCAACGAATTATTGCCATGAATTTCAAACCCGGCAATTGTCGGCGACCATTGAGCAAAGGCTCGGCTGCCCTTCGGACTGGTGACGGAGATTTTACTCGGAACATAATTGTGCCTGTCACTCATGATCTTATGGAACTGATCCATCAGATCCTTGCGCTTTTGCTGTTCAGCCTCACTATTACCCAAGACAGCATTGTGGCGAGCCAGCAACATCCGAGCCTCTTCCAAAGACTTCTTTGAAATCTTGTAAATAACATCCACCTTGTCATTAGGCCCAACCGACTGCGCAATGCTTTCAATTATGGCCTCCGCTTCCGGATTCTTGTTCTTCAACTTTTTCATTTCGGCATCGCTGAGGAACAGTCTCCAGGCATGCCCCGGGAAGAAAAGTCCGAGAAAGCCTTTATGCTTCCCAGGCATAATCTTGGTTGTACCAAACTTTCCCGTCCATGTTCTTGAAAGAGTAAGCGTGCAATCTTCACTCAAGCCATTTTCATCCGTGACAAGCTTCTGATCACAGCTCCAGTTCCCATTCAATGCGAATGAAAGAAAGGACTGTCCAGCAGACTTGGCCATCAGTTTATCTTTGGCAATATTATCAGAATACCACTTCCTGGCCGCAATTTCTGCTCGATTAAGGATTTCTTCTTCGACATTATTTGCCGGCTTTTCTTTTGCTTTTGCCAGATCTTCCTTGACATCAGATGCATAATTTGCCATTGCATCAAATTGATGCTTGGCATTAACCTCGAATCGAACCCCAGTCTGAAAATTAAATTTACCGTCCGTATGACGCGTGGTAGTTGTTTTATTGGTAGTAACTTCCTGAGTCGTCTTCCATCCCTTCCCAAAAGTAACCCCAGCGGTTACTGCGAGGCGAGGCGTGCCAGTAATGTCAAAATTATTAATCTTTACAGGATCAAAATCATGAGCCAGATAAAGATTCAGAGCACTTGCCGTCAGGTCAACTGTCTTTCCCGATTCTTCAACAGTTCTAATCTGATTAGCCTTGAGGAACAGTTTCCTCAACTCTCCCACTTCAGGCAACTGTTTGGCCATCAGAGCCTGTACGAACTTACGGCAGTCTTCTTCGTTCGCAAAGTTAAGAACTGCTCCCGAAGCTTTGCGCAAAGTCGCATCAACCGACAAGCTGAAAGTGGTTTTCGCAGCATCGATACCAAAGACCTGACTCCCTACAGCGAGACCTCGGATCCAGCCCCCCTTCACCGTCACCTCATAGCCTTTGCCAGTATTCTTGATGGCAAAGCTATTCTCCTTCATCGCCTTGACGCGAACAGAGAGCGGGAATGCGGTAAACGAGAGCTTGGTAAAGAACCAGCCAGCAGTAGCACTATTGTTCTTTCTGAGCTCCAGAATATTTCCAGAATCAAAATTAAGCCCAGAAGTGCGGGAATAAGTGAAGCTCTGACCCGGCTGACTTGCCAATGCCATAAGAGAGCTGGCAGTTTCTTTGTTCACCACGCTCTTAGGCAACAAGGTGTCTTTGAGATTTTGCTTCTGCACCTTTCCATCATTGCCGAGATTTCTAAATTCCTCCGATTCCTTGTAAAGTTCAAGCCCACGCCTGCCGGCTGAAAAATGCATGCTCTTGTCTTCTGCGGCAGATCTAAGGACAGAGGTTTTAATTCTTCCGTCAGAATGCATCCCAGAAGAATGCGTAATTTTTCTTAATTGACGATTGACGAGTCCTTCATAGAGCGCGCTCTTGGGCATTCCCCATTCCTCAAGCTGCCCCTGAATCTTCTTCATCATATCGCTTGTAAGCAAAGACGAATTCATGGGCTGGCGAGATTCGATCAAAACTTTGAGAGCCGCCGACAACACCAAGTCATCAAACCACTTCGTCTCATATTCATCCATCGCTTTGCGAATGTCAGCTGCCAGAACCTTCTGGTCTTCTCTCATTTGCTTGATGAGTTTTTTATCTTTAGCCAGATCTGCCTTGTCCAGATCCGCCTTGGACCTGCCATTCGCATCACGCCTGTCAAAGTAATCAATGACCGCCAGCCTCGGAGTCATGACATCATCGATAACCCTCTCCGACGGAATATCCGTTCGTCCCTCAACCATGACCATTTTCACCGGATCAACACCCGCCAGCGCGCGACGAGCATTCTCCATCTCAGTCTTCGCGGCATTGAATGCTGCGGGGTCCAAGTTGGGATCATCCGGATGCATTGCTTCAAAACGCTGTTTGGCCGAAAGGTACGTCGTCAGAATATCCGCCACCTGCACACGAGCATTCTGCTTGCTGCGCCGGCTGTTAAGCCAGCCAAACGAATATTCGGAGCGGCGAGCTCGAAGCTTCTGCCTGTCTGCCCGCAGTTTCCGCACCTCAGGATCTTTCTTATTCAAATGATCCGTCACATACTTGAGATTAGTAATGACATCCATCTCAGGCAGAGCCTGGGCGCCGTTCGCCTGCTCAGCCAGACGGCCTCGGCGCACCTGATTTTCTTGAACCACACGCTGGTACGCCAGTTCCTCGCGATGGAACGCTTTCACTTGCCGATTTTTTTCAAACTTCGTGAAGAAAAATTCGGTCGCCTTCCGCATCCGCCGCTGGATCTTTGCACCATCAATTGCCAGCCCCGACTCTGGATCAACCAATCGATCCGACGCCTTGTAATAGCCCGTGATATCCGCAAGGCGCAGATTAAGAGCCACATTCGCCATCACTTCCGGAGTATTCTCTGCCAGCTTGTCTGCATCCTTGCCAAGCGCATTCTTTTTCTGCAGCTTGCTTGTCAGCTTGTTTTCAGCCTCGGTGCCAGTCAAGCCAATAAGGTAGCTTTCCGTCGCTGAATTCAGTTTCGCCAGCCCCTGATCTTGAGAGTCAATGATCAAGCTCGTGTCGCTCACCAACTGAACCACAGCCTCGGGCAAGTGAAGACTGGCGCACCAGGCATCCAGATTCATGATTTCATCGCGAGCAGAAATCTCCTTCTCATTAGTGCTCGCATTGAGGCTGTAGTTCTTCAGATTGAAATCAGGCGCCTGGGGAACCTGCGGCAACTCGCCGGCCGCCCGCTTTTGGGCAAGATCCGCCTGATACGAGCCATCATCGGGGTGCTCAAAAACGATCTCCGTCGTCTGCTGCGCCGCTCTTTCAAGCCGAGCATCAATGACCTTCTGTCGAGCTTCCCACGCCTCTGAACTAATCGCGGACTTCCCCTGAAGGTTAGTGGTGTCAACATCAAAATCATCGCCCTCAGGATTGGGATCCTGGTACCCCTCGGCCGCCTGCGCAGGCTGGCCTTGCTGAGCCTGAGGAACTTCCTGCGCCGGCTGTCCCTGCTGGGCACCCTGAGCCTGCTGAGCGCCCTGCGCCGGAACCTGGGCAGGCGCAATCATCATCTTTGGCACAGGCAGCAAGCCGCGTTCAAGCATCTTGTACTGCAGCAAAGCCAGATGAGCAATTTGATAATTCAGCTCTTCCAGAGGGAACTTGACCTCTTTCGCAGCGCCCTGCAGGCTTTCAACCAATTCAGGCGTAAGGAAGAAGCTCTTGGCCGACAAGGCATTTAAATGCTTCTTTTGCTCCACCGTAAGCTTGTCGCCCTGCTCAATATTTTTTGCTTCTATCTTGGAGAGCAGACAACTATGCGCCAGCATGGCGTTGTGCTGGAGCTTCACATCCTCTTCATGTCCCGGGCAAAGAGCCATCTTCACCAGCAAAGCATCCTTGGACAGATTGGGGTATCCCTTTTGGAAGAGCATATCCACATATCGCAGAGTTTCCCCCAGAAGCTCGTTGTACGACTTGGCCTTATGCGCCGGCAGCTTCCCGCTGGCAATGTCCAGCATCTGCCTGTCGTAGTCTTCGTTGTGATCCAAGCCAAGAATGACATTGAGCAAGTCAAACTTGAATTCCCGAGAGCCGCCTGCTGAATTCGCTCCACGAATAAGCGCATTCACGAATGCCTTCGGATCCACGCCGGACTTGATGGCCACTTTGATAGCCTTCGGAATCATGGCTTGTTCATCAGGATGCTTCAGCTCATCGAGAACGCTCGAAGCAATCAGCGACACCGCCAAGCCCGAGATGGTGTCATAGCTCTCCTTGTCGAGAGCTACGGCTTCTTCGCTGTCCAGGTACTGTCGCGCCGCTGCCACATCAAGAGCAGTTGCATTCGGGTCAGACAAAATGCGAATCTTTTCAGCATAAACATTCGCTCTTGCCATCTTGGAAAGCAGCTGATTGACCGCCTCCTGCTTTCGCTGCGCCGCCTGCTGTTCCGGATTCACCGGCGCCTGCCCCTCGGGCGCTTCAGCTTGCTCATCCTCAACCGCATTCCCCTGCGGCAGTCTCCCTGCATTTATGTCCGCGATCTCTTGACTCAACTGATCTCTGGTCTGAACACATTTCAGAGCTCGCTCCTCAGCCTCAATCTGCTCGAGGCGTGCCAGGACAACAATAGGCCCAAGCTCCTGCACAGCGCCCTGACCCAAATACACAGGATCATTGACATGCTCCTTGAGATCTTCGATGCTTCGCCGAATATCTGCTTCACTGCGATTGCAGTCGCCAACGCCGGCATCAGCTTCAAGAAAAGCCTGCGCATCTGCCAAAGACAATCGATACTCCGCCTTGTCGTCGACAACCTTCACCGCCTTTTGCAGGAGAACCTGAAAATCGTCGCGTCCCTTGTCGTTGATCAGTCCTTTTACGCTTGCCAAAGTCTCTGCAATCGTCTGCTTATCCTGCGCTTCCTCAGGCTTGGCAAGTTCTTCCTGCAACGTTCTGCAAGCCTGCGTCAGCTTGAGCTTCTGATTGGCAAGCCGTTCTGCTTCAGCATTCGCCTGCGCTACCGCATTGTTCTCACCCTGCAGATCGGCCGGCTCCTCTTCCTTGTTTGCAAGGATTTCGTTCACTGGATTTTTTTCATTCGATTTATTGACTTCGACCTCATCGTC
Source organism: Hallella faecis (assembly GCA_963652545.1). GTDB lineage: Bacteria > Pseudomonadota > Gammaproteobacteria > Burkholderiales > Burkholderiaceae_F > Duodenibacillus. Next base: position 9,518 of record CAVJUB010000040.1, on the reverse strand, counting down.
AAAAGAAATCGGCTCCTCTCCCCGACTTTCACGTATCGAATTGATCAAAACACTAGATTCACTACGTTCAAGCATGATTATTCCTCAATGTTCCAGATTGGTATGTCTGCCAAACAACCGTCCGACATCACCTGAACACCCAATGAATCAGAGTGATCTGACGGCTTCGCAGCAAGGATTCTTAAGCTGCTTCATTTTATGTCTTCCCTTCGAAAGACCCCGCCCATGAGGCGCACAAACTCCGAAGCAGTGTGAAAATTGTATCTGCAGCGACACACTCGCAAACCCCGTCTTCCCCCGCGGTTGCGCAGGTACAATGCCGCCCGAGCAAATTTACAAAGCCGCCACCATGAGCGGCCGGCCCCTCATGACGAAACCCCTGAACGAACTTCTCGCCCAGACCGACTTTTCGGACGCCGACATCGTGCGCCTTCTCGGCCTCGCCGCCCCCGAGGACTGCCTTGCCCTAAAGCGCGCCGCCTTCCGAAAGACGACGGAACTGATGGGCGACCGCGTCTTCTACCGCGGCCTCATCGAGCTTTCCAACATCTGCACCGCCAACTGCCGCTACTGCGGCATCCGCAAGGACAACCACGCGGTGCAGCGCTACGAAATGACCGAAGACGAGATCGTGGAGCAGGCCGTCTGGGCCGCGCAGCACGGCTACGGCTCGGTGTGCCTGCAGGCGGGCGAGCGGCGCGACAAAAAATTCATTGACTTCGTCACCCGGTGCCTCAAGCGCATCCACGCCGAAACGGTCTCCCAGGAGCTCCCCGACGGCGTCGGCATCACGCTTTCTCTCGGCGACCAGGAAAAGGAAACCTTTGAAGCCTGGGCGGAAGCCTCCGGCAACCGCCGCAATCTGCGCTACCTCTCGCGCTTTGAAAGCTCCAACGAAAAGCTCTTTTCACTCCTGCACGCGGCGCCCGGTAAGAATCAGAAGAACCTCGCGCACCGCTTCCAGTGCTTTGAGTGGCTCAAGGAGTGCGGCTACCAGCTGGGAACGGGCGTCATGATCGGCATTCCGGGGCAGACCCTGGAAGACCTCTGCCGCGACATCCGGCTTTTCCAAAAGCTCGACGTGGACATGATCGGCATGGGCCCCTACCTCATGAGCCAGGGGGGCGACTTGAAGGAGCTGGGGCAGATGGAGCCCGAGCGGCTGATGCAGCTCTCCCTCAACATGATCGCCGTGGTGCGCCTCGTGCTGGGCGACGTCAACATCGCCGCCGCGACGGCCCTGCAGGCGATCCGCGACGACGGCCGCGAGATCGGAATTGAGTACGGCGCCAACGTCGTGATGCCCAACCTGTCGCCGCAGCGCTTCCGGGCGGGCTACCAGCTCTACGACAACAAGCCCTGCTTGAACGACGAGCCCACGCAGTGCGCGGACTGTCTTGAAAAGCGCATCGCGAGCCGCGGCCGGCGCGTGGGCTGGAACATGATGGGCTCCTCGCGCCACTACCGCACCCGCACGGGGCAGGCGCCGCAGGAGGCGGTGCCCGAGAGCGCCGTGAAGCACGACGAGGCGAATCACCTCGCGCTGCGCGGCCCGCAGGGCCAGCGCCGCATCTTCATCACCGCGGCCCCCCTCTGATAAAATAACGCACCTTTTTTCTCCGGCGGCCCGTTTCATCATGGAAACGGCCGCTTTTTCCGTTTTTCTTTTAAAGGCCAGCCTAAGCCATGCGTGCGAGCCGTTTTTTCATTTCGACCCTCAAAGAAGCCCCTGCCGACGCTGAGATTCCGAGTCAGGAATACTCGGTTCGCGCCGGTCTCATCAAGAAGATTGCCGCGGGCGTCTACACCATCATGCCGATGGGCCTCAAGGTGCTCTCCAAAGTCGAAGCCATCATTCGAGAAGAAATGGTGCGCGCGGGCGCGATCGAGCTCTCCATGCCGATCGTGCAGCCGGCGGAGCTCTGGATGGAGTCGGGCCGCTGGAACAAGTACGGCCCCGAGCTCTTGCGCTTCAAGGACCGCCACGACCGCGACTTCGTGATCCAGCCCACGAGCGAAGAGGTGATCACCGCCATCGGCCGCAGCGAAATCACGAGCTGGCGCCAGATGCCCGTGAACTTCTTCCAGATCCGCACGAAGTTCCGCGACGAGCGCCGTCCTCGCTTCGGCGTCATGCGCTCTCGAGAATTCGTGATGAAGGACGGCTACTCCTTTGACAAGAGCCCCGAAGACGCGGGCAAGAGCTACGAAATCATGTTCGAAGCCTACAAGCGCATCTTCACTCGCATGGGGCTCGTGTTCCGTCCGGTGCGCGCCGACACGGGCTCGATCGGCGGCTCCCGCTCGAACGAATTCCAGGTGATCGCCGACGTGGGCGAAGACGTCATCGCCTACTGCCCTGAAAGCGACTACGCCGCCAACATCGAGCTCGCGGTGGCCCCCTCCCTCATCGCCGCCCGCGCCGAAGCCAAGGAAGCGATGACGAAAATGGCGACGCCCGGGAAGGAAAAATGCGAAGACGTCGCGCCCTTCCTCGGCATCGACCTTCTGCGCTGCGTGAAGTCCGTCGTGCTCGCCGCGGACCGCACGGACGAAAAGGGCAATGCGCTCCCCGCGCAAATCGTGCTCGTGCTGCTGCGCGCCGATCATGAACTGAACGAAGTGAAGGCCGGCAAGCTCCCCGAACTGAAGGAAGGCTTCCGCATGGCGACCGAAGAAGAGATCGCCGCCCACTTCGCGGGCGCGACGCCGGGGTCGCTCGGCCCCGTCGGCGTTTCCGACGACGTCGTGGTCTATGCCGACCTCACGGTTGCCAACATGAGCGACTTCTGCTGCGGCGCGAACGAAACGGGCTACCACTACACGGGCGTCAACTTCGGGCGCGACCTGCCGGAGCCCAAGGCGGAAGACCTTCGCAACGTCGTCGAAGGCGACGCGAGCCCCTGCGGCAAGGGAAAGCTGCGCCTGCAGCGCGGCATCGAAGTGGGCCACGTCTTCTACCTCGGCACCAAGTACTCTCAGGCGATGAACGCCACGTTCCTCGATGAAAACGGCAAGCCGCAGCCGCTTGAAATGGGCTGCTACGGCATCGGCGTCACGCGCGTCATCGGCGCCGCGATCGAGCAGCGCCACGACGACAAGGGCATCATCTGGCCCGTGCCGCTCGCGCCCTTTGAAGCCGTCATCTGCCCGATGAACTACAAAAAGAGCGAAGCCGTGCGCGAAGCCGCCGACAAGCTCTACGAAGAGCTCACCGCCGCGGGCGTTGACGTCATCCTCGATGATCGCGACATCCGCGCGGGCGTGATGTTCGCGGACTGGGAGCTGATCGGCGTCCCGCACCGCCTCGTCGTGGGCGAGCGCGGCCTGAAGTCGGGCGAAGTCGAGTACGTGGCGCGCGACAAGATGGACGAAAAGCAGATGCTCCAGCTTGCGGACGCCGCCGCGGTCATCGCGAAGTCGGTCGCTGAAGCGAAGGCTCACTAAGCAGAAATACGCGCCCGGCGGCCTCGCTTCGGGCGCGTTTTTTGCTTCAGACGCGGACAACGCCCGCTTTTTCGGGCAAAATAACGACAGATTCTGCGCCGGCAGAGCAAACGCCGCCGGCCTCAGCACCTTTCAGGAGAACGATTTTGGAATCCCTAAAGCCTTTGGTTCGTGTGATTGATGACGACGACGCCATGCGCCGCTCCTGGGCCTTTCTGATTGAAGGCGAAGGCTGGGATGTGGTGACCTACTCCGACGCGCTGGACTTCATCGCAAGCAACGACGTGCAGCGTCCGGGCTGCCTCGTTCTGGACGTTCGCATGCCGCGCATGAGCGGCCTGGAACTGCAGGACAAGATGCAGGAGCTCGGCATCGACCTTCCCATCATCTTCATTTCCGGCCACGGCGACATCGACATGGCCGTGCGCACCTTGAAGCAGGGCGCCGTGGACTTCCTGCAGAAGCCCGTGGACGATCAGCGCCTTCTCACCGCAATCGGCAACGCCGTGATGAAGAACCTCAACCACCGCCGCACCGAGATGGAGCTCTCGGACTTCCGCAAGTCCTTGGAGCAGCTCACGCAGCGCGAGCGCGAAGTGATCCGCATGGTGGCGCAGGGCATGAGCAACAAGCAGGTCGCCGAAAACCTCGGCATCAGCGAAAAGACGGTGCAGGTGCACCGCGGCTCCGCCTACCGCAAGCTCGACTTGCACAACGCCGCGGAAATCGCGCGCCTGCTTCTTCGCTCGGGCGATCCGCTCTAAGCGCGCTTTGACATTACGTCCCAAGGCAGAGTGACTCGCTCCTCTGCCTTTTCTTTTTCCTTTTTTCCGAGCCCGCCATGTCGCTGCAGCTCAAACACAGCTTTCTGCTTCTTCTCACCGCCGCCATCTGGGGCACGGGCTTCGTCGCCCAGGCGCTCGGCATGGAGCACATCTCGCCCTTTGCCTACACCTGGGGCCGCAGCGCCGTGGGCTGCGCCTTTCTGGTGCTCCTGATGCCGCTTCTCGATCGTCTTCGCGGCGTGAAGCGCGAAGCGGGAGCGCCCAGTCCCTGGCGCACAAAGACCGTGTGGACGGGAGGCGTCGCCTGCGGGACGATGCTCTTTCTCTCTGAATCGCTGCAGCAGTTCGGGCTGCTTTATTCGGACGTGGGCAAGGCCGCCTTCATCACGGGGCTCTACATCGTGGTCGTTCCCGTGATCGGCGCCCTGCGGGGCCGCGGCAGCTCGATCACGCTCTGGATCGCCGTGGCGCTCGCGGTGGCGGGCCTGTGGCTTCTCTCCGTCAAAGAAGGCGGCTTCACGCTCTCCACAGGCGACGCGCTCCTTGTCGCCTGCGCCGTCTCCTTCTCCTTTCACATTCTCGTGATCGACCACTTCGCGCCCCTCGCGGACAACGTGCGCATGAGCTGCGTGCAGTTTCTCACGGGCAGCGTGCTGGGCGGCGTCTTCATGGCGTTCTTTGATCCGCCGTCTCTGACCGATCTCATCGCCGCCGCGGGCTGCCTCCTCTACTCCGGCATCCTCAGCAACGGCGTCGCCTACACCCTGCAGATCGTGGCGCAAAAGGGCATGAACCCCGTCATCGCGAGCCTCATCATGAGTCTTGAAAGCGTCTTCGGCGCGCTTGCGGGCTGGCTCATCCTGGGACAGGTTCTTTCCGAGCGGGAGATCCTGGGCTGCACCGTCATGGCGGTCGCCATCGTTCTCGCGCAGATTCCGGCGGACTGGCTCAAGCGCCGTCGATAAGCCCTCCCGCCATGAAAAACGCGCCGCGCCTCGCGAAGGAGGCCGGCGCGTTTTTCATGCGCGGCGAAAAGCCGCTATTCCTGATTGGGCAGCTTGTCGTCCGCCGTGGGCAGGTAGTTCTTGTTGAGGATCTTCGCGTCATGCTTCGCGCGCAGCGCGCCGAAGTAGGACGCCTCGTCCGCGCGAGACGTCATCGTGGCGAGCTCCTGCGCGAGCGCATCAAGCTGCGCCTGCGGCACTTCGGGCTTCTCCGTCTTCACGATGCGGGCGACCACGTAGTTCTCGCCGTCCGCAAAGCCCGCATACGCCGGGAGCTTCGCCGCGGGAGCGCGCATCACGTCGTTCACAAACCCGGCGTCATGGCCGGCGAGCTGCGTGCGGCCCACGGTCTCCTCAGCCGTGAATTCCGCCGTCACGGCTTCGCCCGCTTCCAGCGCCTTGATGAGCTTCTCGCCCTCGGCCTTCGCCTTTTCCAGGGCCTTCGCTTCAATGAGCTTCGCCTTGATGCGGTCCGTCGCGTCCGCCAGGCTTTCCACATGGGCCGGACGGTAGCTCGTCACGCGCAGCGCGATGAGCTCGTTGCCGCCCACTTCAATCGCCTGCGAGTTGCGCTTCTCGCGAAGCACTTCATCGCTGAAGACAGCTTCGAGCACATGCTCGTTGAAGAGCTTCTTCACTTCAGCGGGCGCGGCGTCCGGCGTCACGTTCGCCACGGTCTTCAGTTCGATGCCGAAGCGGTCCGCCACGGCCTGCAGGGAGTCGCTCTGCTCATAGACCATGTTCGTGAAGGTTTCCGCCTCCTTCCCGAACATCTCCTGCGAGTGCTGGTCCTGATAGAGCTTCACAATCTCGCCGCGAACTTCGTCCAGAGGCTTCACGTGCTGGCCCTTGATGCCCGTCACCGTGATGATGTGGTAGCCGAAGTCCGTTTCAACAGGCCCCACGATCGCGTTTTCCGCGGCGCCGAAGACCGCCTCTTCAAAAGGCTGCACCATCATGCCCTTGCCGAACCAGCCGAGGTCGCCCCCTTCGCGGGCGGAAAGCGTGTCAGCGGAATACTTCTTCGCGAGCTCCGCAAACTTCGCGGGGTCCGCCTTCACTTCCGCGAGCACCTTCTCCGCTTCCTTCCTGGCGGCTTCCTTGCCGTCCTTGAAATCAATGAGAATATGCGAGGCGCGGCGCTCCTCCGGGGCGTTGAAGCGATTGCGGTTCTGCTCGTAGAAGGTCTTCACGTCCTCTTCGCTCGGCTGCACGTTCTTGAAGAGCTCGGGCGAAAAGACGGCGTACTGCACGTCGGCTTCATCGGGGAGCGAAAACTCCGCCTGATGCGCCTTCCAGTAGGCCTCGATCTCCGCGTCGGCCGCCGTGACGCCCGCCTTGAAGTCATCCGCCTTCAAGGTCGTCGTCTGAATCGTGCGCTTCTCGGTGAGAAGCTCCGCCGTCTTCTTCAAAACGCTCTGCGGCACGCCCGCCGTGCGCAGCAGGCCGCCGGTCAGAAGCTGGCGGGACACGTCCTGGCGCACGCGCTCCACGAAGTACTGATCCGAGTAGCCGGTGCTCGCGAGGTAGTTCGAATACATCTCCGCAGAGAACTTGCCGTTGTCCTGGAAGGCCGGATAGGTCTTGATCACTTCGATCGCCGTCTGCTCGGGAACGATCACGTTCTCCTTCGTGATTTCGCCCGACAAAGCGCGTTCGTTCAAAAGGCTCATCAGCACCGCATGGCGGGCTTCGGCGCTTTCAAGCATGGAGCTCTTGAAGCTGTCGCCCAAGCGCTGGCGCAGGGTGTCGAGCTGGCGGCGCTTGACTTCGTCAAACTGCTGCGGCGTCACGGACACGTCGTCCACCTTGGCGATGGCGCCGTCGTCGCTCATCATGCGGTTGTAGGAATAAATGCCGGTCACCACAAAGCTCGGGATGACGAGAATCATGGCGATAAACATCAGCCAGCGCTTGTGATTGCGGAAAAGCTCAAGAAGCATTGCCGATCCTTTAGGGCGGAAAAAAGAAAGCTGAGAGGATTTTGTTTTGAATTCAGCGGAGAGCTTCACGTCCTCCGACGAGCTTCAAAAATCGGAATTCTCAGAAAAATCATGAAAAATCACGGGCCCGAATGATACAGGGAAAAGCGCGCTGCGGCGCTTAAAATCGCGGCGTTCCGGCGCCTTCCAGGCGCCCTGCTTTTTCCCGAAGCCGCCATGTCCCGCTCCTTTCTGAAAGGTTTTCTTCTCGTGGTCGGCGCCAGCGTCCTCTGGGGCGCCATGGGCGCCGTCGTGCAATACGTATTCTCCGTTCCGAGCGGCTTCACGGCGCTCGGCCTCGTGACGATGCGACAGCTCGCCGCCGGCCTCCTCTTTGTCGCGGCCGCCACCTGCTTCATGCCGCGGGCGGTCTGGGGCGTCTTTCGCGACCCGCGGACCGTCGCCGAGATCGTCGTGAGCGGCGTTCTCGTCTTCGGCGGACACTACGGCTTCTTTCAGTCGATCTACTACTCCAACGCCGGCACCGGCGCCGTGCTGCTCACGCTCGTGCCGCTGCTCGCCGCCGTCTGGAACGCCGTGAGGCACCGGCGTCTGGTGTCGCCCGTCGAAATGATCTGCTTCGTGCTCGCCTCCGCCGGCGTGGCGCTCATCGTCACGGACGGCGACTTCGGACAATTGAAGTTCTCGCCGCTTGCAATCGGCTGGGGGCTCGTCGCCGCGCTCTTTTCCACGGCCTACCTCATTCAGCCGGCGTCCGTCATCCGCCGCGTCGGCGTCATTCCCGTCACCGCCTGGAGCATCCTCACGGGAGGACTCATCGCCTCCGTCTTCTGCCATCCATGGTCGCTGGACATTCACTGGACGGTTCCCGTCGCCGCCAGCTTTGCTTTCATCGTCGTCTTCGGAACCGTCGTCGCCTTCTACTGCTACATGAGCGGACTGAAATACATGAGCCCGGTCGTGATGGGGCTCCTCAACTGCGCCGAACCGCTTTCCGCCTTTCTCTTTTCGATTCTGTTTCTGGGCGACCGATTCGGCCCCTGGCAATGCGCCGGCGTGGCGATGGTGCTTGCCAACGTCTGCCTGCTTACGCTCGCGCCGCCGCGGCGCTGACAGACGAGCCTTCAAACGCCAGGCGGCCGGGCTGAGCCGGCCGCCTGCAAAATTCACAGCCAAGAAAAAAGCCTTGGGAACCGCTAAGGCATCCCAAGGCTTCGTATCTCTGGCGGAGTGGACGGGACTCGAACCCGCGACCCTCGACGTGACAGGCCGATATTCTAACCAACTGAACTACCACTCCGTACTTCTGAGGGCTCTTCGAATTTTCGATCCAGACTTTTTAAAGTTGTTGGCGGAGTGGACGGGACTCGAACCCGCGACCCTCGACGTGACAGGCCGATATTCTAACCAACTGAACTACCACTCCGTACTTCTGAGGGCTCTTCGAATTTTCGATCCAGACTTTTTAAAGTTGTTGGCGGAGTGGACGGGACTCGAACCCGCGACCCTCGACGTGACAGGCCGATATTCTAACCAACTGAACTACCACTCCGTCGGACCGATCTTTCAACCGAACCATTTCTCTTTTCAGAGAAGCGCGAATTCTACAGAAGCTTTTTCTTTTTTGCAACCCCTGATTTTCATCAGGTGCCGCAGAAAGGAGCTGTGTCCTTCAGCGCGGAGACGCATTCTACATGGAAAACGCCTTTTGACAAGGCAAATAGCCTTCGATTTGTCTTGTTTCGCGAGTTTTCGTTGATTTGCAGACGAAAATAATTTTCGTCCGTCCTCCGTCATGGCACCACGCCAGTCAATTCCGCCAACGGCGCCCGCCGCAGCGAGTGTCGGTGGGCTTGTTCACCTGCGAATTCCTCATCAGCAACCTCTCCTGGCTCCTCCCGGTTCATTTCACAGCCCAGCCTCAATCCGCGTTCCGGCCGCCAATTGCTTCACCAGATGCTCGCCACAACCAATCTCCCATTGTCTCTACCCGCCGCTCGCACCGAATTCAGCCATTCTGGCACTCTGGCGAACAGCCGCGCCCCAATGCCTCATCACTCCCAAACTCATTCGCCGATCGACCTTTGCCCAACGTCGCCCCGCTTTTCCGCAACTGTTTTCACGCTCCAGGTTTCGCCTCAACACGAAAATATTTTATTCAAAATCAATAAATCAATACGACGGCTTGAATTTTCACGCCAAGAATTCTTGACAGCCCCAAAAAAGAAGTATTTAATTCGCATCCTCGCTTGACGGACTGCTTCAGCGGTTCCGCGAGAGAGTCGGGAGCGTAGCTCAGTTGGTAGAGCAGCGGACTCTTAATCCGTCGGTCCAGAGTT
>CAVJUB010000039.1:0-19314 GCA_963652545.1 Hallella faecis | reverse complement strand
GGCGGCTTTTGAGCGTCCGGACGATTTCGCGGGCGGAGACGGGGGCGCCGATCGCGGCGGCCACGACCTGAATGACGTGCTGCAGCTGCAGGGCGTTGCGGAGAGGATGGAACGGCAGGATGTCCTTTTCGATGACGGTGGCGACGAGGGATGAACAGCCGGTGTTGACGACGAGCGGATCGTCGCGCCAGGTGACGAGCTCCGGGAAGCCGCCGACTTCAAGGTAGCGGCGAAAGTCATCTGCGGGCGACAGGCCGTCCGAGGCGACGGCGCGGCGGAATTCAGCAAAAGAGAGCGGCAGCAGCTCGATGGTCTCGATGCGCCGGGAAAGGCCGGTCGTGAAGTCGCAGGAGAGAATGCAGGCGTGGGAGCTCGTGAGGCAGAGACGGACGTTCTCCTGCTGCGCCAGATCCTGCACTGCCTTCTCGAAGGGCCGGCATTCCTGAACTTCATCCAGAAAAACGTAGCTGAGGCGGCCGGGCTTCAGCTTCACTCGCACCGCGCGGACGAGCGCTTCCGGCTCGGTGAGCGCTGAAAGCCGCGGATCCTCGAGGTTGAAGGCGACGATTTGTTCCGGCGCCACGCCCGCTTCGAGGAGCATTGCTTGACAGCAGCGAAGCAGCTGCGACTTTCCGCTGCGACGCGGTCCGGTGAGAATCTTCACGGACGGATCGTCTGGGAGGGTGAGGAGCTTTTCAAGGCTCTTCGGGCGAGGAAAGTCGGCAAACGTTGGCATGGCAAAGCGGTTGAACGAAGTGCGGGACTGACCACTCATGCTAAACAGTCTTGGCGAAAACGCCAAAACTGTTCAACATGATGAACACCTGCGAAAAAGCCCCGCCGAACAACGCTGGCGAGGCCTTTTCAGCCGAAAGCATTGGATGCCGGAGAGGCGGCCGCCTCTCCGGATGCGAGACTCAGTCGTCCTCTTCCTTCCGTTCAAAGCGGGCGGCGAGCTCCTGCGCCTTCGCGGCGGGTGCCGGACGGTAGTCCGTGGGCTCCATCGTGAAGGAGCCGGCGCCCTGCGTGAGGGCGTGCAATCGGGCGGCGTAGCCCGTGAGCTCCGCGAGCGGCACGAGCGCTTCGATCTCCGTCATGCCGGCCGTGAGGTTGTCGGTGCCCTGCACCTGGCCGCGGCGGGCGGCGATGTCGCCCGTCACGGCGCCCATGGCATCGTCGGGCGACGCCACCGTGATTCTCACGATGGGTTCAAGAACGAGCGGATGCGCCTTGGCGAGGGCGTCAAGCATCGCCTTGCGGCCGGCGGCGACGAAGGCCACTTCCTTGCTGTCCACGGGATGCGACTTGCCGTCATAGACCGTGACGCGGATGTCTTCGATCGGGTAGCCGGCGAGGTACCCGGTGGCGAGCACTTCCCGAACGCCCTTTTCCACGGCGGGGATGAGGTTGAAGGGAATGACGCCGCCCTTCACCTTGTCCACGAACTCAAAGCCCGCGCCGCGCGGCAGCGGCTCCACCTTGAGGAACACTTCGCCGAACTGGCCGGCGCCGCCCGTCTGCTTCTTGTGGCGGGCGTGGCCTTCGGCTTCGCAGCCGATCGTTTCGCGATAGGGCACGGACGGATTGCTTGTCGTCACTTCGAGCTTGAACTGATCCTTCATGCGTTCCAACACCGTGCGGACGTGCATTTCGGTGAGGCCGCGCAGCACGGTTTCGTTCAAAACCGAATCGTGGTCAACGGCGAGCGTCGGATCTTCGGCGAGCATCTTCTGGAGCACTTCGCCCATGCGGCTTTCGTCGCCGCGGCGCGCGGGCTCGATCGCAAGGCCGAACATGGGGCGCGGATAGGGCGGTCGCGGCAGATGAACGCCCGCGTCGGCGGGATCGGAGTGAAGCACCGTGCCGTAGTTGAGTTCGTCCACCTTCGTGAGGGCGCCGATGTCGCCCGGACGCAGCTCGTCGGCTTCCATGGTGTTCTTGCCCTGCAGGATGAGGGGGCGGACCACTTTGAAGGACTTCTTCGCGTCCCCGGCGTAAAGCTCCATCCCCGGCTTGATCGTGCCGCGGTGCACGCGGAAGACGCCGATCTTGCCGACGAAGGGATCGCTCACCACCTTGAAGACGCGGGCGATGACGGGCTCGCGGGATTCGGGCGACACGACGACGCGCTCTCCTTTGGCGTTCACGAACGGCGCGGTGTTTGCCTCCGTCTGCGCGGGCATGTGGCGGATGATGACCTTCATGAAGTCGCGCAGGCCGATCATCTTCTTGGCGCTCGTGAAGCACACCGGAATGATGTGTCCTTCGCGCAGCGCCTTCGTGATCGGGGCGTGCAGGGTGGAGGGATCGGCGGATCCGGCTTCGAGGTAGCGCTCCATCGCCTCGTCGTCCACTTCCACCACGCGCTCGATGAAGGCGCGGTGCACGTCGGGCACGGTCATGATGTCGGATTCCCCCTCGTCATGCGCGAAGCAGTCGATCACGTGCGTGCAGCCCTTCGTGGGGAGGTTGATGGGAAGAACGCCGTCGCCGAAGGCGTCGCGCAATTCGCCCAAAAGGCGCTTCAGGTCCACGCCTGGGGCGTCGATCTTGTTGATGACGATCATGCGGCAGAGGTTGCGCTCTTCAGCCCACTGCATCATGCGGCGGGTCATGAGCTCGACTCCCTTCACGGCGTCCACGACGACCGCCACGTTCTTTACGGCGTCAAGGGCGGAGAGGGCCTGGCCGGCGTAGTCGGGGTACCCCGGGGTGTCGATCACGTGAATGCGGACGGGCGGGAGCTCCGGGAAGGCGGTGTCCACGTGGACGACGGCAGTTCGGAGCGAATGGCCGACGGCTTTTTCCTGCGGATCGTTGTCGCAGACGGTCGTTCCCTTTTCAATGCTGCCGGCTTCGCTCAGCGCGCCGCAGCGCACGAGCATCGCCTCGATGAGGCTCGTCTTGCCGACGGCGCCGTGGCCGACGAAGGCGATGGTTCTCAGATTCTCTGTGGAATAGCCGGACATAAAGCAATCTCCCTAAGAAGAAACGATAGTGTCCTAATTGTGCGCTGATGGGGATGAAAAAGAAAGCGCCGGCGCTGATTTTTCGAGGTCTGCGTGCGACGGATTTTGAAAGTCTTTGAAAAATAAAAGAATTGTGTCGTACGCCGCGGTGAGGGCCGACGGGCGAAGAGAGGCTTGGCGGTGTTCCGCCAGGCAAAAATCAGGCGGACGGCGCCGTACAATGGCCGCACGACAGACATTTCTCGGGAGTTCGAGATGCGTGAAACCTATACGGCGCCGATCACGCCGGAAGAAAAGGCCCGGTTCGTTCCGTTTTTGAACCGCTTGATCGACACGGCCTTTGACGTCATCGTGCCGCGTTTTCTCACGGGGATCGCCGTGGAGGACAAGGCGAACGGGACGCCCGTGACGCAGGCTGACAAGATGGCCGAAGAGAAGATGCGCCGCCTCATTGAGGCCGAGTTTCCTGCGCACGGCGTCTTTGGCGAAGAGTGGGGCGAGAAGGAGGGGCGCGCGAATGAGAGCGGCGTGCGCTATCGCTGGATTCTGGATCCCATCGACGGCACGAAGAGCTTCATCACGAATTCCTTTCTCTTCGGGACGCTGATTGCCCTGGAGCGCGACAGCGGCGCGGGCTTTCGGCCGATTTTGTCGAGCATCAGCCATGCGGCGGCGAACGTGCGCACGGTGGGGTGCCTTGACGGCACGATGATGCATTTGGAAAACCGCGGCGTGGTGATTGACCGGCCGCTTCACGTGCGGCCCTGCGCGGATTTGTCAAAGGCGACGCTTCTGGCGACGAGCCACTGGACGACGCCTGAGCAGCACGGGACGCCGCGCATTCAGACGCTCATTGACCGCGTGAAGATGTACCGCACGATGGGCGACTGCTTCGGGTACTTCGCGGTGGCGACGGGCGGCGCCGACATCATGATCGACCCCGAGCTCTGCTACTGGGACGTGGCGGCGCTCCTCCCTGTGGTGGAAGGCGCGGGCGGCACGATCACGTCGATGACGGGCGGCAATCCCCTGAAGGAAATCAACGCCGTCTGCACGGCGGGGACGATTCACGGGGAAGTGGTGGCGCTCCTCAATTCCTGAAGCGGCATTCGCCTCATAAAAACAGCATGGGCACGGGAGTGATTCCGTGCCCATGGCGTTTTGAAGCAGTGCGTCGGCTACATCCGGTGAATCATGATGAAGCCGAGGTTGTTGGTCATGAACTGGGGCGGCTTGGAGCTCCCGGCGCTGAATTCCGGATCCCAGTAGCGCTGCATGCGCAGCATGTCGCGGATCTGCTTGCCTTTGCTCGTGATCGTCGCCTGGGGCACGTCGCCGAAATGGTGGCGAATCGTTTCCGCCGGCAGGTACGGCGTCTGGCTCTTGTCAAAGAGGAAGCTCGTGACGCCGACGGTGTAGACGATGGTGGCGGCCCAGATGTTGAGCTTGCCGCGGGCGAGCGGATTGCTGCGCTTGCGCCCGAGCTTTCGCACCATGCGCTCGCAGGCGTCGGCATAGGATTCGTTGAGGTGCTCCTTGCAGAAGGAGGTCACGAGGCCGACGAGTTCTTCTTCGCGGGCTTTGAGTTCGGCTTTTTCCATGAGTGGCGTCCAAAAAGTGAAGTGAGCGGCAAGGCGCGGGCCTCACCGAGAAATGGGCAGACGGATCGTCATCTTGAGGCCGTGCGGCGTGACGTTTTCGGCCGTGAGCGTGCCGCCGTGGCGCTCCACGGCGCGCTTGGCGATGGCTAGCCCCAGGCCGAACCCGGTGCCGGTGGCTTCGGCGCTCCCGCGCACAAAGGGGAGAAAGAGCTTTTCAAGCTCCTCCGGATTCATGCCCGGTCCCTGATCCGTGACGGAAATTGTAAAGGCGTCCGGCGTGGTCTGTGCTTCCACGGCGACAACGCCCCCTTCGGGGGTGTAGCGCAGGGCGTTTCGGAGAATGTTCTCGACGGCGCGCGCGAAGCTGTCCGTGTGCAGCCGCACCACGGAGTGGGCGGGCGAGGCGAGCGTCACGCGGATTTTCTTGGCGCTTCCTTCAAAGCGCACGTTGTCCACGATGTCTTCCAAAAGAAGCACGGCGTCCGTGTCTTCGAAATTCATGGGAGCGTTGTCGTCCAAGCGCGCGTAGGTGAGGAGTTCGTCCACCAGGGCGTCAAGGGTGTGCACGTCTTTTTCAATGCGCTTTAAGAGCTCCTCCGAGCGCTCCGGATTCTTGGCGGCGAGCGCGATCGCCACCTCCATGCGCGCGAGCGGGCTTCTCAGCTCGTGGCTCACGTCATGAAAGAGTCGCTTTTGCCGCGCAAGCAGCCCCGTGATCTTTTCGGCCATGGCGTCGTAGCGCTGGGCGAGTTCGCCGATTTCATCGTAGCGATGCCCCACGGCGGGCGCGATGCGCACGGCGAGGTCGCCTTCGGCCGCGCGGCGCATGGCCCAGTCAAGCTTCTTGATGGGGCGCGAGAAGTTCCAGGCGAGAAGCCCCGCCGCAAGACTCGTCGCCAGGATGGCAAATAGAAGGTGCATCCAGATCGGCGTGTGCCAGAAGGCGGAGAAGAGGTTGCGGGGCGGCAGGTCCGTGCGCACGGCGAAAAAGCGAAGGTCGCGGCAGCCGGCGCTGTCCGGACACGGGCGGCGCACCCAGCGATGGTTCGGATGGTCAGCAAGAGTCTGCCGGGCCTTGTCGGGCACCTGGCGGCCGCTCACCTCGCGGCCCTCGGCGTCCACGACGAAGACTTCGGGGCGCTGGTTTGATTCGGGGTCGTTGAGCCAGCGCACGAGCGCCGCATCGCCGCTCCAGCGCCAGATGGCGACGGCGGTGTGCACGGCGCGCTGCGTGCCGGGACCGCCTTCAATGTCGCCGAAGTGGTCGGGCATCTGCTGGTAGCTTTTGCTCGCGAACCAGACGAGAAGGCCGATCGCCGCGAGCGCGATCCAAAGGCCCACGAAAAGCTGCAGGAACGTGCCGCCCTGGCGCAGAAAGGAGAGCGGCGTGCGGCGGATGAGCGGCATGGGGCGCCTCGCAAAAAGGGAATCAGGCCGAGGGCGTGTGCACGACGAGCTGGTAGCCCACGCCGCGGATGCTTTCAATCGAGACGGCGTCGGGATTGATTTCCGCAAGCTTGTGCCGCACGGAGCTGATGTGCACGTCGATCGCGCGATCGTACCGGCCCATGGGGCGGCCCAGCACATGGGGATAGATGTCCGCTTTGGAGACGGGCTGCCCCGCCTGGCGCGCGAGCATTTCAAGAAGCGACAGCTCGGTCCCCGTAAGCGACACGGGCGTGCCGTTCAAGGTCACGACGCGCTGCGTCATGTCGATCGAAAGCGCGCCCGCGACGAGCGGCCCGTGGCTGAATTCGGTGCTCTTGCTGCGGCGCAGGATGGCGCGCATGCGAGCGACGAGTTCGCGCGGGGGGCAGGGCTTCGGAACATAGTCGTCGGCGCCCAGCTCCAGTCCCAGGATGCGGTCCACGGGATCGCCGCGGGCGGTGAGCATCAGCACCGGCGTGTGGCTCGTTTCGCGGATGCGCATGAGCACCTGCGTCCCGGTCATGCCGGGCATCATCACGTCGAGAACGACGAGGTCGAAGTTGTTCTGAGAGAGAATCGAGAGCCCCGTCGGACCGTCGTGCGCGGGGGTCACTTCAAAGCCTTCGAGCGTGAGGTAGTCCACGAGCAGCGTCACAAGTTCGACGTCGTCGTCAATGATGAGAATTTTTGCAGGACGGGTGTACATGAAATCGCCTTCGAAAAATCGTTCGGACGCGGCCGGACTTAGCGAGAATTGCTTCAATCGATTGAATAAACAAACGGCTTAACAATTGTAAAGGAATTGACGCCGGCCGGCGTTTCTTGATTTTTCTCAAACAACGCGGGCGTTGGGTTTGCGACGAAAGATCGGTCGCGAGACGGTCCGTCTTTGCTCAACTTTACGTTTCACGCCGACTATTTAACGTTTCTCGGGGGGAAAATTCGCCGTGACGATGAAAAGGCGGACGGAGCCGCTTTTTCCAGCTTGAAGAGAAGACAAATGATGATGAATCGAGCCAAGCCTCTGGCTTTTTTTGTGGCGGCGGCGCTCCTTCTTTCCGGATGCGCCTCAACGGAGCTCCTCACGCAGGAAGACGCCGCCGTGGTGGGCGCCGCCTGGAACGCGGACGCCGGCGCGAGCCTGGCGTCGGGCGCCGCGGCCGCGACCCGCGCCGACTGGTGGAAGGCGTGGAATGACGCCGAGCTTTCCGCCCTCGTGGACCGCGCGACGGCGCAGAGCACGGATGTGAGAACGGCGCTGGCCAATCTGAAGAATGCCGCCGCTTCGGCGGACAAGGCGACGGCGGACCTCTTCCCCTCGTTTGATCTGGGCGCGAACGGCTCCCGGACGCACAAGGAAAACCAGGGGTCGGAAGAAAGCTGGAGCGTGAAGGCGTCGGGCTCCTGGTCGATTTCCCTTTTGGGCGGCAACCTCGCCGAACGGCGCGCGGCTCGCTACGAAGCGA
This sequence comes from Hallella faecis, assembly GCA_963652545.1. Classification (GTDB taxonomy): domain Bacteria; phylum Pseudomonadota; class Gammaproteobacteria; order Burkholderiales; family Burkholderiaceae_F; genus Duodenibacillus. The sequence goes on along the minus strand of CAVJUB010000039.1, from coordinate 11,850 downwards.
TGGCTTCCGTCTTGACGCTTGAAGACGTGAAGAACGCGGCGGCGGCGGAGACGGCGTCGGACTACGTGGCGCTGAAGCTCGCGTTCTTGAAGCGCCGCATCGCCGAGGCGACGCTCAAGAATTACGAAGAGGCGTGCGAGATAGCGCAGTGGCGCTATGCCGCCGGCCTCGTGGATCAGGCGGAAGTGGACCAGGCGGTGAGCAACCGCGAGGGCGCCCGGGCGTCGCTGGCGCTCACGGAAAAGAGCATCGCGCAGTACCGCAACGCGCTGGCGCGTCTCACGGTGCAGAACGCCGCCGACATCCAGGTGACGGACGACGGCCTCATCCCGGCGGCGCCCTTGAATCTCGCGGTGGCGGTGCCGGCGGAGACCTTGAAGCAGCGTCCCGACCTTCGGTCGGCGCAGCTTTCCGTCGCGGCCGCAAGCGAGCGCGTTTACAAGGCGAAGACCCAGTGGTTCCCGTCCTTGACGCTCACGGGCAACATCGGCACGCAGGCGGCGACGATCGGCACGCTGGGCGCTTCCGGCACGGGCGTGGCGGCGCTGGTGGGCGCGCTTTCCATGCCGCTCTTGAATTGGGGAACGCAGGTGACGGCGACGCAGCAGGCGCAGGCGACTTTGGACAAGGCGCGCGCCAGCTACTTGAACACCCTGCTGAAGTCCTTGGAAGAAACGGAGAACGCCCTCACGACGATTCAGACGGCGCAGGCGCGCGTGACGCCCTTGAAGACGGCGCTCGCAGCCGCGGAGTCTGCGGCGGACCTCACGATGAAGTCCTACCGCTCGGGGCTCGTGGACTATCAGAACGTTTTGAACACCCAGCGCTCGCTTCTCACGGCGCGCGAGAGCGCCTGCACGAATGACGCTGACCTTGCGACGGGGCTCGTCACGCTCTACAGCGCCCTGGGGGGCGCCTGGACCCCCACGGAGGCGCAGGCGGACGTCCTGAAGAAGCTCGACGACGCCCAGTCTCGCTAAGAACCGAACGCACGAAGAAAGGAATAAAAGCAAATGACCGATACCAACAAGACTCAGCAGAAAGATCCGGCGGCGGCGAAGGCCGCGCTTCTTGGCGAAGCGCCCGGCGGCAAGTTGAAGCGCCGCCTGGTTCTGGGCGCGTGCGTTGTCGCCGCGGCGCTTGCCGCGGGCGGCTGGTGGATGTATTCGGGCGGCGCCGCAGCGCCCTCTTACGTGACGCAGGCGCCCGCGCGCGGCGACCTTACGGTGACCGTGACGGCGACGGGGACGCTGGAGCCCGTGCGCAGCGTGAGCATCGGCTCGGAGTTGTCCGGCATCGTCGCCAAGGTGAACGTCGATGTGAACAGCACGGTGAAGGCGGGGCAGGTGCTGATCGAGCTTGACACGGCGAAATTGACGAGCGCCGTGAATCAGGCGAAGGCGACGCTCGCGAGCGCCAAGGCGGGGCTCGGCGAAGCCAACGCCGCCGTGGTGGAGGCGAAGCTCAAGATGAAGCGCTATGAGGAGCTCAACAAGTCCTCGGGCGGCAAGCTGCCCTCCCGCACGGAAATGGACGAGCAGCGCGCGACGGTCTTGAAGGCCGAGGCCGCTGTGGCGACGGCGAAGGCGAAGATCGCTGACGCGCAGGCGCAGCTCGAAACGCAGGAAACGAACCTTTCGAAAGCTTCCATCATCTCGCCCGTGGACGGCGTGGTGCTTGCGCGCTCGGTGGAGCCCGGCTACGCCGTGGCGGCGAGCCTGCAGGCGGTGGAGCTTTTGACGGTGGCGACGGACCTCCGGGAGCTGGAGCTGCAGGTGGACATCGACGAAGCGGACGTGGGCGAAGTGAAGCCCGGACAGAACTCCAACTTCACGGTGGCGGCCTATCCGAACCGCACGTTTGACGCGTCCTTGAACAAGGTGGCCTACGGCGCGACGACCTCCACGTCTTCGAACGTCGTCACCTACACGGGCTACCTCAACGTGCCCAACAAGGACCTGCTGCTTCGCCCCGGCATGACGGCGACGGCGACGATCGAGACCGCGAAGCGCGAGAAGGCGCTTCTGGTGCCCAACACCGCCTTCCGCTTCACGCCCAAGGCGGCGAAGTCTTCGTCCTCTTCGTCGTCCGTTTCCTTCATGATGCCCCCGAAGCACGACAGCAACAAGCAGGCGAAGAGCGTCTCCCAGGCTCAGACCGAGAAGGAGCAGACGATCTACGTCCTGCGCAACAACCAGGTGCAGGCGCTCACCGTGCGCACGGGGCTCACCGACGGCAAGAAGACGGAGATCCTGTCGGACAACCTCACCGAGAGCGACAAGGTCATTGTTGAGCAGCGCGCTGCAAAGAGCTCCTAAGGAGAGCCGCCATGGATGCTCCTCTTATTGAACTCAAGAACATCACGAAGCGCTACGGTGAAGGCGAGGCGGCGTTCCTTGCCTTGAAGGGCGTCTCCTTTGAAGTGCATCAGGGCGAGTTTCTCGCCGTGATGGGGCCCTCGGGCTCCGGCAAGTCCACGACGATGAACATCATCGGCGCCTTGGACCGCCCGACGGGCGGCGAATACCTCTTCAAGGGCGTGCACGTGGAGACGATGACGCGCGACGAGCGGGCGCTCTTGCGGCGCCAGCACATGGGCTTCGTGTTTCAGGGCTTCAACCTGCTCGCGCGCACGTCCGCTACGGAAAACGTGGAGCTGCCGCTTCTCTACCGCGGGGTTCCCGCGAAGGAGCGCCACGAGATGGCGATGCAGGCCTTGGAGCGCGTGGGGCTTTTGCCTTGGGCGCACCACACGCCGGGCGAATTGTCGGGCGGTCAGCAGCAGCGCGTCGCCATCGCCCGCGCGATCGTGACGCATCCGCTTCTGCTCCTTGCTGACGAACCGACGGGGAGCTTGGACAGCAAGCGCAGCGTTGAGATCATGGAGCTTCTTGCTGATCTCAACCAGAGTGAAAACATTACGGTGGTCCTCGTGACGCACGAGCCTGACATGGCGGTGTATGCACGCCGGTGCATTCACTTTCTGGACGGCCTCGTCGCCCGCGATGAACAGCAGCCCGGGAGGTCCTGATGCTCGGCAATGCTTTTTTGCTGGCGGTGCGCCAGATTTGTCGCAATCCGATGCGATCCCTCCTGACGGTGCTGGGCATCGTGATCGGCGTCGCGGCGGTCATCACCATGGTGACGATCGGCAACGGCGCCACCCTCGCCGTGAAGCAGGAGATTGAAAGCTTCGGCAGCAACCAGCTGATGCTTCGCCCCGGCCAGCGCATGGGCCCCGGGGGCTCGGCGGGGGCGCCCTCTTTCAAGGTGGCGGACATCGACGCCATCAAGGATCAGATCGCGGGCGTCGTGAGCGTCGTGCCGGAAGTCTCCAAGTCCACGACGGTGATTGCTCAGGGAAAGAACTGGTCCACGAGCGTCATCGGCACCTACAACGACTACTTCACGATCGACAATCGCGAAGTCGCCGAGGGGCGCCTTTTTGAAGAGGCGGAGGAAAAGGCGGGGTCGGCCGTGTGCGTGATCGGCGAAACCATTCGCAGCGAGCTCTGGGGGACGGCCTCGCCCATCGGACAGATGATGCGCGTCGCGAAGTTCAGCTGCCGCGTCGTGGGCGTGCTGCAGGAAAAGGGGTCCGCGGCGATGGGCGGCGACAAGGATGACCTCGTCGTCATTCCCTTCAATACCGCTGCGCGCCGGCTGGTGGGCAACAACCGCGTTTCCACGCTCCTCGTGAGCATCAGCGAGGACAGCGACCGCGAGAGCCTCAAGGAGTCCCTGCGCCAGCTGATGCGCGAGCGCCGCTCGCTCTCGGCGACCGATTTGGACAACTTCATGATCCATGACACGGCGGAGATTGCGGAGAAAGTGGCGTCCACCACGCAGATCATGACGGCGCTTTTGGGGGCTGTGGCGGCGGTGAGCCTTCTCGTGGGCGGCATCGGCATCATGAACATCATGCTCGTGTCCGTCACGGAGCGCACGCGCGAAATCGGCGTGCGCCTTGCGATCGGCGCCACGGAGCGCGAGGTGCTGCTGCAGTTCTTGATCGAGGCGGTGGTGCTCGCGTGTCTGGGCGGGCTTCTCGGCATGGCGATTGCGGTGGTGAGTTCGCTCGCATTCTCGGCCGGCATGTCGCTGCCCTATACCTTCGACCCCGGCATCAACCTGATCTCCTTCGGGTTCGCGGCGCTGACGGGCATTGTCTTCGGGTACTTCCCGGCGCGCAATGCGGCGCGGCTGGATCCGATCGAAGCTGTGCGGCACGAGTAGCACGCCGGCTGTCTGAAGAATCCCCGCGGCTCGGTTTGTCGGAAGACGGACGAGCGCGGGGATTTTGCTTGGCTGAAAAATTGTGAAAGTTATTCAAACTGAACTATCATCGTTCACTGTGAATCAGATTTTCAGAAAGGAGGCGAGGATGAGCGGCATGATCGTCAATCCGAAAGCGAGCGGTTTTCAAGCGTTGAGCCGCGACGAGAAGGTGTTCGTGGACAAAAGCGACTTGTTGAGCTGGTTCATCCGGCGTCTTGGCGCGAAGGACAAGCGCTGGTGCGTCACGCGGCCGCGGTGCTTTGGAAAGACGAGCGCGGTGCTGCTTTTGGCAGCCGGCTTGTCGCGCGGCGCGACGGCGGCTGAGGCGACGCTGCTGAAGCTGATGGCGGCGCGTGAGGAAGTGGATCGCGCGCTCCTGCAGCGACACCTCCATCAGCACGACGTTCTCTTGTGGGACGTCACCTTCTTCTGGTCGAGCGCGGCCTGCCGGCGGCAGCCGTCATCTTTTCTGCAGGACCTGGCGGATTCGACGCTGCGCGAGCTGCGAGAGGCATTTCCGCAGGTGGCGCTGAGGTCCGGGATCACGGTGGCGGAGGCGCTCGCCGCCATTCATTCGGCGACCGGCCGCCAGTTCATCCTTCTGGTGGACAGCTGGGACATTTTGCTTCGGGAGGCGGCCGACGACGCGGCGCTCTGGAAGGTCTATCGGCAGTTTTTGCGTTCGGTGCTGGAGCCCGCGGCCTCAGACGACTTTCTGGAGGCCGCCTGGCTCACGGGTGTCTATCCGATGCCGGAGGAAGACGGCCGGCCGCTGATCGAGGGCTTTTCCGTGAGCAGCATGACCTCGCTAGGTGAACTCTCGCGAGGCTTCGGCTTTGAGGCGGCGGAGACGGCGGCGCTGTGCGAACGGAACGGCGTCGATTTTGAACCGCTGTGGCAGAAGTACGCCGGCTATGGCAGCAAGGATTGTCTGCTGGCGAATCCCTGTGACGTGACGCGTGCGCTGTGGCGGCGAAAGCTCGAAGACTACTGGGTGCAGACGGCCGTCCCGCCCAGCCGCTGGCTGGCGCTTGAGATGCCCGGCCTCTCGGAGGCGGTGGATCGGCTGCTGGCTGGAGAACGCGTGCCGGCGGACGTTCGTCGGTTTTCGCACCGGGCGGCGGACATGAAGACGGCGGATGACGTGCTGACGATGCTTGTGCATCTCGGGTACCTCGTGTTTGACGAGGCTGAAGGAACGGTCGCCCTTGCGAACGAGCCGGTGCGGGACATGTTCCGGCGAACGCTGACGCTGCTTCGCGGCGAAGCATGAAAAATGCGCCGGAGAGCGGCTCTCCGGCGCAGGGGAAAGGGCGTGACGGCGGATCAGATGCCGGTTGCCACCACCGCGGCGATCATCACCGGCGCAAGCACGCCGATGAAGAGGCGGATGATGCTGAGAACGCTCGCGGCGAGCGGCTTTGCGGTCTGCAGCTGCTTCTGGGTGTTCTCCCAGGCGATCCAGCCCGCGACGATCGTGAAGCCCATGGCGGCGAGCGGCATGCCGATGTTGCTCGTGAGGTAGTCGAGCAGATCAAAGACCGTCTTGCCGATGATCTTGAAGTCGGCGAGCATCCCGTAGCTCAGGCAGCAGAAGAGGCCGATCACCATGGCGCAGATCGTGCCGCCGACGGCGATCGAGCGGCGCGAAAGATTCGTCGTGTGCGTGAGCGTGCCGACGACGGCTTCAAGCATCGACACCGAGCTCGTGATGGCGGCGAACACGAGGCAGGCGTAGAAGATCACCGCAAAGAGGCGGCCGCCCGGCAGCTGCGAGAAGATGGCGGGCATCGTGACGAAGGTGAGGCCGGGGCCGGCGTTGGGGTCCAGTCCGAACGCAAAGACCGTGGGCATCACCATGAGGCCGCCCAGGAGGGCCGCCATGATGGAAAGCCCCGCCACCCACGCGGTCGACGTGAGGAGGTTGGATTTTTCCGAGAGGTAGCCCGCGTAGGTCACCATGACGCCCGCGCCCAAGGAAAGCGAGAAGAAGGCAAAGCCCATGGCGTTGAAGATCGTCTGCGCGGAGATCGTCTCCCAGCGGGGGACGAAGAGGTACTCCAGCCCCGCCATGGCGCCCGGCAGCGTCAGGCCGCGCACGATGAGAACGAGCATCAGCACGAAGAGCGTCGGCATCAGGATTTTGGAGAGGCGCTCAAGCCCTTTGTTCACGCCGGCGATCACGATGATCATGTTAAGAAGCAGGAAAACGAGCTGATAGCCGTAGCTCTCGGCGCCGTTCGACACAAAGGCGCCGAAGTTGGCGTTCAAAAGCGACGCGTCCGACGTGAGGCCGTAGCCCAGGATGGCGTCCACGAGGTACTTGAGGCACCAGCCGCCCACGCAGGAGTAAAAGCACAGGATGAGAAAGCCCGTGAGCATGCCCACGACGCCGAAAAAGCCCCAGCCGCGCCCGGCGACGTTCGTGAGCGACTTGATGGCGCCCGCGCGACCGGCGCGGCCCACGACGTATTCGGAGAGCAGCATCGCCAGGCCGCAGGTGAGCGTGAAGACGATGTAGGTGAGCATGAAGGCGGCGCCGCCGTTGGCGCCCGACATGTAGGGGAATTTCCAGATGGCGCCGAGGCCGACGGCTGAGCCGGCGCTCGCGAGAATGAAGCCGAGGCGGGAGCCCCAGGAAGCAGAGGACTGCGACATAAGCTGCGAGGTGGTGGTTTTTGTAATAGTGAAAGGCTGCGCGTGGCGCAGATTCTTCGGAGTCTGTCGCGATTGAAAGGGAAATGCAAATTTTCCACCGGCGCCGAACGGCGTAGTTCTTGCGGCGGAAATGACCGAAGCCAGTTGCTTGGGACAACTGCCCAAGCGGACGGGGACACGCGGAAGGCGTCGCCGAAAAGCCCTGCGTCGTGGGCTAAACTGCGAAGACCTTGTGCCGGCGCAGGCGTTTCTTTCGGGGGACGCCCGCGGCCGGCGGCTCTGTGTTTCAAGAAGAGGGAGACGGAAGGACGCCTGCGGGCGGACCTTCTGAATGCAAAACATGAATCGCGTGTACAACTTTTCGGCCGGCCCCGCCGTCATGCCGCTGTCTGTTCTGGAAGAGGCGGCGGCCAACCTCACCAACTTTCAAGGCCAGGGCCTCTCTATCCTGGAGATGAGCCATCGCAGCGCTACGTACGGCGCGATTCATGAAGAAGCGAGGGCGAACCTGCGAGAGCTCCTCGCCGTGCCCGACACGCATGACATCCTCTTTTTGCAAGGGGGCGGCCACTTGCAGTTTGCGATGGTGCCCCTGAACCTTCTGGGCGCCGCGGCCGAAACGACTTACATCGTGAACGGCGTGTGGTCGAAGAAGGCTGCGGTCGAGGCGAGCAAGTTCTGCCACGTGGACACCATTTCGACGGACTACGGCATGGGCGTTCCCGCGCAGGACGACATCAAGGTCCCCAATGACGCGGCCTACCTCTACTACTGCCAGAACGAGACGGTGAACGGCGTGGAGTTCAACTACGTTCCGTCTGCGCCGGACTGCGTGCCGCTCGCGTCCGACGTGAGCTCCAACTTCCTTTCGCGCCCCATTGACTTCAAGCGCCACTCGCTCGTTTTTGCCGGCGCGCAGAAAAATTTCGGCCCCGCGGGCCTCACGGTGGTGATCGTGAAGAAGAGCCTCTTGGGATTGGCGGGCGAAACCTGCCCCACGATGCTCAACTACGCCGTGCACGCGAAGGCGGGGTCGCTTTACAACACGCCGCCCGTCTTTTCAATCTACATGGCCTGCCTTGTCACCCGCTGGCTCAAGAAGGAGGGCGGCATCCCCGAAATGGACCGCCGCGCCCGCGAGCGCTCGGGGCTCATTTACGATGTGATCGACAAGAGCGCGGGCTTTTACATCAACAAGGTGGCGCCCGAGGCGCGCAGCCGCATGAACGTGGTGTTCCAGCTCGCCGAAGACGCCCTCACCGACCTCTTTGTGAAGGAGGCGGCGGACGCGGGGCTCGTGAACTTGAAGGGGCATCGCCTGGTGGGCGGCATCCGCGCCTCGATGTACAACGCGCTCCCCAAGGAGGCGGCGGTGACGCTCGCGAACTTCATGAAGGTCTTTGCGGCCCGTCACGGCTAGGAGAGGGGAATGCAGCCAGTGCAGGAGAACACGGCGGAGATCGAGCGTCTGCGCCAGGAAATTGACGCCGTGGACGCGGAGATCGTCGCCGCCGTCGTGCGCCGCGCGGAGCTCGCGCATGCCGTGGGCGTCGCCAAGGGCGGCGCGCCCGTCTACCGGCCCGAGCGCGAGCGCGCGGTGATCGAGAAGGCGGTGGCCGCCAACCGGTCGCTGAACGGCCGCCTTCCGGATGACGTCGTCGCTCACTTGTACCTTGAAGTGATTTCCGCCTGCCGCAGCCTGGAGGCGCGGCCGAGCGTGGCCTACCTGGGACCCGCGGGCACTTTTACGGAAATGGCGGTGCTGCGTCAGTTCGGCAGCAATGTGACTGCGGTGCCGACGGCAACGATGGACGAAGCCTTCCAGTCGGCGGAGTCCGGCCGCACCGAGTTTGCCGTGGTGCCGATTGAAAACAGCACGCAGGGCATGGTGACGCGCACGATGGACCTGCTTTTCACGACGCCGCTCTCGGTCGCGGGCGAAGTGAGCATTCCCATTCATCACAACTTGATGAACCGCTCGGGCCGCTTGGAAGACATTCGCTGCGTTCTCGCGCATCCGCAGGCGCTGGCGCAGTGCCGCGCGTGGCTTGCGCAGCACCTGCCGCACGCAAAGCTCAAGGCCGCCTCGAGCAACGCGGAGGCCGCGCGTCTTGCGGCGGAAGACGGGACGCTCGCGGGCATCGCCGCCCTGCGCGCGGCGCAGCTTTACGGGCTGGAAGTCGCCGCCCCGGGCATTCAGGACGACGCGCGAAACCGCACGCGGTTTCTGGTGCTCTCGTCCCACGCCGGCGTCACGCCTACGGGCGCGGACAAGACGAGCCTCATTTTCTCCGTGCCCAATCGCGCGGGGCAGCTCTTCATGGCGCTCGAGCCCTTCAAGCGCCACGGCGTCTCCATGATGCGGCTGGAAAGCCGGCCGGCGCGCAACGGCGCCTGGGACTACAACTTCTTCGTGGACGTCGAAGGGCATGTGAAGGACGCGAACGTCGAGCGGGCGTTGGCGGAACTGAAGAACGAAACCAGCTTCCTGAAGCTTCTGGGGTCCTACCCCCGGGCTTCGGAAAAATAGCAATACGGGAGATTTTTTATGACGCAGGGATTTCAGGCGAAGTCTTGCATCGCCGCCATTTCACCCTATGTGGCGGGAAAGCCCATCGAAGAGACCGCGAAGGAGTACGGGCTTGACGTGAAGAAGGTGGTGAAGCTCGCGAGCAACGAAAATCCGCTCGGCATGCCCGAATCCGCCCAGAAGGCGGTGGCGCAGGCCGCGGCGGGGCTCGCGCGCTACCCGGACGGCAACGCGCGCGTGTTCCGCGAGGCCGTGGCGGACTACCTCGGCGTGCCGTCGGATTGGGTGATCGCCGGCAATGGCTCCGACGAAATTCTGGGGCTCGTCGCCCGCACGGTGCTGGAGCCTGGCACGCGCTGCGTCTATTCGCAGTATTCCTTCTCCGTCTACGAACTCTCCGCGCAGGAAAACGGCGCCGAGTGCTGCGTGGTGCCCGCGAAGCATTTTGCGGTGGATTTGGACGGCATCGTTGCGGCGGTGAATGACGCGACGCGCTTGATCTTCATCACGAATCCGAACAATCCGACGGGGCTCGCGCTCACCGAAGCGGAAATCGACGCGTTCCTTGCCAAGATTCCCGCCGACTGCGTCGTGGTGCTCGACGAGGCCTACTGCCACTACCTGCCGCCGGCGCTGCGCACGGACTCCTTGAAGTGGGTGCGCCGCTATCCCAACGTGCTTGTGACGCGCACCTTCTCAAAGGCCTACGGCTTGGCGGGCCTGCGCGCTGGGTACGCCGTGGCGCAGCCCGCGCTGATTGAGATGATGAACCGCATCCGGCCGCCCTTCAACATGAACCTTCTTGCGCAGGCGGCGGCTTCCGCGGCGGTGACGGACGAGGCGTTCCTGGAAAAGGTCTACGAGATGAACCGCGAGGGCGTGGCGACGCTCGAAGGGTATTTCCAAAAGCTCGGCATCGAGTACCTGCCTACGACCGCGAACTTCCTCCTGGTGAAGACCGGTCCTCAGACCGCAGACATCAACACGGAGCTTTTGAAGCGCGGCGTCATCGTGCGTCCGGTGAAGAGCTACGGACTTCCTGACTGGCTTCGCATCTCGGTGGGCACCGCCGACGAACTCGCGGTCTTCATGAAGGCGTTTGACGAAGTCCGCGCGGTGCTCAACCTTCAGTACCCGCTGTAGTCGTCATGCGTCTTGCACTGATTGGAACGGGGCTCATCGGCGGCTCGGCCGCCTGGGCCATGAAGAAGGCGGGCGTCTTTTCCGCTGTCACGGCCTGCGACCTGTCGCAGGCGGCGGTGGAGAAGGCGGTGGCGATGGGCATCGCCGATCGCGCGGAATTGTCGACTGCGGCGGCGGTGGCTGACGCCGACGCCGTCATGGTGGCGGTGCCCGTGCTTGCCATGAAGTCGGTCTTTGCCGAAGTGGCGCGGCACGCGAAGCCCGGCGCCCTCATTACGGACGTGGGTTCGGTGCGGGGGCGCGTCATTGACGACGCCCGCGAGGCGCTCGGGGAGCGGTTTGCGGATTATGCGCCCGTGCATCCCATCGCCGGCGGCGAAATGCCCGGCGTCGAGTACGCGGATGCAGCGCTCTTTGTGAACGCCCGCGCGATTTCGACGCCCGCCGAAGGCATGCGGCCCGAGGCCGCGGCTTTCTGGGAGGCCGCCTGGAAGGCGGCGGGGAGCGTCATTTATCGCATGACGCCCGAGCAGCATGACGCGGTGTTTGCGGCGGTGAGCCATCTGCCGCACGTGCTCGCGTACGCGCTGGTGGATGCGATGGAGAAGGCGCCTGACGCTGAGGAGAAGTTCCGCTTCGTGGGCGCCGGGTTTCGGGACTTCACCCGCATAGCGGCGTCAAGCCCAGCCATGTGGCGCGACATCTGTCTTGCAAATCGCGAGGCGGTGCTGACGAGCATCGAGCGGTTTGAGGCGGAGCTCTCGCTTCTCAAGCAGGCGGTCGCCGAGCGGGACGCGGACGAGCTCACGGCGATCTTCACGCGGGCGAGCACGCGGCGCCGGTCGGTGAAGGTGCCGGCGAAGAAATAGCCAGGGAGCCGCCGAGAGGTGGCGTGCTTTATCCGTCAGAAGGCCGCCAGCGGATTTCCAGCGTTTCGAGCTTGAGCCTAACGAAGAGCGCCGCAATGCGCGAGAGCTTTGGGAGGTTCTGTTTTTGGCAGGGGCAAGAAGGCGGGACAGTTGGGAAAGCAGATTTTCAAAAGCTAGAAAAAGAAAATCACTGATTATGCTAAAATATCAGCATAAAGTTAAAGGGAATTTGCATGTCCGAAGAACCAAAGAAACTGCTCCCGGTACCGTACGGTTTTGCACAGACTTTCAACGCTCTCAACGACGCTCTGTTCAAATTCGTTTTTGGCAAGGAAGAACGCAAAGCAATCCTCATCGATTTTTTGAACACCT
>CAVJUB010000038.1:0-19597 GCA_963652545.1 Hallella faecis | reverse complement strand
GCGTCCTGTTCGATGGCGCCCGATTCACGCAGGTCGCTCATCACGGGACGGCGGTCGGTGCGGGCGTCCACGCCGCGGTTCAACTGCGACAAAGCAATCACCGGCACCGCCATTTCCTTCGCCAGCCCCTTCAAGCCGCGGGAGATTTCCGCAATTTCCGCCGCTCGGTTGTCCGTGCCGGCAAAGCGCGCGGACCCCGCCATGAGCTGCAGGTAGTCCACCACAATCAGCGAGAGGGGACCGGCGCGCTTCACGAGGCGCCTTGCGCGGGCTCGCACTTCATTCACCGTGAGGCCCTGCGTGTCATCGATGTAGAAGGGAAGCTTGTTCATGCGCGCCACGACTTCGGTGTAGTGCTGCCAGTCGCTGTCTTCAAATCTCGCCTTGCGCATCTTCTGCGCGTCGATCCGGCCCACGGAGCTGATCAAGCGCTTTGCGAGCTGCTCGGCGGTCATTTCCATCGAGAACACCGCAACCGGCATCTTGAGCGAGAGGCCCGCATACTCGGCGATGTTCATGGCAAAAGACGTTTTGCCCATGGAGGGGCGGCCGGCGACGATGATCAAGTCACCCTTTTGCAGGCCGGACGTCATGCGATCCAACTGCAGGAACCCGGTGGGCAGCCCCGTCACATCTTCGCGGCTCTTTTGCTGGTAGAGCTGCTGCAGCTCGCGCGTCACGCTCGCCGCGAGTTCGTTCAAGGGACGAAAGCCCTTCTTGCCCTTGTTTGACTTTTCGTCAATCGCAAACACCATCGTCTGCGCCTGATCGATCAAGTCGGAGATGTTTTCCGTCTGAGGCGCCAGGGCTGACGTAGCAATCGAGTCGCCCGCCGTGACAAGCTGCCGCAGAATCGAGCGGTCGCGCACGATTTCAGAATAGCGGCGGATGTTCGCAGCCGAGGGCGTCCCCATCGCGAGGCTGTTCAAGTACTGCAGCCCCCCTACTTCCTGCGCCTTCCCTTCGGCCTGCAGGGCGCCGAACACGGTCACGACGTCCGCAGGCTGCCCCTCGATGCACATCTGCTGGATCTTTTCGTAGATGATCCGATGGTCTCGCCGGTAGAAGTCATCCGGTCCGATCACGTCCGCCACGAGGTCAAAGGCGTTGTTGTCGAGAAGAAGCCCGCCCAGCACCGCCTGCTCGCTTTCAATCGACTGCGGCGGGCGGCGCAGGGAGGCGACGTCGGCCTCAGCGCTTTCGCGGGGGCGATCAAAGGACGCCCCCGTCATCACCGGCGCGGCAGGCGCCGGAGCGCTCGTCGCCGCCGCTTCGTGCGCAGGTTCAGCCGTCGGAATGTCGGCCGGAATGTCAACGGCGGCCAAATCGGCTTCAGAAACGGTCTCGCCCGTCGGTTCAATGACGTCTGCGGGCGGCAGATCGCCCGGCTCCACTACTTTGATGTCGTCCATGAAGATAATGTCTCTAAATTAATTGATAATTGTGATTTTATTTGCCATATTGAAGTTTTCTTTACGACACTTCAAAAAATAAAAATAGAAAAATAGCATTTAAAAACAATGGTTTTATACTCTTAATGACCAGAGGTTACCGTACTACACCTCAACTTTCTTCGATTCTTTTCTTAGTTCCTCAGAGCAAAAACAAGTGATTTATACAGTAACTTATATAGTTGCTATGTAGGTCTGCAAGTTAACTTGTTATGTTGCGCGGCAGACCAACCATCGGCACACAAAAAATCATCAATAATTTATTCAAACTAAACACTATCATTACGATAATTTATAATATCTATAGATCACTATCTTCTTCGTCGTCCGAACGCACCAGACGATACCGTTGGCGAGGACTGCGTTTGTTTTCCGTCGGTTCAACCAAGCCCTGGGTGATCAGCCCCTTCAAATGTTTGACGATGGTCAGACGGGACAAGCCTGACATCTCCATAAGTTCTTTGGCCGAATGGCTTCCTTTTTTCAATTCCACGAGAATAGCTTCATCCACTCGCCCCCAGAAGTCATTGGCGGTCTCAGCCTCAGTACGCCGACGTTTTTCAAAGGTAAGGCTAAAAAAGGTCAGTGAATTCTTGACAATCGGCGGCGGCATCAATGCGCTGGCCAATAATGACTCAATCGTCATGAAGCCGGTTCCTTTGTTCTCAACCACATAACCGGATTCAAAGGGGGTGTACGTCAGAATACGAGACAGGTATTCATTTCTCGTAGAAGAAATTCCTTCTTTTCCTAAATTATCAACGGAAAGCGAACCATACAATCCACCCGGATTCATTATTTCGAGACGATCTGCATACATGTTCACCTGAACATGCGTTCCTCGCCCTCCAGGGGAGTAGTCTCGATGTTGCAGTGCGTTGGCAACCGCTTCACGAACAGCGACCAGCGGATAGTCAGGAACTTCACGACGCAGTCCGCCTTCAACCACTGCCCCCGTATGCATCCGAGATTGCACCAGCGCGAGCACCTCAAGAAGAATCTCTGGGATTGAACCAATAATTTCCTTTGAATCTAGATATCTTTTACCAGTAGCTGGATCATCGATCTTGGAAGTTCCCGCAAATAATGTGAAGACCACCTGCAGCCTGGGAAAATATTGTTGCGGATACGTCCCCGTAGCAAGAAGACCTGCCAATGTCGGGCACAGCTTCTCCCCCACACGCGTCAAAATGCCGAGTTGGATAAGTATCGTTTCGTCCGAAAGCTTTCCAAAAACCCGCGGAAACAGCTCACGCGCTCGCAGAAGAATGCCTTTGAGCACCGCTTCATTGAGGTCCTCTACAGTAGCCCGCTCCACAGGCTCAATGTCATACTGAGGCTGGAACTGTCCTTCCATCAAACGATCGACTTCATAGGGTGAAAGATGCCGATCACCATCCCCTGATCGAATGAAAGAACCGTCGTACCTTCCTCTTGACGTAACGAAACAAGGCTTTCTGTCCTGGGGAAGATCGGTGACTTGCGCCACAACGAGTTCCGCTCCCTCAAATACGAACTTTTCAAGTTCCATGCGAATGACCGGCGTAAGCTGATCGCCGATTATCTGCATCTGGGCGTAGACCTTGTCTGCATCGAATCCCGCCGCCGGAGAAAATCCCTTCTTTTCCGACAGCCCTAAAATGATGACTCCGCCATGCCAATTGGAAAAAGAAGAAATAGTTTCCAACAGACTCTTGGGCACTCCTTGAACCGCTTCTTTCACCTCCCATCGCTGGGTGTCTGTCCCAAGCCGCCGCATTCGGTGAATGGCAGCAACGACCTCTTCTTGAACTATCATAGTTTCAACCTTGAACTTGTATACTTACATAGCAAGTATACAAGTTACTGTATATTTTTGCTGAAACTATATATGCTTACTTATATAGTTTTCAGCTCGCACCACTTGCTTCCATCGCCATATTCTTCGGTTCCTTTACAAAAAAACCGACCCGAAACAGCGGAAATCCCGTGCTTCGAATCGGTTTTTTGCAGGAGCCCGTCGGGAAGACGAACTCCTCACAAGGCAAGCAATGCGTCGATTACTCTTCGGCAACGACCTGCACCGTCACGTCGGCGGTGATGTCGGTCATGAGGCCGATGGTGATCGTGTAGTCGCCGAGGCTCTTGATCGCGCCGAGCGGGGTGCGAACCTGGCTCTTCTTGATCTGGAAGCCGAGCTTGTCGAGCGCTTCAGCGATGTCAGCGTTCGTGACGGAGCCGAAGAGACGGCCGTCAACGCCGGCCTTGCTGGCGATCGAGATCGTCTGGCCGTTGATCTTGCCGGCGAGTTCCTGCGCGGCGGCGATGCGGTCAGCCTGCGCCTTTTCGAGCTCCGCGCGGCGGGCTTCGAATTCAGCGATGGCCGCCTTGGTGGCGCGCTTGGCGTGGCCCTGAGGGATCAGGTAGTTGCGGGCATAGCCGTCCTTGACCTTGACGACAGCGCCGAGTTCACCGAGGTGATTGATTTTTTCGAGAAGAATGACCTGCATGATTAACGCGTCCCCTGGTTATCGGTGTAGGGCAGCAGAGCGAGGAAGCGAGCGCGCTTGATCGCGGTGTCGAGCTGGCGCTGGTAGTGCGCCTTCGTGCCCGTCAGGCGAGCCGGCATGATCTTGCCGTTTTCCTGGATGAAATCGCGCAGGGTGTCGATGTCCTTGTAGTCGATCTGCTCGACGTGCTCCGCCGTGAAGCGGCAGAACTTCTTGCGCTTGAAGAGAGCGCTCTGCTGGTTAGTGCGGCGGGGCTTGCCCTTACCTTTAGCACCAAATGCCATTTTTCAACTCCTAAATTTCTCTGTATTCCGTAATGTGCACCACAAGCCGCTGCGTCCTGACGGAACGAGGGGCGATGAATCCGGTGAGCTCCAGCTTTCGTCCGAGAGGCTCTTTCGCAAGGCGCAGGGCTGCGTCCGCAAACCCGATCGCCGAAACGTCGTATTCGAGCCGTCTCACGGCGCCCGCTTCAAACACGCTCGAAGCGTGGTGAAGCATCCCTTCCCAAACGGCGATGCCGCCGGGGGTGTAGCGCAAGTCCTTGGCTTCCGTGATCGTTCCCGTCATCCTCAACGCATTGAGGCCGGGAGATTTCGCACTCTCCTCCGTGTCCGTCACTTGAATTCGCGCGGCGCGGCGCTCATCCATCAAGCCTCGGCGGCAGCCTTGCCGGCTTCTTCCGCCGCTTCGCGAGCCGCCGCTTCAGCAGCAGCCGCCTTGCGGGCTTCGTCCTTTTCCACCGACTTCATCATGACGGAGGGGGCGGTTTCGGCCTTCTTCATCTTGACGGTGAGGTGACGCAGGATGGCGTCGTTGAAACGGAAACCGTTTTCGATCTCGGCGAGGGTCTCGCTCGTGCATTCGATGTTCATGAGCACGTAGTGAGCCTTCACGAGCTTCAGGATCGGGTAGGCGAGTTGACGACGGCCCCAGTCTTCGATGCGGTGGACCTTGCCACCCTGTTCGAGCACGAGAGCCTTGTAGCGTTCGATCATCGCGGGAACCTGTTCGGACTGGTCCGGGTGCACGATGACGCACAGTTCGTAATGACGCATTGATTCCTCCTTGCGGAAATAAGCCGCCCGAGCGTCGTATCGGTGCGGCAAGGATGCGAAAACGCGGCATTGTACTCATGTCGCCCCAGCTTGTCAAAGCCTTTGTTTCCATGGGCGAAATCCCGCCCGGCGCCCCTCGCCTCGCACTTTCTTGACTTCCCGCAGGGCTACTTAGTGGGAGCCCGGCCGCAGAATTCTTGCAGTCGGCAAGAGCGGCTTCTCGCCGCCCGGCCCCGAAAGACTCCGCCGCGCCGCCCGAACGAGACGACGCGGACGAAACGCTCAAAAAAGAAGGAGAGAAATCCATGACCCAGACCACCGTCTCGCGCCGCCATCTCATCGAAGGCGCCGGCGCAGCCGCCGCGGTGTCGATGATCCCGATGACGACGGCCCCTGCGGCCGCCGCGCCCGCCGCCACGGCGTCGATCCGCGACTTCGACATGATCAAGGCGTTCTATGCGAACTACCCGAAGCGCATGAAGGCCGTCCGCGCGAAGATCAACCGCCCGCTCACCCTCACCGAGAAGATTCTCTTTGCGCACCTCTATCACCCCGAAGACCTGCGCGACTTCAAGCGCGGCGCCGACTACGTGGAGCTGAAGCCCGATCGCGCCGGCACGCACGACATCGGCGGCCCGATGGCGATCATTCAGTTCCTCACCTCGAAGAAGGACCGCATCGCCCTTCCCGCCGCCCTCGTCTGCGACCACCTCGTGCAGGCGAACGCGGGCGCCATCCCCGACCTCAAGATCGCCGACCAGAACAACTACGAAACGTACTCGTTCCTTCGCGACGTCTCCCGCCGCTACGGCTTTGACTTCTGGCCCGCGGGCGCCGGCATCTGCCACCAGATCTTCCTCGAAAACTACGACTTCCCGGGCGGCATGATGCTCGTCACGGACTCCCACACGCCCACGGCCTGCGGCCTCGGCATGCTCGCGATCGGCGCGGGCGGCGCCGACCTCTGCGACGCCCTGATGGGAATGGAGTGGGAGCTCAAGATGCCGAAGATCATCGGCATCAAGCTCACCGGCAAGCTGAAGGGCTGGGCCTCCCCGAAGGACGTCATCCTCAAGGTGGCGGGCATTCTCTCCACGAAGGGCGGCACGAACTGCATCATCGAATACTTCGGCGACGGCTGCGCCACGCTCTCGGCGACCGGCAAGGCGACGATCGGCAACATGGGCGCGGAAGTGGGCGCCACCACGACGGTCTTCCCCTATGACAACGCGATGAAGCGCTACCTCAGCGCCACGGGCCGCGCCGCGGTCGCGAAGCTCGCCGACGGCGTGAAGAAGGATCTCGCCGCCGACCGCGACGTCACCGCGCACCCCGAGAAGTACTACGACCGCGTGATCGAAATCAACCTTTCCGAAGTGGAGCCGTACATCAACGGCCCGATGTCGCCCGACGCGATGATGCCCTTGTCTGACGTCGCCCGCATCGCCAAGGAAAAGGGCTTCCCCACGAAGCTCGAAGTGGCCTTGATCGGCTCCTGCACGAACTCCTCCTACGAAGACATCACCCGCGCGGCCTCGATCGCCAAGCAGATCGTGGAGAAGGGCATCGCCTTCAAGACGCCGCTGCTCGTCGTTCCCGGCAGCGTGCGCATTTACGAAACCTTGAAGCGCGACGGCGTTTTGCAGAGCTTTGAAAAGCTCAACGCCACGGTGCTCGCCGACGCCTGCGGCCCCTGCATCGGCCAGTGGAAGCGCACGATCGGCGACCCCACGAAGCCCAACGCCATCATCGAGTCCTTCAACCGCAACTTCGCCGGCCGCAATGACGGCAGCAAGAAGACGAACGCCTTCCTTGCGTCGCCCGAAATCGTGATGGCGATGGCCGTGAACGGCGACCTCGCCTTCAATCCCTTGAAGGGCAGCTTCCGGGCCGCCAACGGCACGAACTACCAGCTGAAGGCGCCCAAGGGCGAAGAGCTTCCGAAGAAGGGCTTTGTGAAGGAAGTGAAGGGCTGCGTCATCCCGACCTACGAAAAGATCGAGATCAAGGTGAGCCCCAACGCCGAGCGCATCCGCCTGCTCGAGCCGTTCGAACCCTGGGACGGCAAGGACTACGTCGAGCTCCCGCTGTTGATCAAGGCGAAGGGCAAGTGCACCACCGACCACATCTCCCCGGGGGGCAAGTGGCTCGCGTACCGCGGCAACATCGACCGCATTTCGGACAACCTCCTGGAGCGCGCCGTCAACGCCTTCAACGGCCAGACGGGCAGCGTCTGGAACGTGGAGACGAAGTCCTATGACACGCCCGCCAAGGTCGCCCGCTACTACAAGAACCACGGCGTGAGCTCGGTGATCGTGGGCGACGACAACTACGGCGAAGGCTCGAGCCGCGAGCACGCCGCCATGGAGCCGCGCTACCTGGGCGTCAAGGTGGTTCTCGCCAAGAGCCTCGCGCGAATCCACGAGTCGAACCTCAAGAAGCAGGGCGTTCTCGCGCTCACCTTCGTGAATCCGGCCGACTACGACAAGATTCAGGAAAAGGACCGCGTCTCCGTGCTGGATCTCGCGAGCATCGCCCCGGGGAAGACCGTGACGATCGAGCTCACGCACGAAAACGGCAAGAAGGAGCGCTTTGAGGCGCAGCACTCCTACAACGCCAAGCAGCTCTCCTGGTTCAAGGCGGGCTCGGCGCTGAACGCCTTGAAGGCGTAAGCCTTCCCGCGCACAACCGGGGCGCTGGCGACGGCGCCCCGGCGGTCTCCTCTCGAAATTTACGGGCGGTCTTCCCGAAAGGAAGCCGCCCGCTTTTTTCCTAGCGTCAGACAAACTCGTGGACGCCGTCCCGGCCTGGACCCGCAAGCCCTACGACCGCCTCGCCAAGATGCCCAAGTGGCTCATCACCGACACGGGCTTCATGTGCTCCCTGCTGGAGCACTACGATCTGGCGGAAACGCTCGCCTGGGTGCAGCAAAAAGCAAAAATCGGCACCGACTTCATTGGAAATCTCATCGAAACCTGGCTTTACACCCAGCTGGCCCCGCTCGCCGAAGCCAGTCATGAGTGGTCGGTGTTTCATCTTCGAGTCGCCCAGCGGCAGGAAATCGACTTTCTGCTGGAAAACGGACGCGGCGAAATGATCGCGGTCGAAGTCAAATCCACCGAATCGGTCGACGGCAAAGACTTTGCCAACCTGCGGTGGTTCAAGGAGCTCAACGGCGACGCCATCCTTGCCTCCCTCGTCTTTTACTGCGGTCAGGAAGTCCGAGACTTCGGCAACGGCTGCTGGGCGGTTCCCATGGCTGCCCTCTGGGCCAAAGACTGACCGGCCTTCCGTTTTCACCCCTCCCCCGCCTCCAGCAAAACGGGCGCCCTCCGTCAGGAAAAGCGCCCGTTTTGTCATCCGAAAGTCAGTCCGCGGTCAGTCAGACATGGTTGTCGATGAAGGTCTTCACGACGTCCAAATCCGCCGGCACCTCCACTTCGTGCTGCGGCTTGTCAAACAACGCCCCGTAGGACGCGGGGATCGGCGGCTCGACGCCCGCCGCTTCGTGAATCGTCGCCGCAAACTTCGCCGGGAGCGCCGTCTCCAACGTCATCATGGGGACGCCCTCCCGCAAGTGCTCGCGCGCCACCTTGATGCCGTCGGCGGTGTGGGGGTCCACTAAAAGCCGCTGCGACTCCCACAGCCCCTTGATGGTCGCGAGGCGATCAGCGTGCGTGCTCTTTCCCGACGCAAATCCCGACGCCCGCACGCGGGCGAACTCTTCTTCGGTGAGCGTGAAGCCCCCCTTCGTCGCCACGTCCGCCCAGAGGCGGGCGGTGCGCCGGGCGTCGCGCCCCGTGATGTCAAAGATGTAGCGCTCGAAGTTCGAGGCCTTGGAAATGTCCATCGAAGGCGACGACGTGACGAAGGTGTGCGCGCTGTCGCGGACGCGGTACGTGCCGGTGCGGAAAAATTCGTCCAGCACGTCGTTTTCATTCGTGGCGACGACAAGGCGCCCCAAGGGCAGCCCCATCTGCTTGGCGATCCAGCCCGCGAGGATGTTGCCGAAATTGCCCGAGGGCACCGTGACGTCCACCGTCTCGCGTCCCTTGGCGACCTTGAGCCAGCCCGCGAAGTAGTAGACCACCTGCGCGGCGACGCGGGCCCAGTTGATGGAATTCACCGTGCCGATCGAGCGCGCCGCCTTGTAGGCGTGATCATTGCTCACCGCCTTCACGATGTCCTGCGCGTCGTCAAACGTCCCCTTCACCGCGAGGTTGAAGATGTTGGCGTCTGAGAGCGAATACATCTGCGCGCGCTGAAAGCGGCTCATGCGGCCCGCGGGCGAAAGCATGAAGACGCGGATCCCCCGGCGGGACTTCATCGCGTACTCGGCCGCCGACCCCGTGTCGCCCGAGGTGGCGCCCAGAATGTTGAGCTCTCGCCCCGTTTTGGCGAGAAGGTATTCAAAGAGGGCGCCCAGGTACTGCATCGCCATGTCCTTGAAGGCGAGCGTGGGGCCGTTGGAGAGCTCCAGAAGCCACAGCCCCTTTTCAATCTCTCGCACGGGCGTGATGTCGTCCGCGCGCTCGCCCTCGCGCACGTTGCAGTACACGTCGCCGCGGTAGACGGAAGCCGTGAGGCGCTTCAAATCCTCGGGCGGAATGTCGTCCGCAAACTTCGAGAGGAGGCGAAACGCGAGCTCCGCGTAGGAAACGCCGCGCATCGCCTCGAGTTCGTCCGCGGTCACCTCGGGGTAGGACGCCGGCAGGAAGAGGCCGCCGTCGTCCGCAAGCCCCCGCAGCACGATGGACGTGTAGGTTGCGCCGGTCGCTTCGCCGCGCGTCGATACGTAAGTCAAAGCCATGGTTTCGTCACTCTTTAATTCAATTCTTCCTTGCGGATCATCACGATGCGACCGTGCACGGCGGGGAGCGCCTCAATGGCGGCAAGCGCCTTCTTCACGTTGCCCTCGCGCGCCGTATGGGTCATCAGCACCACTTCGGTCTCATTTTCACCCACCGCCGCCTCGCGCTGCCGCAGCGTTTCAATCGAAATCGCATTGTCGGCGAAAATCCGCGTGACGTCAGCCAAGACGCCCGGCCGGTCGTCCACGAGAATTCTCAAGTAGTAGGAGCTCACCGTGTCGTCCATCGCCAGCCACCGGACGGCGCGGGTCTTTTCCTGAAAGCCCAGCATCGGCACCTGGTGTTCGCTTCCCGCGCTCATCATGCGCACGGTGTCGGCGATGTCGGCGATGACGGCGGAGGCCGTGGGCTCGCCGCCCGCGCCGCGCCCGTAGTAAAGCGTCGAACCGACGGCGTCGCCCTTCACCACGACGCCGTTCATGACGCCTTCAACCCCCGCCAGCAGCCGCCGCTTGGGCACCAGCGTCGGATGCACCCGCAGCTCGATCCCCTCCTTGCGCCGCTTCGTGATGCCCAGGAGCTTGATGCGGTAGCCCATCTCCTCGGCGTAGGCGATGTCTTCGGCGGCGAGCGTGTCGATTCCTTCCACATAAGCGGCGTCAAAATTCACCGGCGTGCCGAAGGCGATGGCGGAAACGAGCGTGATCTTGTGCGCGGCGTCCGTGCCGTTGATGTCGAAGGTGGGATCGGCTTCGGCGTATCCGAGGCGCTGCGCGTCAGCGAGCACGTCCGCAAAGCTCGCGCCCTTTTCGCGCATGGTGGTGAGGATGTAGTTGCTCGTGCCGTTGATGATGCCCGCCGCCCACTCGATGCGGTTGGCGGCAAGCCCCTCTCGCAGGGCCTTGATGATGGGAATGCCGCCCGCGACCGCCGCCTCGAAGGCGACGATGACGCCCGCTTTTTCCGCGGCGGCGAAGATTTCATTGCCGTGATGCGCGAGCAGCGCCTTGTTGGCCGTAATGACGTGCTTGCCGGCGGCGATCGCGGCGAGAATGTATTCGAGCGCCGGGTGAATGCCGCCCATCAGTTCGACGGCGATGTCAATTTCCGGATCGTTCACGATCGCGTGCCAGTCGCCCGTCACCGTGACGTCGCCCGCCACGCGGGCGCGCGCCTTGTCCAGCTGCCGGCACACCACGGTCTTCACCGTCACCTCGGCGCCGCAGCGCCGGGCGAGGATTTCGCCGTTTCGCGCAAGCACGTCATGAACGCCCCCGCCCACGGTGCCGAAGCCCGCCAAGCCCAGTCGAACGGTTTTCTTCCCTTCTGCCGCTTTCATATGAAATTTCTCCCCCGCGCCGCGTCTTGTCAGAAGACGCGCCGGCTCCATAGTGACACAGATGGGTTATTTTCGCCGACCCGGCCGCCGCGCCGCCTATGGGCTTTCCCGTAGACGGGTGCCGACCGTGCGCCGGCCAATGGCCAGAAGGTCTTCTTTTCTCTTTGATTTTTCAATGATTTCATAGAGCTCCGTCGTAACCTCAGGGTATAATAAACGACTCTTTTTTCGGCCTCGGCCGGACGTGATTTTTTTCACGCAAAATCAATTAAAACATCATTCATGACCACTCTGCTTGCCGCCGTGCCGGGCTACGGCCTCACGCGGGAGATGCGCTCCCGCACCGACGTTCTCACCGCTGAAATTCAGACGCTGCTCGCGCGCCGCCTCGGGGACGAACTCACCGATGCGCTTTTCAAGAAGGGACTTTTCAGAACAGTCCCTCACTTTGACGCCCTGCCCCCCGCCGTCAAGCGCGACGCCGGCGGCAGCGTTCTGCGCTTTCCCGCCCACTGGGATCGGGAGCAGCGCTGCGTCTGGATTGACGCCAGCCTGCGGCACGGCCCGAGCTTTGCGACGGACGTCATCGCCAGCGCCGCCTGGATGCGGGAGATGCCCGGCGACAAGCTGCTTGACGACCATTTGGACGCGGCGCTCTGCCGCCTCTACAAACGGTATGTGACGGACTTCGCCCAAGATACTCGCCAGACGTCGATCCGCGACCTCCTGCAGCGATTCCGTCTGGTGCGCGGCGCGCGCACGCCCGACGCCCCGCGCTACCAGCGCACGCCGATGTGGGGGCTCGCCGTCGTGGTGCTTGAGCATCTGTCAAAAGAGAAAATCCAAGAGGTCGTTTCCCCGGAGACGCAGCGCTGGTTTGAGCACCCCGGAAAGAAGACGCTCAAGGCGCTCGGCTTCGGCCTCACGACGCCCGCCGAGCTTTGCTTTCTGCGCCTTCAAGCCTGGGCGGCGCAAGAGGACAACCGCTCCGTCCTCATTCACGAGGCGGGGCAGCCGGGGAATGTCTACGCCGCCCGCGGACTTCCGCTTGCCGTCGTAACCGAGGCCGCCGAGCTTTCCTTCCCAGCGTTTCAAGACTGGTTCGGCGCAAAAGCCCAGGCGCCAGCCGACTCGCCCGACGCCCTCTCCCCTTTCACCGGCCCCGACGATGCCGTCGCGCACTACGGAACCACGGACATCGTGCGCTTCGCCCCCGCCGCCGACCGGCCGCTCGGGAGCTTTGACGTGCGTCCGGCCGCCGTGCTGACCGCCACGGCCTCAGTCCGCCGAGATCCCGACAAACGGGAGCAGGCCGTAGTCCTTCGCCACCGCATCGAATCCCGAGGGGAGAGCGAATCCCGCCCCGGCCCCGTCTTCCCCTTTGTGGAGACCGGCCGCGAAACGACCGTCGTCATTCGCCGCTGCCAGACGGCGGAGACGCTGGACGAAGCCTGGCTCGAGCTCACGATCCCCGGGAAGACGCCCGTGAACGTCACCGCCTACGCCGCCCACTGGGCGCATGCCGCCGGCGTGCTTCGAGCCGAAACGCCCCTTACGACGCATCTCTGGTGCTGGGCGACGCAGGTGACGCGTGAAGCCGATCCCCGGCCGCCGCACTGGCGCCAGGCAACGGCGAAGAACGCGCTTCCCACCGTGAGCGCCGCCGCCCGCGTGACGTCGGTGAAGCCCTTGGGCGACCTGCTGGGCCGCCCCTACTGGATCGTCGAAGCCGACTGGGGCGTCAAAGCGCTCGCCCAGACCGTCCTCGTGATGCCCGTCGAAAGTCTCCCGGACCTGCAAACAGGCGACCGGATTCTCGTGCGCGGTCTTCTCGCCGCGGGCGCCTTCTTCCCGCACACGCCCGAAGCAACGGCCGAAGTCCGCCGCCGGCAGCTGCCGCCCACGCGCCGGCAGCTCGCCGCCGAAGGTGAATCCGTCGCCCGTCGCCGCCGCGAGCTCATCACGCATCCCACCGCCGAAGGCCGCATTACGCACGCCGCCACCCGGCGCACCCTGTCCCCCCGACTCGCGCGAAAGCGTCTCTCTGAACTCGTGCGCTGCAACACCCTCGCCACCGTCTTTCTCGCCCTGCAACAGGCGCTGCGAATGCCGTCGGAGCGAACCACGCACCTGCCGGAAATTCTCTTTACGGCGGGGCAGCTTCTCGCCGCGGGGTACGAGCCCGCCTACCGCTGGCTCCTGCAGTCCGACGTCATTGACCTGATTCCCGAACTGCCGGGAATCGTCGTGAACAACCTCTTCTTCCGCCTGTCTCTTTTTGCGGACCACGCGGGCACCATGCGCTTTCTGGGCGACCGTCTCACCGAGGAGCCCGGCAAGACGCCGCACGACAAAACGGAAGGCCTGCACTGGCTTTTCGCCTCCGCCGCCCGCGGCCACGTGCCGTCGTTTCTGCGCTGCGCGCGCTGCCTTGCGCTGGGCGAAGGCGTCGCGCCCTCGATGGATCAGTGCCTTGCCATCGTAAGCTCCATGCTGCGCGTCTCCGGCAGCCCCGAGATCTTCTACCTTTACGGCGCTCTGCAGCTCATGGGCGCGGACTTCTACCGCATGAACTGGGAAGGCCGGCGCGCCGCCGTGATCGAGCACGTGAAGACCGACGGCCGCCCGGGCGACTGGGTGCTCCTCATCCTGCACCTTCTCTTTGAAGCCTACCCGGAAAGCGAGGGACGCAAGCCCCTTTACGCCGCGTGGCACGTGGCGCAGCGCCTCATCGAGCGCACGGGCGTCACGACGGCGACGCAACTCGTGAAGCTCGCGGAAGGCCGGCTTCTTGAAAGCGAAAGGGAGGCGGCGGAAGCCTTCGACGCCTGGGGCTGGCTCCAGCTCAAGGCCCCCGCTGCACCCACGTCCTTTGAGGAGCTCACGAACCCCCTGTCGGAAACGCTCGCCCGGTGCCTTCAGAGCGAAGCCTTCTTTGACGATCTCGCCGAATCGCTCGGCGCGGGCAATGAAGCGAGTTTTCTGAAGTTCGTGACCGACCACCTCGTCCCAATGTCGCCAGGGCTTGCCGCCGACGCCGACAACCCCAGCGCGGACGGCGTCGAGGTGGCGGCCTATGTGGGCATCGCCGACACAGGAAATTTCGCCGGCACGACGCCCGCCCTGGGGTGCATTCGCGCCGCCGACCGGCTCAACGAAGGGCGGCCGTTTTTCTTCCCGTTCTTCCCCGAAGGACTCGCCGTGCGCTTCCGGCTCGAAGAGGCCTACGCCACGAACGACGACGCGGCGGCCTTCCTGAGAGTTGAACTGCAGGACAAAAACGACTTCCCCCTTAAAAGTCTCGTCGCCTTCGACCCGCTGTGGACGCTGGTTCATTCCTCCTACGAAATCAACACCCTCTACCGCGGCTCGCTCACGGCGATCGCTGAAAAAGTCTTCACGGCGCCGCCGGAAATGAAGCCCGCCACCGAAGGCTTCATGACCGCGTTTGAGGACACCGTCACCGAAACGCCGCCCGGCGCTGACCGCCCCGGGCTCTACGCCTGCGGCGGCCGGCTCGAGACGATCGAGCCCGACTTCACGGACATCGCGGGGCTGGCGGTGGCGCGGCTGCTGCTCACCATCCGTCTCGGCGGCCGCGCCGTCGAGCACTTCCCGGTCTACATTTCCAAACCGCGGCTTGAAGCCGCCTTTCCTCAGGGGCTCCCCGCCGCGGGCGACATCGTCTTTGCGGAAATCAACCTGCACTGCCTCGTGAAGGCCGTGGCGGAGGACTTCTCCCATGCCGGCCGCACGCTGCAGTAGCGCGGCGCTTTTCGCCCTCGCGCTCGCCTCGGCTGCGCCGGCGGGCGCGGTTGAAAGCGAGCTCGCGCACGCCGTGACCGTGCCCTCCGCCTCCGGAACGCCGGAAGCCGGCGTGACGCTTCCCGACGCCTTCTGGAGGGAGAATCTCACGACGTTTCTGCGGGGGCGTCTCGCGGACGGGGCGCGCTTTGATCCGGCGGCGCTCCTCTCGGGCCTCGCGACGCTCGGCGTCTCGCCCGAACAGTTGTCCGCCGCTCCGTCTCAAGAGGTCGCCAAAACGGCCGGCAAGCCCCAGCGCCCCGTGCTGACGCTGAGCGTCTGCATGAATTCTCACCCGCTTACTGACGAACGAAAGGCGCTTCTCGTCACGGTGCCGCTCACCGCCGCCACGGCGCGGCGGACAGCGCTGCTTTTCGGGTGGATGAAGGCGACGCCTCCTCAAACGCCGGTCATTCTCTGCGCTTGCGCCGCGGACGCCCCCGGCGCCTCGCACCGTGCAACCGACGAAATACTCACCAAGGCGCGCGAGCGGCGGCTTGCCACAGGCTTCAATGGCTTCGCGGGCTTTTCGGGCCACCTTGACTGGTCAGGCGACCCCGCACGGGCGTATGTGAACTTTGCCGGTCTGCAGGCGGTGACGCTGTCGGTCGCCGATCGCCACCTTCAGTGGCAGGACACGCAGGCGCAGAAGACGAACGCCTTCCTGGCAATAACCGCCGTGAAGACGGCGCTTCTGGATCTGCCGCTCGCCTTCAAAACGAACCGCATGACGCCCTACGTCGCCACGGAATTCTCACCGGTGCGCTGCCGGCGCGACTGGGCGGCGCTCCTCACCTCGGAATGCACCGTGACCGCCGTTTATTCCTCTCGCTCCAAGGTGGCGCTCACCGAAGCGGGCGAAGCCACCTACGCCGCGGCGCAAAAGACCGTGAAGCTTTTGAACGACGAAGACAAAAAAGGCGCGCGAAGGAGCCTCTCCGTTTCGTTTCCGGAAAACTACAGCTTTGCGCCCGCCGCGCAAAAAGGCGGCTCGGCGCTTCTCGCCGCGTGGCAGGCTCGCTTTGCGGGACTCCCCGAAGCCCGGCTGTCGTCACGCTTTGCGGTGACGCCCGCCGTGGTTTCCGCGGCGGCCGGCCTGCCGGCGCTCGCGCTGGGCGCCGCGGGCGAAGCGTCCGCCGAACGCACCGCAGCGGCGCTGGCGATGGAGGAGAAAGCCGTGCTCGGGCTTTTGAACGACTTGACGTCCGCTCAGGCCACGGTGCCTGACAAAAGCGCCAGCACGCGGTCGCAGTGAGACACGGCAGGACGGGCGCTCTGGCGGCAGCTTCGCACCGTCTCGCGGCCCGTCGCCTGCACGCGGCCCGGCGTCTGGGCCTTGCGAACCTGCACCGTGCCGTCTTCGGCGATGAAGAATTCGACGGCGCTCGAACCCATCGTGAGGCCGAGGAACTCGCGAACGTCCTTCGGAATGGTGACCTGGCCCTTGATGGTGAGACGGTTGCTCATGATGTATCTCCGTTTTAGCTCGCTTTTCCAAAATTCGGAGGGTGAAGCAATTAGGACTTAAATCCACCCGCGGCGTTTTCTTTTCGGCGCGCCGCGCGCCCTGAGACTCGTTTGCGAGGGAAACAAAAAACCGCCCGGCTCTGAAGGGAGGCGGACGGTTCATCGGTTTGCCCGTTCATTTGCTCACTGACTGAGCCGCATCCGCTTAGAGCGCATCCACCTTGCCCGGGAAGGCAGGTTGGCGTGAGATTTCTCTCACCTCGAAATGTGAGAGGCATTCTGCACGAGCAGAATGCCTCCGTCAATAAGCGAAAGTGCTCAGGCACGCCGAGCGCCGTTTATTTCGCGTCAGGAACGAGCTTCTCCACGCCGCCCATGTAGGGGCGCAGCGCTTCAGGCACCGTGACGGAGCCGTCGGCGTTCTGGTAGTTCTCGAGCACGGCGACGAGCGTGCGGCCCACGGCAAGCCCCGAGCCATTCAACGTGTGAACGAGCTGCGGCTTGCCGTTTTCGTCCTTGAAGCGCGTGCCCATGCGGCGGGCCTGGAAGGCTTCGCAGTTGGAGCAGGAGCTGATCTCGCGATAGGTGTTCTGGGCGGGAAGCCACACTTCAATGTCGTAGGTCTTCGCGGCGCCAAAGCCCATGTCGCCCGTGCACAGCGTGATGACGCGGTACGGCAGCCCCAGGCGCTGCAGGATGTCTTCGGCGTTCGCGGTGAGCTCTTCCAAGTGCTGGTAGCTTTCTTCCGGACGCACGATGCGCACCATTTCCACCTTGTCAAACTGGTGCTGGCGGATCATGCCGCGCGTGTCGCGGCCGTAGGCGCCCGCTTCGCTGCGGAAGCACGGCGTGTGGGCCGTCACAAGAATCGGCAGGTCGGAGGCTTTGAGCATCTCGCCCGCGACGGAATTCGTGAGCGTCACTTCCGCGGTCGGAATAAGGTAGAGGGGATCGCCCTTGCCTTCCTGGCCGCCCTTCTTCGCCGCAAAGAGGTCTTCCTCAAACTTCGGGAGCTGCCCCGTGCCGCGCATCGTGTTGCCCGTGACAATGTAGGGGGTGTAGCACTCGGTGTAGCCGTGGTCGCGCGTGTGCACGTCAAGCATGAACTGCGCGAGCGCGCGATGCAGGTGCGCCACCTGCCCCTTCATGAAGCAAAAGCGCGTGCCGGAAAGCTTCGCGGCGGTGTCAAAGTCCATGCCGAGCGGCGCGCCGACGTCAACGTGATCCTTGATCGGGAAATCGAACGTGCGGGGGGTGCCCCAGCGGCGCATCTCGACGTTGTCGCGCTCATCTCGGCCCTCGGGCACGGATTCGTGCGGCAGGTTCGGCACGCGCATCAGGAGTTCGGTGAGCTCGGACTTGATCGCATCGAGCTTGGCGGAAAGCTCCGCGAGCTTCTCGGGGATCGCCGCGGCGTCCGCCATGAGCTTCGAAGCGTCCTGCCCCTGCTTCTTCGCAATGCCGATCTCCTTGGAGAGCTGGTTGCGCTGCGCCTGCAGTTCTTCGGTCTGCGTCTGAACCGCCTTGCGTTCGTTTTCGAGCGCGTTGAACTCTTTTTCCGGGAAGGCAAAGTGACGCGCCGCCAGACGGGCGACGACGTCGGGAAGCTGCTTGCGCAGCATGTTGATGTCGAGCATTCTTGAAAACCCTTCGATTAAAGCTCACGGACGCCTCAGGCGTCCTTTAAAAACATAGCTGATTATTTTCCCGCTTTTGAGGACGTCTTGCAAGCGTCAGCCGCCCGCCCGAAGCCCGCCGCGGCGCGCTACCGCTTCTTGTCCCAGCGGCCCTTGCCCGCCTGATGCGCCGCCTCGTTCAGCGCCTTCAAGCGCGCCATCTTTTCCTTGATCTTGATTTCAAGACCGCGGTCCGTGGGCTCGTACCAATGCTGATCCGCGATTTCAGGCGGCAGATACACTTCGCCCGCCGCAAACGCGCCCTCTTCGTCGTGCGCGTACCGATAGCCCGCGTGGTAGCCCAGCTCCGCCATGAGCTTGGTGGGGGCGTTGCGGATGTGCATCGGCACGGGGCGCGTGCCGTCCTTCTTCACGAAGTCCCGCACGGCGTAGTAGGCGTTGTGCACGGCGTTCGACTTCGGCGCCACGGCAAGGTACACCACGGCCTGCGCGATGGCGAGCTCCCCTTCGGGCGACCCCAGCCGCTCGTAGATGTCCGCGGCTTCCAACGCGAGCTGCGTCCCGCGGGGGTCCGCGAGCGAAATGTCCTCCACGGCCATGCGGATCACGCGCCGGGCGATGTAGCGGGGGTCGCAGCCGCCGTCCAGCATTCTCGCAAACCAATAGAGCGCCGCGTCCGGGTCGCTGCCGCGCACGCTCTTGTGCATGGCGCTGATCTGGTCATAGAAGTTGTCGCCGCCCTTGTCAAAGCGGCGAATGGTCGCGGGCAGCGTTTTTCTCAGAAACTCTTCGTCCACCACCGTCATGTGGCGGTCCTGCGCCATGCCGCAGGCGACGTCCAGGGCATTGAGAAGACGCCGGGCGTCCCCGTCCGCGAGCCCCACCAGCAGTTCCCGCGCCTTCGCGTCAATCGTGACGCCGTGTATCTCCCTTTCGAGCGCCCGGTCGATGAGTTCGTTCAACTCCTCGGCGTTCAAGCCTTCGAGCACATAAACGGCCGACCGCGACAAAAGCGCCGAATTCACTTCAAAGGAAGGATTTTCGGTCGTGGCGCCCACGAAGATGAAAAGACCGCTCTCCACATGCGGCAAAAAGGCGTCCTGCTGGCTCTTGTTGAAGCGGTGCACTTCGTCCACGAAGACGAGCGTGGGTCGCCCCGTCGCCGCCATTCGGGTCTTCGCCTCCTCCACCGCCTCCCGAATTTCCTTCACGCCCGAGAGCACGGCGCTGATCGCAATGAAGGCGAGCCCGAAGGCGTCGGCCATGAGGCGCGCGAGCGTCGTCTTTCCCACGCCGGGCGGCCCCCAGAGAATCATGGAGTGCGGACGCTTCGTTTCAAAAGCGACTCGCAAAGGCTGCCCCGGCCCCAGCAGCTTCTTTTGCCCGATGACTTCGTCAATCGTCGCCGGCCGCAGACGCTCCGCGAGCGGCACGAGCGAAGCCGCCGGCGCTGCGGGCGCAGAGGCTTTGCGTCGGACGGATCGCGCCGGCGCAGGCTCTGGAGCGAGCGGAGGAACCGAGTCAAACAAGTCGCCGTTCAT
>CAVJUB010000037.1:0-19802 GCA_963652545.1 Hallella faecis | reverse complement strand
TTTTGTCCGACGCGATGTTGTTTGTGAACGAGCAAGGCGCCGTGTCTGCCGCCGTCCCTTGCTACACTCGCCCGCACTATGCAGATCCTTCATATTCTTACCAGCATCTTTATTTACGCCGTGCCGGCGGTGCTTGCCATCACGCTGCACGAAGCAGCTCACGGCTACGCCGCGAAGCGCCTCGGCGACAACACCGCCTGGGTGATGGGGCGCGTCACGCTCAATCCCTTGAAGCACGTGGATCCCGTGGGCACGCTGCTCGTGCCGGGCGTGCTGCTCGTGGGAAGCCTTCTCACCGGGGGCGGCGGCCTGTTGTTCGGGTGGGCGAAGCCCGTTCCCGTCAATTTCGGCCGCCTCTACAATCCGAAGCGCGACATGATCTGGGTGGCGCTCGCTGGCCCCGCCATGAATCTGGCGCAGGTGGCGGGGTGGCTCGTCATTCTGAAGCTCTTGGTGGTGCTTTCCCCCGAGAGCTACCTAGGATCGGTGCTCATTGAAGTGGCGCTCGCAGGCCTTTCCGTCAACATGATGCTTGCGGCCTTCAACCTCATTCCGATTTTGCCCTTGGACGGCGGCCGGATTCTGGAGGGACTCCTGCCGTGGCGTCAGGCGATGGCCTACGCTAACCTTGAGCGCTACGGGATGATCATTCTCGTGGTGCTCCTGGTGTCGGGGCTGCTCAATTACTTCATCTCGCCCTTCATGAGCCTGCTGCAGTGGCTTGTGCAGTGGGTGGTCTATCTCTGAGGAGCCGGTTGTGGCAAAGGATGTGAGCGGTCCGCGCGAGCCGGCGAGCGCTTGGCTCATGCGCTTTGCGGGGCTTGTCGCGCCGGGGGCGCGGGTGCTGGAGATTGCTTCCGGCAACGGCCGCAACACGCGGTTTCTTTCGCTCATGGGGCTCGACGTCTGGGCGGTGGACGTGAATCCGCCGCCGGCCTTCTTTCCGGCGAGCGTGCACTTTCGGCAGATGGATTTGGAAAGCGGTCCGTGGCCGCTCGCGGGCGAGACGTACGACGCCGTGATCGGCATCAACTACCTCCACCGGCCTCGCTGGGAGGATTTGTGGGCCAACCTCGCGCCGGGCGGCGTCTTTCTCTACGAAACCTTCACGCGCGGCGAACTCGTGCGCTTTGGAAAGCCGCGCAATCCCGACCACTGGTTGAAAGAGGGCGAGCTCCTTGAGCTTTGCCGGGGCCGGGGCCGCGTCATCGCCTACGAAGAGGGCCTCACCGACGCGCGCTATTCCTTTGCGCGCATCGCCGTCCGCAAGGCGGGCGGCTGCATCACGGAAGACCGGCTCTTCACGCCGCGCTAATCCAGAAGGTCAAAGTCCGCCACCGCCTGCGTCATCACGCGGGCGGCGAGGAGGAGATCGTCCGTCTTCATCGCTTCGCGCGGATTGTGCGAGCCGTTCTGGTTGGCGATGAAAAGCATGGCAAAGGGGACGCCCGCGGCGCCGAAGTTGGCGGCGTCGTGTCCCGCGCCCGACGCCATGGTCTGAAGCCCGATGTGCTGCGCGTCCGCCGCGCGAGCAAGGCGCTTGAGAAGCTTCGCGTCCGAGTGGTTGGGCGGCAGGATGACCGCCGGGTCGCTCACAAACGTCACGCCCATTTCGTCGGCGATTCTCGCCATCGTTTCGTCAATCACGCGGGAGAAGTCGGCGAACGTCGCTTCGTCGAGGCTGCGCATGTCGAGCGACATTTCGCAAGCCCCGGAGATCTTGTTGAAGATGGCCGTTTCCGGCGTGCGGATCATGCCGGTCGTGACGACGAGGTCCCGGCCCATCGCGAGGAAGTGCTGCCAGCGTTCGTAGATCTGCGCCACGAAGCGGCAGCAGGCGGCGACGGCGTCATGGCGCGCTGGAAACTCCACGGCGCCGGCGTGCGCCGTCACGCCTTCGCAGCGGATGACGCGGTGCATCAGCACGCCGCGGATGCCGGTGACGAGGCCTACGCGGCGGTCCGGCGATGCGTCCAGCCGATCCGTCTGCTCGATGTGCGCTTCAAGAAAGGCGGCGAGGTGCGAGAGGTCGATCAAGGGGGCGCCCGCCATGAGGGGCGCGGGGTCGATGCCGCGGCGCGCGAGGCGCTCGGCGAGCGTCGGCCCGTCCGCGGTGAAGCGGCGCTCAAGGTCTTCGGATTTCAGCTGTCCCAGGGCGCCCGTGGTGCCGATGAGTCCCTGCTCCTCGCATCGGATGACGAGAATGCGGTAGTCGCGCGGCAGCGTCACGTGCTGCGACTTCAGCCAGAGCGCCACGCAGAGCGCGCAGGCGATGCCGGCGAGCCCGTCGTAGTTGCCGCCGTCCAGAACGCTGTCGGCATGGCTGCCGGCGGCGATGGCGGGAAGCGAGCGGTCGGCGCCCGGCAGCGTGAGCCAGAGGTTGCCTGCGGCGTCGCGGCCCGTTTCAAGGCCCAGTTTGCGGCCGAGCGCTTCAAGGTGCGCCACGGTCGCCTCTTCTTCGTCGGAGTAGCCCAGCCGCGTCACGCCGGTGCGGGGTGCGGGAGAGGCGGTGAGGCGGCGGATGTCGTCAAAAAGCCGGTCTGCGACGGGACGGCAGACGGCGTCAAAGTCAGTGGCGTTCACAAGCATGATGCAGTGTTCCGGCCCGTGCGGTCGGGTGGTTGAAAGGGAAAGGCATCATACTGCCGCAGCCAGCGCGGCATTTGACTTGAGACAATGAATCCTGAGACTTTTTCGTGGTGCGGAGACCGCGCGGCGTAAAATCGAAATTCGAAGTCGTTAGGAGTCGCAGCGCTTGCGACGGAGCAGTTTGGTACAGGCAGTCATGCATTCTGAGAAATCCTCTGGTGCCGTCAAGTCGGTTTTGACAAATGATTCGGTGTCCGGCGCGGCCGGATGGAGCCTTCTTTTGGACGAGGAGGGCGGCGTGGTGTCCGTAAAGCGCAGTCCGGAGCAAAGCCGGATGACGGGGCTTTCGGACGCGGCGACGCCGCAGGGGTGCGACGCCTTTTTGAAGCTCATTCACCCCGAGGATCGGGCGGCGGCGACCGCCGCGCTCGCCGCCGTTCTGAAGGATCAGACGAACCGGACGATCTTTGACGAGGAGTACCGGCTGCTGCTCGCGGACGGCCGCTGGCACTGGGTGCGCGACATGGGCCGCGTAGCCGTGGACAGCGACGGCCGGCGTCGTTTTTTTGGCATGATGGTGACGATCGACGACTACAAGGCGGAGCAGGCGGAAGCCCGCGAGAAGGAGGATGTTCTCGCCCGGCTCTGCCGCGAGCAGGCCGAGCAGCTCGCGCGCATTCGGGATCTCAACGACGCGCTTGAAGCCAGCCGCGCCGAAGCCGAGCGGCAGATGGAGGTGGCGACGGGGTTGAGCAGCGAATACTCCTCCGTGTGGCTTGTGACGGTGCCCGAAATGCGCATTGCGCTCATGAAGAATTTCGGGTCGCCCGTCATTCAGCGCGTGATTGCCGATGCGCTGAAGACGCCAGATTACGACGCGGCGATCACGAAATACGTCATGCACTACGTTGTGCCGGAGGATCAGGAGCGCCTTTTGAAGGTGTTTGCGTACGAGAACATTCGCCGCGAGCTCGAAAAGAAGCGCTACTTTCGGGTGGGCTACCGCCGGCAGATTGAAGGACAGTTGCAGTTCTTCGAAGCGACGCTCGCTCGCGTCGGACGGGACGAAGCGTCGCAGAACTTCATTCTCGCCTTCCGCAACGTGGACGGCCTCGTGTGCGCGGAGCGCCAGAAGCAGGCGGCGCTGGAGACGTCGCTCGAAGCCGCGCAGCGCGCCAATCGCGCGAAGACCGTGTTCTTGAACAGCATCTCGCACGACATCCGCACGCCGATGAACGGCATCATCGGCATGACGGCGATCGCGGCGGCGCACATTGACGACAAGGATCGCGTGAAGGACTGCCTCGGGAAGATTTCTGTCGCAAGCTCCCACTTGCTGGGGCTTATCAACGACGTTCTGGACATCGCCCGCATCGAGTCTGGAAAGACGACGCTTGTGGAAGAGAACTTCAGCCTGCCGCAGCTTTTTTCGGAGCTTCTCACCATCGTGGGGCCGGCGGCGGACGCCAAGGAGCAGAAGCTCGTGGTGGACATTGACGACGTGACGCACGAATTCGTCGTGGGCGACAGCCTGCGGTTGCGCCAGGTCTTCATCAACGTGATCGGCAACGCCGTGAAGTTCACGCCCTCGGCGGGCGTCATTCGCGTCGCTTTGAAAGAAAAGCCCACGCCGTCACGGCACTACGCTACCTACGAATTGGTCTGCTCAGACACGGGCTGCGGCATGCAGCCTGAGTTTCTTGAAAAGATCTTCGTGCCGTTCTCCCGCGCCGACAACGTGGTGGCGGAGAACGTGCCCGGCACGGGTCTGGGCCTCTCCATCGCCCGCAACATCATCGGCATGATGGACGGCGACATCAAGGTGGAGTCGGTCTATGGCGAAGGGAGCGTTTTTACGGTCACCTTCCGCCTGAAGACGCGGGACGAGGTGATCGGCCGGGATCCAGTGCTGCAAGGGCTCTCTGCGCTCGTGGTGGATGACGACGAAGGCGTGTGCGAAAGCACGGTGCACGCGTTGTCCGAGCTCGGCATGACGAGCGAAGCGGTGATGACGGGCGAGGCGGCGGTGGAAAAGGTCGCCGCGGCCCACGAGGCGGCCCGCGACTACAACGTCTGCCTCATCGACTGGAAGCTTCCCGGCATGGACGGGATCGAAACGACGCGCGCCGTCCGGGCCTGCGTCGGGCCCGATGTCCCGATCATCATCATTTCCGCCTACGACTGGTCCTCGATTGAGAAGGAGGCTCGCGAGGCGGGGGCGGACGGCTTCATTGAAAAGCCCCTCTTCAAGTCGAGGCTTGGCGTGGTGCTGAGCAGTCTGGTGCAGGGAAAGAGCGACAAGGCCGCGGCGGTCGAGTTCGAGGATTTGGAAAAGCTCGACTTCTCGGGGCGTCGCGTGCTTCTCGTGGAAGACAATCCCCTCAATCAGGAGATCGCCACCGAGATGCTCAAGATGACGAAGGTGGAGATTGAGACGGCGGCCAACGGCCAGGAAGCGGTGACGGCGTTTGAAACGCACCGTTCCGGCTGGTACGACCTTATCTTGATGGACATCCAGATGCCCGTGCTGGACGGCAACGCCGCCGCGCGCCGCATCCGCGCCTCGGCGCAGGCGGACGCATGCACGGTGCCCGTGGTGGCGATGAGCGCCAACGCCTTTGCCGAAGACCGCAGCAGCGCCCGGAAGGCGGGCATGAACGACTACCTCACGAAGCCCGTCCACTACGGCGAGCTGGTTCGAATGATGAGCCGCTACCTCGGGTGAAAGCCTTTCGGGCGAAGAAATTTTTCGAAATTCGGCTGACATCTC
The DNA here is from genome assembly GCA_963652545.1 of Hallella faecis. Classification (GTDB taxonomy): domain Bacteria; phylum Pseudomonadota; class Gammaproteobacteria; order Burkholderiales; family Burkholderiaceae_F; genus Duodenibacillus. The sequence goes on along the minus strand of CAVJUB010000037.1, from coordinate 14,443 downwards.
GAGTTAAAGCAGATATACTCAGCCTTTCCAGCTCCGTTTTCGTTACCGCGAGAACGGCAGTGTGAGCAGCGCCGCTCCTTCTCGTGATCCGGAAAGCGCGGACGTCCGCAAAGTGCGCCGCGCGGCATTTACCGATGCCCGTCGGCCGGAGCTTTGACAAGAAAACCTTGTGCAGGAGCGCTTGTCCCCCAGAGCCTCCCGAAGGTCGTCCGCGCGCTGAAATGACGAGCCGGGCGGATCATGATTACAACGACCACAGGATCACTTCTCTATGCCAAACAAAAGCAACAGCAGTCGCTACATTGCCATCGGCCTGATGCTCTTCGCGCTCTTTTTCGGCGCCGGCAACCTGATCTTCCCCGCTGCGATGGGGCAGAACGCCGGTGAAAACTACGGCTGGGCGCTGCTCGGCTTCTGCATCACGGGCGTGGGCCTTCCGCTTCTGGGCGTGATGGCGATGGGCTACTCCGGCTGCCGCGACCTGCAGGAGCTCGCAAGCCGCGTGCACCCCTGGTACGGCGTCTTCTACACCGTCGTGTGCTACCTCGCGATCGGCCCCTGCTTCGCGGTTCCCCGCACGGGCACGGTCTCCTTTGAAATCGGCGTTCGCCCCTTCATTTCTGAAGACATGGCGGGCATCGCGCTGCCGATCTTCCTCGCTGTCTTCTTTGCGATCACGTTCTGGCTTTCCGCCTCGCCCTCCAAGCTCGTGGACCGCATCGGCAAGCTCTTGACGCCGGCTTTGGTGCTGACGCTGGTGATCTTCATCGTCCAGTCCTTCGTGTCGCCCATGGGCGAGCCTCAGGCGCCGACGGCGACGTATGCGACGGCCGTCGTGGCGGCGGTTCAGGGCGTACTGGACGGCTACAACACGCTGGACGCCATCGCGTCGCTCGTCTTTGCGACGCTTGTGGTGACGGCGGTGCGCGAGTCGGGCGTCACGGGCGAAGCGAACATCGCCCGTCAGGTGTACAAGTCCGGCCTCATCGCAGGCGGCCTTCTTGCCGTGATCTACATCTTTGTCGCGAAGATCGGCGCCGAGAGCGTGAGCGCCATCGGCATGCAGGAGACGGGCGCCCCGATTCTCGCGGAAAGCGCGAAGATTTTCTTCGGCCACGCGGGCGCCATGCTTCTGTCGGTGATCGTGCTGCTCGCCTGCCTCACGACCTCGATCGGCCTCATCACCTGCTGCGCCGCCTTCGCCGTGCGCCTTGTGGGCAAGTTCTCCTACGTCGTCTGGGTGACGTTCTTCACGGTGGTGTCCTACCTCATCGGCCTCTTCGGCTTGAAGACCATCATCGTCTCCACGATCCCCGTGCTGATGTTCCTTTATCCGCCCTGCGTGGCGCTCATTGCGCTGGCGTTCCTGCACAACTTCTTTGACGGACGCCGCTGCGTCTACGCCTGCACGATGGCGGCGACGCTCGTGATGGCTGTGATCAACGGCCTTGAGACCGCGGGCGTCAACCTGGGCGCCTTGGAAGAGTTCCTGAAGCAGTCCGTGCCGCTTCACACGGTGGGTCTGGGCTGGATCTCCTTTGCGCTCGCGGGCGCTTTCGTGGGCCTTGTTTGGAAGGCGGTGAAGCCTGTGAAGAGCGAATAAGCGCCGCAGCCTCGCGCTTTTCTCAAAGGCCGGTTCCTCGGGTTCGGGGCGCCGGCCTTTTTGCGTCGGGCGGCGCCGAAAACGATTTTTGGCCGAGAGGAAGCTGATACAATCAAAAAACTGTCACTCTTGAAACAAGGTTCTGCAAAACGCGAGTCTCGGTTTCGCGGACTTTGTCACTGCGATGTCCACCCGCCTGCCTCTCGACTTTTTCGAAAACGCTTTCCGCCGCGGCGCTGCCGGCTGCGTGGCGGAGCTCCTGCGGGACACGCAGGGGAGCCCGGCGGACGCCGTGGTGGTGGAGGCGAACCGCGCCTTTGCCGAAATCTTTCGCGCAAGCGAATCGTCGCTCGAAGGCTGCGAATTCTCGGCGCTTTTTGAGACGATCGATCCCGTGTGGCTGCAGGCCTTCGCGCGGGCGCTGCAAAACCATCGCTGCGCCTACGCGGACTTCATCCGCTTGCAGACGGGGGCCATGGTCTGCCTCACGTTTTATCCCGTCGGCGTCGAAGGCCGCTGCATCGTGCTCGTGAAGCCCGTGAAGGATCAGCAGGTGGCGGGCGCCGCAGGCGACGCCGAAACAAGCATCACCACCCGAAGCCGCGCCATTTTGAACGCTCTCTGCGTGGACTACACCGCGGCCTATCTCTGCGACCTCAAAAACGACACGATGCGCCCCTTGAAAAAGCGGCTTTATTCGCATCTCGCGAAGTCGCAGAACGCGGGCGGCAGCGTCAACACGAGCTTCTCGACTTGGATTCGCTACACGTGGGACCACATCGTCATTCACGAGTCCGAGCCGAACTACCTCACGGACTTTGCGCCCGAGACGCTGATGCAAGTGCTCGACCGTGATGACATCTTCATCAGCCGTCATCAAGCCAAGCCCAACGGCGCCGGCCAGGAGTTTTTTGAAGTGCGCGTCGTAAAGCTCTTTTCCGACGACGCCCACTACGAGGCGGTGGTGGGCATGCGCCCCATCGACGACCTCGTTCTGGAAGAGCGGATGCATCAGCAGATGCTCGAAAAGGCGCTCATGTCGGCGCGGGAGGCGAGTCTGGCAAAGACGAACTTCCTTTTCAACATGTCGCATGACATCCGCACGCCCATGAACGCCATCATCGGCTTCACGGAGCTCCTGAGAAAGGAAGTGGCGGATGGGTCGCCCGCGGCGGAGCATCTTCGAAAGCTCAAGACGAGCGGGGACTATCTGCTCGCCATTTTGAACAACGTGCTCGAGATGGCGCGCATTGAGCACGGCCACGTCGAGCTCGATGAAACGCCGACCGACACGGCGATCTTCAACGACGCGATCTACACCGTGTTCGAGCAGGAGATGCAGAAGAAGTCGATTCGCTTCACGCGCGAGTCGCATTTCAAGCATCGCTACATCTGGTGCGACCGCACGAAGGTGAAGGAGATCATCCTCAACCTCATCTCAAACGCCTTCAAGTACACGCTGCCTGGCGGCGCCGTTCACTTCACCGTGCGCGAGAAGCCCGCGGACGAGCCGGGGTGGGCCGTTTTTGAGACGACCGTGGAGGACACCGGCATCGGAATGTCCGAAGCGTTTCAGCAGCACATCTTCGAGAGCTTTGCGCGCGAGCACAGCACGACGGAGTGCGGCGAGGCGGGCACGGGGCTTGGCATGGGCATCGTGAAGCACTACGTTGAAGCGATGCACGGCACGATCACCGTCAAAAGCGCGCTGGGGAAGGGCAGCACCTTCACGGTGACGCTCCCGCATCGCGTCGCTGACGAAAAGGAATTGAAGGAAGTGAAGGAGGAGCAGGTGGCGGGGCTTCGGTTTGACGGCCGCCGGCTGCTCCTGGCTGAAGACAACGACCTCAACGCGGAGATCGCCGAGGCGCTCCTTTCTGACATGGGCTTTGAGGTGCAGCGGGTGAGCGACGGCGTCGAGTGCCTCGGCGTTCTCGAGCAGGGCGCCCGGTTTGACGCGGTGCTGATGGACATTCAGATGCCCAACATGGACGGCTATCGCGCGACGCAGGCGATCCGAAGCCTGAAGGATCCGGCGATTCAGCGCCTCCCCGTCATCGCCATGACGGCCAACGCCTTTGCCGAAGACCGCGAGCGCGCGAAGAGCGTCGGCATGAACGGCCACATCGCCAAGCCCGTCACGGCCGCCGCGATCCGCGAGGCGCTGGCGTTCTTGCACAACGAGAGGCAAACGGACTGAGCAGGCTTCGTCTTACCGCCAACTCTGAAAAAAGCGAGGTAAAGTGATCGAACGTCAGGTCGGCCGTCGACATTGCGGTTGGAAAACTCGCCAAACTGCGCGCTGCGGCTTCCGGCTTTACCTTGGTGACCCTTTGTTCTAATGGATGCATGGCAATCAGCATGTCCAAAAATCATGTGCTTCTGGTGGGTGAAAGCTCCTTTGCCAACCTGCGTGAGCAGGGAGCCTACTATGTTGACAAGACGGCGTTCATTCCCGCGATTCTGAACGACGGCAACGTGGTGTCGCTCATCACTCGGCCTCGTCGATTTGGGAAAACGCTGCTGCAGAGCACGCTTCAGTCGTTTTTTGAGATCAATTATCGTGATTTCGAGGATCGAGAGGCGAAGGCCGCCCTTTTTGATGGATTGAAAGTGGCGTCTGACAAGGCTTTCTGCGAGGCCAATCTGGGGCGCTGGCCGGTGCTCTTCGTGAGTTTCAAGGAAGCCAACGGCGACACGTTCGAAGAGGCGGTGGCGGCTTTGGCTCGCATCGTGTCGGAAACGGCGCAGGAGTACGCCTTTTTGGCGGATTCCGAGCGGTTGCTTGCCATTCGCCGACAAGCGGTGGAGCAGCTCATGGGCTTGCAGAATGCCGATTTCATGCAGAAGCAAGACCGGCTCGCCAACAGTCTCAAAATGCTTGTGCAGGCGCTTTACAGCTTTTGCAACAAAAAAGTCATTGTTCTCATCGATGAATACGATGTGCCGCTTCATCGAGCTCGAGTGGGCGGCTATTACGAAAAGATGATGCTGTTGCTGCGAGAAATGCTGGGAGGCGCGCTCAAGGACAACAAGTATCTGCGCAAAGGCGTGGTGACGGGCTGCCTGCGCATATCGAAGGAAAGCGTTTTCACGGGTCTGAACAATTTCGGCTGCCATACGATCTCAGACAACCCGATGGCGGCGGCCATCGGGTTTACGTCGGCGGAGGCCGCTCGGATATTGGCGGATTTTGGTCTTTCCGCTGAGGCTGCCGCCGTGAAGCGTCATTACGACGGGTACCGTTTTGGCGAGAAGGAAATCTACTGTCCGTGGGATTTGCTGAGTTTCTGTCGAGACGCTCAAGGAACGGGCGAAAAGAAGTTCAAGAACTATTGGATTCACACGAGCAGCAACGACTTGATTGAGGAATTCCTCCATTACGCGGATGAATCGCACCTGGTGCTTTTAAGGAAGCTGCTCGCTGGCCAGACGGTTGAGGCGAAAATTGTCGAAGACCTGTCCTTTGCAGAGCTCAATGCCTCGCACTCTTCTCAGCAGCTGCTGAGCCTTTTGTATTGCACCGGCTATCTGACGGCCGTCGAGAGCAACGACGGAGGAATGAAGAGGCTTCGCGTGCCCAATGAGGAGGTGAGGGACTGTTTCGAACGGCAGGTGGCGACGTATTTCAGTGCGGACGGCGGGGATTATCGAAACGCCGGCCGGTCGCTCATGCAAAAGCTCGTGGACGGCGAGGGAATTCTGGCGCAGGGCGTGCTGCAGAAGTTTCTCACGAAGTGCATCAGCGTCCGAGACGCGAGCGCCGAAGGCTTCTATCACGGACTGGTGCTCGGGCTGCTGGGCGTGGGTGACAGCGCAGTGCTGGAGTCCAACCGAGAATCGGGCGACGGCTACTCGGACATTCGACTGGTGGATTCGACGGGCGTGGCGGTCGTTTTGGAAATCAAGCGAACCGATGACGTGAAGTCGTTGCCGGAGGCGGCGGCTCGAGCCATGGCGCAAATCCATGCCAGGCGATACGGCGTTCACTTTGCGACGACCGGCGCTCGGATGATTCGCCTCTATGGCGTGGCCTTTTCCGGAAAACACTGCCTTGTGGTCCAGGAAAGTTATTTGCCTCAGGATCTCCCGGGCGTGAGCGAAAGATAGCGCCTGAGCCAGGCGAAGAAAAAGGCGGCCGCTGCGTGATGACTGCAGGGCCGCCTTGTTTTTGGCGTGAGCTAGTCGCGGTTGTAGATCCGCTTCAGGATGCGGCGGATGCCGCGGGTGTAGGGCGCGTTCTCCACGCCTTCCTTTGATTCGATGACGAGGTTCTTCTCGGCGCGCTCGCTCGTCCAGTAGCCGGCGTTTTCAATGCCGAGCGCTTCGGGATGGAACACGGGCTCGACCCCGGCCTTGCGCTGCGCTTCATAGTCCTTCAGGGTTTTGAAGGCGATGTTGTGCAGGAAGAGGATCGCAAGGAGGTTCGTCCAGGACATGAGGCCGGTGCCGATGTCCGAGCACAGCCAGACGATTTCCGACGGCTTGATGGCGCAGACGCCCACGGACACGACGAGGATGAAGCGCATGAGGGGCGGCAGCCACGCCTTCTTCAAGGTGCGGTTCAAGTACTTCACGTTCGTTTCGGCCATGTAGGCGTAGGCGAGGATCGTCGTGAACGCAAAGAAGAAGAGCGCGAGCGCCACGAAGGGCGAGCCGAAGCCGGGCATGTCGGTGTCGATCGCGTACTGCGCGAAGACGGGGCCCGCGGAGACGCCCGAGAGGTGGCCGATGAGCGTGACGCCTTCGGGGTTGATGACGTTGTAGCAGCCCGTCGTGAGGATCATGAGGCCCGTGGCGGTGCAGACGAACCACGTGTCAATGTAGATTGAGAAGGCCTGGACGAGCCCCTGCTTGGCGGGGTGGGAGACCGAGGCCGCCGACGAGGCGTGGGGGCCGGAGCCCTGGCCCGCTTCGTTCGAGTAGAGGCCGCGCTTCACGCCCCAGCTCACGGCGCTGCCGGCCATGCCGCCCAAAACGCCCTCGGCGCCGAAGGCGCTCGAGAAGATGAGGTGGAAGACGCCGGGGATCTTGTCGAGGTTGCAGAAGCAGGTGATGAGCGCCACGACGATGTAGGTGATCGCCATGAAGGGGACGACGAGCGTCGTGAAGGTGGCGATGCGCTTCAAGCCGCCGAAGATGATGAAGCACAGAAGCGAGCAGACGACCGCTGCGGAAATCGCGCTGTTGATGCCGAAGGCATGGTCCATGGCGGCCGCGATGGCGTTGGACTGCACGCCTGGGCAGAGAACGCCCGAGGCGGCGAGCGTCACGATCGCAAACACCCACGCAAAGAACTTGCTGCGGGCGCCGTGCTCGATGTAGAAGGCGGGGCCGCCCGTGAATTCGCCGTTGATCTTTTCCTTGTAGATCTGGCCCAGGGTGGATTCCACGAAGGCGCTCGAAGCGCCTACGAAGGCGACGACCCACATCCAGAAGAGGGCGCCCGGGCCGCCGAAGCAGATGGCGGTGGCGACGCCGGCGATGTTGCCGGTGCCCACGCGCCCGGCCAGGGTCATGCAGAGCGCCTGAAAGGAGGAGACGCCTGACTTGTCCTGATTCTGCTGGAACATGAGGCGGAGCATTTCGGGCACCAGGCGAAGCTGCAGAAAGCGGCTTCTGAGCGAAAAGTAGGCGCCGGTGGCTAGAAGGAGGCCGACCAGCGCCGGGCTCCAGATGATGCTGCAGAGAAAGTTGAGAGTATCCACGACGAGGTCCCTGATAGCTTGCAATTTGAGGGGCTTTTCTTGAAGCAAGAAAAGGCGGAGCAGTCAATGTAGCACTGTTCCGCCTTTCGAGTCTCGGGCTGATGGCCTAAGACAATTGGTCAAGTTGAGCCGGTTTTGTCACTTCGGCCGAAGCAAAGACGGCCGAAGTGAAGCCGTTATGCGAGGCCCGTGATGCGGCCGTCCTTCACGTCAATGCCGTAGGCCGCGGGCTTCTTGGGAAGCCCCGGCATGCGCATGATGGAGCCCGTCGTCACGACCACAAAGCCAGCGCCGGCGTTGAGGATGAGGCGCTGCACGGGGAGCGTGAAGCCCTTCGGGGCGCCGAGCGCCTTGGCGTCCGCAGAAAGCGAGAACGGAGTCTTCGCGATGCAGACGGGGAGATGGTCAAAGCCCAAGTCCTGGATCTTCTTGAGGTCCTTTTTGGCGGCGTCAGAAAGCGTCACCTTCGCCGCGCCGTAGACGCGTTCGGCGATGAGGCGGACGGCTTCCGTCACTTCCGTGCCTTCGGCGTAGACGAAGTTGAGGGGCGAGGGCGCGCCTTCCGTGGCGGCGAGGACTTCCTTCGCAAGCGCCTCGGCGCCTTCGCCGCCCTTCGCGAACCCATCGCACAGGGCGATGCGCACGCCTTTGGCCTTCGCGCACTCAAAGAGCACAGCGAGCTCGGCTTCATCGTCGCCCGCGAAGTGGTTCACGGACACGACGACCTGCGGACCGAAGGCCTTCAGGTTGTCGATGTGGGCTTCGAGGTTGCAGAGTCCCTTCTTCAGGGCGTCCATGTTGGGGGCGCCGATTTCGGGAAGCGGCACGCCGCCGTGCCAGTGCAGGGCCCGCAGGCTCGTCACAAGCACCGCAGCCGACGGATGCAGGTCCGCCGCGCGGCACTTGATGTCGTAGAACTTCTCCGCGCCAAGGTCGCTGCCAAAGCCCGCTTCCGTGATGGCGTAGTCGCCCATTGAGAGCGCCGCCTTCGTGGCGGCGACGGAGTTGCAGCCGTGGGCGATGTTCGCGAAGGGGCCGCCGTGCACGAAGGCGGGCGTGCCTTCCAGGGTCTGCACCATGTTGGGCTTCACGGCTTCCAAAAGGAGCGCCATCAGAGCGCCCGTGGCGCCCAGTTCGCCGCAGGTGAAGGCGGTGCCGTCGCGCTTGATGCCGACCACAAGCCGATCGAGCCGGGCGCGGAGGTCTTCTTCGCCGTCCGCGAGGCAGATGACGGCCATGAGTTCGCTCGCGGCCGTGATGTCAAAGCCCGTTTCCGTCGGAATGCCGTTGGCGGGGCCGCCCAGGCCGTCCACGATGTTGCGCAGCATCCGGTCGTTCACGTCAAGGACGCGGCGCCACGTGACTTCCTTCAAGTCGACCTGGCCCTGATGGCGGGCGTTGTCGATCAGGGCCGCGAGGAGGTTGTTCGCGGCGGTGATGGCGTGGAAGTCGCCGGTGAAGTGCAGGTTGATCGACTCCATCGGCAGGACCTGCGAGTAGCCGCCGCCCGCGGCGCCGCCCTTCATGCCGAAGACGGGGCCGAGGCTCGGCTCGCGAAGGGCGAGGACGGCCTTCTTGCCGAGGCGGTTCATGGCCTGCGCGAGGGCGATCGAGGTGGTGGTCTTGCCGGAGCCGGCGGGCATGCCGGACGTCGCTGTGACGAGGATGAGCTTGCCGTGCGGCTTCTTGTCCGCGGAAAGCTTCACCTTCGCCTTGTCGCGGCCGTAGGGCTCGAATTCGGCGTCGGTGAGACCCCACTCGTGGGCGAGGTCGTCGATGCGCTTCAGCTGCGCGGCCTGCGCGATTTCAATGTCAGAGAGCATGTGAACTCCTTCAATAACAAAATGACTGAAAAGGGAAAATTCGGTTCAAAACGGGTTTCTTCAGCGGGCGTCGCAAGCGTCGGGATCCAAAGTGGCGGAACTATGCCACAGGCGGCGTGCTTTTTCCTCCGCCATTGTGATCAGACGCCGTCGGCCGGCCGCTTGATGTTTCAGCGAACTGTCCTATAATTAGCCGGCTAAATGAAGGAGGCTCCATGGACTATCAGGCGCGCATACTGCCGACCCGCGACGCGATCCGACGGCTCCCGTACGAGGGGGCGCAGGAGGAGGACATCGAGGGGATCGAGCTCATGCTCAATTTTGTCGCGGCCTCCGACCGGCTGCGCGCTGAAGTGAATGCGCCCATGGCGGCGCAGGGCGTGTCTGAAGGAAAGTTTTCGCTTCTGATGGCGCTTTTCGGGGAGGGGCCGCTAGGCACCCTGAAGCTTTCGGAGCGCATCGGCGTCAAGCCCGCCACGGTGTCTGTGATGGTGAAGCGCATGCTGGACGATGAGACGCCCTTCATCGCCGTGGAGTCCTGCGAATCGGACCGGCGCGAGCGAATCATTTCGCTCACGGACGCCGGGCGTGACTTCTTGAATCGCGCGCTGCCGGCGCATTTGGAGCGCGTGCGGCGCTTTTCGGCGCTCTTTTCCGGCGCCGAGCGCGAGATGCTCATTGGTTTTTTGAAGAAGCTTCAGAACGGTTAGCCCGTTCTGCCGCCGGACCGCGAGGTCCGGTTCATTTGATCTATGTAATTAGCCGACTAACAAAATGTCCAATCAATCGGTCAATGGAAATCTCCGCGGCATGCTGCGGACGTTTGCGGTGTTCGCCGTCGTGCTGGCGGCGGCGAGCAGCCTCATCTACTTCGGCTCCCGAAACGACGCGGTGAGCGTGGCGCAGAGCATCAAGGCGGGCATTCTCACCGCCGACGAAGTGAACGTCGCCTTCCAGAACGTGGGCGGCCGGATCGTCGCCCGCGACATCGAGGAGTCGCAGCGCGTGAAGAAGGGCGACGTGCTGATGCAGCTCGATCCCACGGACAGCGCGCTTGCGATCGCGAAGCAGCAGGCGGTGATCGAGACGCAGAAGGCGCAGCTCGAGCTTGAGAAGGCGTCGGTGGCGACGGCCTCAAGCGAAGCGGACCTTTCTGAAGCCGCCGCCTGGCGCAGCATCGAGGAAATTGAGGCGCGCCTCAAGGCGTCTCGGGCGACCTTGAAGCTCGCGCAAAAGGAATACGACCGCGCGAGTGCTCTTATCAAGACGGGAAGCGTCTCCCGCTCGGTCTATGACAGCGCGGTGAGCACCCTCACCAACGCCCGCTCCGCCCTTCGCCAGACGGAGCGGCAGCTCGCCTCCGCCACCATCGGCGCTGACGAGGCGTCGCTCAAAGTCTTGGAAGAGAAGGGAACGGCGCAGGGCATGCCGCTTCTTTCCGTGAAAAACGCCCGAGAAGCGGTCGCCAATCGCCTGCACAACATTGACGCGCTCGCCGCCGCGCTAGCCCAGTCCGAGGTGCGGCTTGACGAACTCGAAGTCGAGCGCGAGCGTCTCACGCTGCGGGCGCCAGAAGACGGCAAGATCCTGAAGATCCTCTACGAAAACGGGGAGATGATCACGGCGGGAGCGCCCGCGGTGCTGCTCGAAAGCGACCGGCGCTACTTTGACATCTACGTGAACGAATCGATGGCGCCCGACTACCAGGCGGGGACGCGCGTCACGGCGCATGCGCCGGCGATCGGCAAGGACATTCAGGGCACGGTGCGGTTTGCCACGGTGACGTCGAGCTTTGCCGACCTGCGCAGCACCCGCGAGCGCGGTCAGGCGGACCTCACGAGCTTTCAGGTGCGCATCTACACGGATCGTGACGACGCCTTTCTCACCGGCATGACGATGGAGGTGACGAAATGATCCGGGAGTGCTGGGCGAGCATTCTCGAGGAGATCTACGCCATGGGGAGCGGCAAGTTCGTGCCGTACCACAAGACGGCGGTGATGGTGGCGGCCGTCGTGGCGCTTCTCTTTTCGCTCGTCTTTCGCCATACGGCGATCTTTGAGGCGCCGATTGCCGTGATCGACCTTGACGCCTCCCGCTACTCCACCGAGCTCATTCAGCGCATCAACACGAGCCCCTACATTCGGGTGGCGACGGTGCTCAATGCGCCGACGGATCCCGAGCAGCTCACGCAGCATGACTTCAACCTGGGCGTGCTCTACATCCCGAAGGGGCTGGAGAAGGCCGTGAAGACGGGGCGCGAATCGGTGACGCTCGGGTACCTCGCCGACTACTCGAACTCGGCGCAGAACGCGCAGATCATGTCGGAATTGAACGCCTACATTCCGGAGGCGGGCGCTGAGATTGGTGCGGTGAAGGTGTCCGCGCTGGGCTTGGGAGAGCAGGGAACGGAGGCGGCGATGAGCCCGATGAAGATGTCTTCGCGCGAGCTCTTCAACCCGACGAGCACGGCGACGAACGGCCTTACGATCGGCTTCGTGTACTTTTTCTCCTCGCTCTTTTTCGGCCTCACGGTGCTGATGGTGCCGGGAAGGCTGCGCGCCATGAACGTCTGGGGGCGCTCGGTGCTCGCGCGCAGTCCGGCGGCGGTTCTTGCGCGCGGCATTCCCTACGCCTTCTGCTACGTGACGGGCATCACGCTCATCACGGCGCTCTTAGTCGCGTTCGGACAGCTTCGCTTTGCCGGGAACTACTGGGCCTACTTGCCGAGCATTTTCATGACGGGGCTCGCGTTCTCGTGGCTGGGACTGGTGCTCGCCTGGGGCGCGCCCAATGCCGGCGCGGGCGCGAGCCGCATGGTCTTTCTCGTGCCGCCGGGCTTCATCATGGGCGGCTACGCGATGGCGACGGGCTACCTCCCCGACTGGGCCTATGGCTTGAGCTACATCTTCCCGCTCACCTGGCAGTACCGCTTCTGGCGTGACTTCGCCTGCCGCGGCGCGCCCGTGGAGGCGATGACGGCCACCTACGGCGGCTACCTCTTTTACCTCGCGGTGATTGCGGCGATCGTGGTGGGGCTGTGGTGGGTTGCCGTGCGCAACGAAGGCGTGCCGGAGGAGACGGCGCTCTCGACGGCTGCGGCGTGATTCCCGCCGGTCTTGGCGGTGAAAGGCGTCCTGAAATCCGGGACGCCTTTCTTATAATGGCGGACACTTTGCGGGCGGCCCGGCGCCGCCCTGCGGCACTTTTGAAAACCGACGCCGCTGGCGAGTCTTTTTCGTTGTCGGCGTCCTGTTGCGGAAACGTTGGAAATGAAGATTCTTGTTACCGTGAAGCGCGTCGTTGACTACAACGTCAAGGTGCATGCGCTCGCTGACCATTCGGGGCCCGACACGGCCGCCGCCAAGATGTCCATGAATCCCTTTGACGAAATCGCGGTCGAGCAGGCCGTGCGCTTCAAGGAGTCTGGAGCGGCCGACGAAGTGGTCGCCGTGTCGATCGGCGGCGCGAAGACCGTGGACACGCTGCGCGTGGCGATGGCGATGGGCGCGGACCGGGCGATTCACGTGACGACGGATGCCGTCATTGATCCCGCGGCCGCGGCGGAGATTCTCGCGGCGGTCTGCCGTCGGGAGATCCCCGATCTTGTTCTCATGGGCAAGCAGGCGATTGACGACGATGCGGCGCAGACGCCCGCGATGCTCTCCGCAAAGCTCAATCTGCCGCTCGCGACCTGCGCGGACGCGGTGACGATCGAAGGGCGCCGCCTTGCGGTTCGCAGCGAAACGGACGACGGGCTGCTTGAAGTCGCCTGCGACCTGCCCGCGGTGGTGTCCGCGGACCTGCGTCTTGCGGAGCCCCGCTACGTGACCCTTCCCAACATGATGAAGGCGAAGAAGAAGCCCGTCGAGGCGATCGACGCCGCGTCGCTTGGCGTCAACCTGGCGCCGTCCGTGTCGCTCGTGGAAGCGGTGGATCCCCCGGCGCGCGCTGCGGGCGAGATGCTTTCGAGCGTCGATGCGCTCATTGATGTGTTGAAGAACAAGGCGAAGGTCCTTTGAGGCGGGAGAAGAAAATGACGGTACTGGTTGTTGCTGAAGTCAACGGCGGCGCGCTGCGCCCCGCCACCCGCTCCGTGGTGGCCGCGGCCTTGAAGCTCGCGGATTCAGCGGACGTTCTCGTGGCTTCCGCGGACGGCGCGGCGGCTGCGGAGGCTTCGAAGATCGCGGGCGTCGCCCGTGTCATCACTGTGACGGATCCGGCGCTTGCAGCCGGGCTTCCGGAAGCGCTTGGGCACGCCGTGGCGGAAGTGGCGAAGAAGGGCGGCTACACGCATGTCCTCTTTGCGGCGAGCTCCGCCGGCAAGAGCGCCATGCCGCGCGCGGCGGCAGAAATGAATGCGGCGGCGGTTTCCGAAGTGACGGAAGTCGTGGCGGCGGACACCTTCCGGCGCTTCATCTACGCGGGCGGCATTCTCGCCACCGTGAAGACCGCGAAGACGCCCGTGGCGATGACGGTGCGCACGACGGTCTTTGAACCGGCGGCGGCCGAAGGCGGCGCCGCGGCCGTGACGGCGGAGACGGTGGACTTTTCCGGCGTGCGCGCGTTTGGCTTTGTGAAGGTGACGCAGACGAAGAGCGATCGCCCGGACCTCGTCACCGCAAAGCGCGTCGTAGCTGCGGGCCGAGGCATCATCGATGAGGCGGGCTTTGCTGCGGTGGAGGCGCTTGCTGACAAGATGGGCGCTGCGGTGGGCTCCACGCGCGCGATTGTTGACCTGCAGATTGCGCCCAATGAAACGCAGGTGGGACAGACTGGGAAGATCGTGGCGCCCGAGCTCTACGTCGCCTTCGGCATTTCCGGCGCCATTCAGCACACCGCCGGCATGAAGGATTCGAAGGTCATCGTGGCCGTCAACAACGATCCCGAGGCGCCCATTTTTGAGATGTGCGACTACGGTCTGGTGGCGGATGCCGCGGAGGTGGTGAAGGAGCTCACGGCGAAGCTCTGAGCGCTCGCTTTTGTGAAAGAAGCCGGCTTTTCCTGCAACGGAGAGCCGGCTTTTTTGAAATCGCGCGGAAACGAAAAGGCTGGTGGAGGACGGCCGGCTTCGGGCGTTTGGAGAACGGCGGCTACGGAAGATAGCAGCCCGCGATCTGCAGAAGGTTGCCCACGAGAATGAGGATGATGCCCACGATGACGTAGCGGCGCTCCTTGATCGCATTCTTGTGCAGATTGGGAATGTCTCGCCAAGTGCCGGCGATGCGCTCGTCGCGCATCAGAATTTTCCAAAGGCTGAAGGCCGTGCCGATGAAGGAGAGCACGATGCCAGCGATGCTGAACCACATGGG
>CAVJUB010000036.1:0-20299 GCA_963652545.1 Hallella faecis | reverse complement strand
AGGACACGACCCTTTCACGGTCGGTACAGCGGTTCGAATCCGCTAGGGGACGCCAGCCAAATCAGCCCGTACGGTATTGCCGTCGGGCTCTTTTGTTATTCCGGCCTGACGGAGAACACCTTTAGAGCGCTCCGCGAAAGAGATGTTCGCGCGGAGCTTGGAAAAATTTGTGAGGCAATAAAAAACCGCCCGGCTTGATGCGGGCGGCCTGCAAGGGAAAATGCAGAAGAGCTAGGGCTTAGCGGCCGTGGCGCTTGTCATTTTCGTCCTTGACGACGCGGCGGATGGTGTCGAACACCTTGTTGATGGCGGCAGTGGCCTCGGGCGCGCTTTCCTGCGCGACCACGTTGCTGCGGCCGGCCATGGCCAGATCGATTTTGGCGGAGAAAGAGCCCAGGCCCTGATGACCTTCTTTGGAGATCGTGACTTTGCATTCACCGATGGTGGAGTCAAAGTGCTTCAGAGCTTCGAAGCGCTCCGCAATGTCGGCCTCGGCGGCCGGGGAGCGATCCACACCGTGAAAGATGACCTGCAGCATATAAACCTCTCTTCTTATTGTTGAGGATATTTTTCTCATCGACAGAAGTCTGAAGACCTCTTCGATGCACCTAGTTTACCCAGATGAGGGAGCTTTTTCTTCTGCTCTCTCGGACATTTGACGAACTCCGCTGATTCTGCGGAGAACTTATTTTTAACGATTTGTACCATTTCGGCGCCGACGAAAAGTTCCGGCGCCGCGGGGGCGAAGCCCGTGACGCCGCCCCCGATTCATTAGTGAAGGAAAAACATCATGGAACGCAAGCCTCAGCCTTCTTTCGACCGCTTCTCTGAAAAGCCCTCCCGCGGCCGCTTCGGCGACGACCGCTTCAGCGATCGCGGCGAACGCCGCTTTGACCGCAACGATCGCTTCGGCGACCGCAACGACCGCGGCAGCCGTTTTGACTCCGACCGCGGCGACCGTCGCTTTGAGCGCAATGACCGCTTCGGCGGCGAACGTCGTGAAGGCGGCTTCGGCGGCAATCGTTTCGGCGGCGAGCGCCGCGAGGGCGGTTTTGGCGGCGGCCGTCGCTTTGGCGGCGATCGTCCGGCCTTCCGCCGCTTTGATCGCAGCGAACCCCGCTTCGCGGATCGCTCCGGCCCCCGTGCGAAGGCGGTGGAGACGCGCCGCTTCGCGGACCGCCAGGCCTTTGTGCAGACGGCGACCGTGCGTCTCGATGCCGACGTGGCGCAGTACTTTACGGATCCCGCTGCGGTGAATGCGGCGCTGCGCCAGGTGATCGCCCTCGCGGGCCTCGTGAAGAAGGCCGAAGAGGAAAAGAAGGCGGCGGAAGCGGCTGCGGCGGCTCAGGCCGCGGCGGCTGCGCCGGTGGAAGTGGACGAAGAGGAAGAAGCCGCTGACAACGGCAGCGACATGGGCGAAAACAGCCCCTCGCAGGCCGACTCCATGGAAGAAGAAGGCGAAGTCGCGGCGGAAAAGGCAGAGGCGTAAGCCGCTTTTGGCCGGGCGCTCGAAAGAGCGCCTGACGCGACGAAGGCACGCTGAGAGGACGACGGGTTCGTTTCTCGAGGCGTGCCTTTTTTGTTGATCGTCAGGCTGGTTGCCGGGCTTGATCGAGTATGGAAATGGGGAGATTATTGTTAAATTAACTGATTATTGAGGCGCAATGATAAATAAAGCAGTGGACGGATGCCGTCGAATTTGTCAAACATACTTTACGAATCGGGAGTTGACGACTGATTCGTAAAGTATGTTTAACGAATTGGGTGCTTTGCATAGCCCGCCGTCCGACGGGCGCCGCGTCATTTTGTCGCCGTCCGTCAACCCGTTAAACTTAACCTCCGTGCGCCTAAATTCCGAAAGGCGCGCTGATTTCATAATCCTAGGGAGCCCCTCCATCATGACTTTCAACCCGGCGCTTGACCGCGCGCAGATGCTGGCTCGCCTCCGCAGCGGCGAATCGTTTGACGTCGTGGTGATCGGCGGCGGCGCGACCGGACTGGGCGTGGCGGTGGATGCCGCGAGCCGCGGCCTCACGACGCTCGTTGTGGAGGCGCAGGACTTCGGGGCGGGCACGTCGTCGCGCTCCACGAAGCTCATCCACGGCGGCGTGCGCTACATGAAGAATCCGCGCGACTGGCCGCTTGTGAAGGAGGCGCTCGCCGAGCGCCGGCTCCTTTTGCAGAACGCGCCGAGTCTCGTGAAGGCGCTGCCCTTCGTGCTGCCCTGCTATTCGTGGGGCGAGCTCGCCTTCTACACCGCGGGCGTGGCGCTTTACTCCGCCTTTGCGTCCTGCGGTCTGGGGATCGGCCACATGGCGGTCTATTCCCGCAACGGCGCGCTGTGCGCGCTTTCCGGCCTGAAGCGCAAGGGATTGAAGGGCGCCGTGAAGTTTTACGACGCGCAGTTTGACGACGCCCGCACGGCGATCGCGCTGATGCAGACGGCGCTTCGGGAAGGCGCGGCCGCCGTGAACTACGTGTCGGCGACGGGACTGGAGCTCGAAGCGGGGCGCGTCAAGGCCGTGAACCTCAAGGACGAGGAGACGGGCGAAACGTTCCGCGTTGAAGCGGGCTGCATCTTCAACTGCACGGGTCCCTGGGTGGACAACATCCGGCGCCTTGCAAACGCTGAAGTGGACAGCCTCGTGCGCATCTCTCGCGGCTCCCACATCGTGGTGAAGAAGGAATTCATGCCGGCGGAGTCGGCGATGGTGATTCCGAAGACGAAGGACGGGCGGCTTCTCTTCGTGATCCCGTGGAAGGACAGTCTCGAAATCGGCACGACGGACCTCGAGCAGGGGCAGGCGCCCTTTGATCCGGACATCACGGACGACGAGATCGACTTCATGATCGAGACCGCGAACGGCTACCTCGAAAAGAAGATCACGAAGGCCGACGTAAAGGGCGCTTTCTCCGGACTGCGGCCGCTTTTCAAGGGGCACGTGGTGTCCGGCGGCCCGAGCTCCGCGAAGCTCTCGCGCGAGCACGCCGTGATCCCGGAATTCGGCAATCTCATCACCGTGACGGGCGGCAAGTGGACGAGCTACCGCGCGATGGCTGAGCACGCCCTTTCGGTCGCCTTCCGCATGAAGCTCGTGCGCCGCGGCGGCTGCATGACGCGCTCTCTTCCGCTTTACGTGGATCCGTCGGTGGATGCGGCGGCGCTTGAAAAGCGCGCGGACGAAGCGGAGGACATCGCGAGCGTCGTGAAGGACGTGGAGCAGTACGCCGCCTACTGCGTGAAGAACACGGGCGCCCGCACCGCCAAAGACGTGCTCTACCGGCGCCTGCGCCTGGGCGAAATGAACAAGGCCCGCACGGCGGAGCTGATGCCTGTGGTGGAGGCCGCGGTGAAGGCGGCGCTTGCGGCGTGACGGGCGGCCGACGCAGTTGATTTTTCCTGAAAATTCGTTGACACAGTCGGCTGGCTGTGTCATAATCAACGTCTTTTCCACGCAAGTGAAAGAGTGTCAGCCGGAGATTCCGGCGTCTCGGGACGTCGAAGTTTCGAGCTGATTTCCCTTTAATATAAAAAGGTTTCGTCAACCGATTGAATTCGGGAGCGAAACGGGCGAGGTTAATTTTTCATGTACGCAATCATCCGTACCGGCGGCAAGCAGTATCGCGTGGCCGTCGGCGACACCGTCAAGGTTGAAACCCTCGAAGCCGAAGCCGGCTCCGAAGTGACCCTGAACGACGTTCTTCTCGTTGCCGCTGAAGACGGCTCCATCAAGACGGGCAAGCCCGTGGTTGAAGGCGCTGTTGTCAAGGCCACCGTGCTCTCTCACGGCCGCAGCGACAAGGTTCGCATCTTCAAGTTCCGTCGCCGCAAGCACTCCATGAAGAGCGGCGGTCATCGTCAGAACTACACCGAACTCAAGATTGAAGCGATCAACGCTTAATTTTTGAAGCACGTTTTTAGGAAGAAACAAAAATGGCACATAAGAAGGGCGGCGGCTCTACCCGCAACGGTCGTGACTCTCAGGCGAAGCGTCTCGGCGTCAAGGTCTTCGGCAACGCGTTCGTGAACGCCGGCGGCATCATCGTCCGTCAGCGCGGCACGCAGTTCCACGCCGGTGATCATGTCGGCATGGGCCGCGATCACACGCTGTTCGCTTTGGTCGACGGCACGGTGGCCTTCGAAGTGAAGGGCCCGCGCAATCACCAGTTCGTGAAGGTTGTGCCGGTCGCCGGCTAATCGGTCTCCGACACCGTTCACGACAAAAGAGGCTCCGGCGGGACTTGCATCCCTTCGGAGCTTTTTTCTTTTTTGCTCTAACATCATCAGCTTGAAGCGCCTCCGCCGGAGGCGCCGCTGTTGGGAAAAATACCCATGAAATTTATCGACGAGGCCCGCATCGAGGTGCAGGCCGGCAAGGGCGGCAACGGCGCCGCGAGCTTTCGCCGGGAAAAATTCATTCCGAAGGGCGGCCCCGACGGCGGCGACGGCGGCCGCGGCGGCAGCATCTGGGCGGAAGCCGACCAGAACATCAACACGCTCGTGGACTATCGCTTCACGAAGCGATTCTTCGCGCCCAACGGCGAAAACGGCCGCGGCGCGGACTGCTTTGGCGCGGGCGGCGAAGACATCGTCCTGCGCATGCCCGTGGGCACGCAGATCGTGGATACGGCGACCGGCGTCACGATCGCTGACTTGACGCACCACGGCGACAAGAAGCTTCTCGCCAAAGGCGGCCGCGGGGGCCTCGGCAACCTGCACTTCAAGACGAGCACGAACCGCGCGCCCCGTCAGGCGACGCCCGGCGAAGAGGGCGAATACCGCGAGCTGCAGCTGGAATTGAAGGTCCTCGCGGACGTGGGGCTGCTGGGCATGCCCAACGCCGGCAAGTCCACCTTCATCACGGCTGTCTCCAACGCCCGTCCGAAGATCGCGGACTATCCCTTCACGACGCTGCACCCCCATCTGGGCGTGGTGCGCGTGGGCGCCGAGCAGAGCTTTGTGATCGCCGACATCCCCGGCCTCATTGAGGGCGCGAGCGAAGGCGCCGGCCTGGGCTTTCAGTTCCTGCGCCACCTCTCCCGCACGAACCTTCTGCTGCACGTGATTGACTGCGCGCCTTTGGATCCCGAAGGCACGGATCCTGTGGCGGAAGCACAGGCCTTGACGCGCGAACTCGCGAAGTTTGACGACGAGCTCGCTCAGAAGCCCCGCTGGATCGTCTTGAACAAGATTGACCTCGTGCACGAAGAGGATCGTCCGGCGTTGATTGAGAAGTACCGCCAGGCGCTCGCGTCCGACGGCCGTCCCTTCTTTGTGATGTCCGCGGCGACTCGTGAAGGCACGGCGGACCTCGTGAAGGCGATTGCGGCCGAGCTTGACAAGCGTCGTCGCGAGGAAGAGCTCACCCGCCAGCTCGAAAAGGAGAAGGCGGCGCTGGAAACTCACGACGAAGTGGACATGGCGGCTGCGGCCGACGCTTGAAAAGGAGCGGCACTAATGACGAAGACCTCCTCGGTTTCGCTTTTAAAGGACGCGCGCCGCGTCGTGGTGAAGGTGGGGAGCGCCCTCGTCACCAATGAAGGGCGCGGCGTCGATTTCGGCGCCATCGCCCGCTGGGCCGAGCAGATCGCGGCCCTGCGCGGTTTGGGCAAAGAAGTGGTGTTCGTGAGCTCGGGCGCCATTGTGGAAGGCATCCGGCGCCTGGGGTGGACCACCCGCCCCAAGAAGCTTTGCGAACTGCAGGCCGCGGCGGCCGTGGGCCAGATGAAGCTCGCGCAGGCCTACGAGATGTGCTTTGCCGAGCACAAGATCGGCACGGCGCAGATTCTTTTGACGCACGCTGACTTGGCGGACCGCGAGCGCTACCTGAACGCCCGCGACACGTTGATCGAGCTCCTCAGCCTCGGCGTTCTTCCCATCATCAACGAAAACGACACCGTCGTCACGGACGAAATCAAGGTGGGGGACAACGACACCTTGGGCGCGCTTGTCACGAACCTCGTGGAAGCGGACGCGCTTGTCATTCTCACCGACCAGAAGGGCCTTTACACCGCCGATCCCCGCAAGGATCCGACGGCGGTCTTTGTGGCGGACGCCGAGGCGGGGGATCCTGCCCTGGAGAAGATGGCGGGGGGCGCCGCCACCGTGATGAGCAAGGGCGGCATGATCACGAAGATTCTGGCCGCGAAGCGCGCCGCCCGCTCCGGGGCGCACACCGTGATCGCCTGGGGGCGCGAGGAGAATGTTCTCGTGCGCATGGCCCAGGGCGAACACATCGGCACGGAATTGCGGGCGACGCATGATCCCCTGCATGCCCGCAACCAGTGGCTTGCGGACCATCTGCGCTGCGCGGGGAAGGTGATTCTGGACACGGGCGCCGCGACGGCGCTTGTCGCAAAGAAGACGAGCCTTCTTCCCGTGGGCATTCGCGGCGTCGAGGGCGACTTCGTCCGCGGCGACGTGGTGGCGTGCTGCGGGCCGGACGGCCGCGAGATCGCGCGCGGGCTCGCCAACTATTCCTCTTCGGAAATCCAGCTCATCAAGGGCCGGCACACCGAAGAGATTGAAGGGATTCTGGGGTTCTGCACGCAGGCGGAGTTCATCCACCGCGACAACCTCGTGATGACGGCCTGACGGACCGTCGCGGTTTCGGGCGAACCGGCGCGGCCGGCGCTCGAGGAAAAGGCTGCTCAAGCTGCTGCCGCTGGCAGCGAGGCGGGCGGCCTTTTTCGCGCCTGCGAAAAAGGAAATCCCTGGTGAGCCTCTGGCGCGGGCCTACGCCCCGCCCGCGTACCCGTTCTGCCGCCACGCTTCAAAGACCGTGACCGCTGCGGCGTTGGAAAGATTGAGGGAGCGATTGTCCGGACGCATCGGAAGCCGGATGCGCTGCGAGGCGGGGAAGGAATTTCGCAGGTCGTCCGGGAGCCCGTGCCCTTCGCTGCCGAACACAAACCAGTCTCCCGGCTGAAACTTCATTTGGGAAAAGATGGACGAGCCCTTCGTCGTCATCGCGAACATCCGCGCGGCGTCGGGTTTGGCGCGCGCCACGAAGTCCTCCCAGTTCTCGTAGACCGTCATCGTCATCATCTCGTGGTAGTCGAGCCCCGCGCGGATGAGGTGCTTGTCGTCCACTTCAAACCCGAGGGGCTTCACGAGATGCAGGTCGCAGCCCGTGTTGGCGCACATGCGGATGATGTTGCCGGTGTTGGGCGGAATTTCAGGATGCACAAGTACGACGTGGAACATGGTCAGTCGGAGTCAATGATGTCGTCGCGCTCGGCGGAGAGCGCCGCGCGCATGGTGAGAAGGGCCTTCTTTTCAATCTGGCGCACGCGCTCGGCGGAGACGCCGAGCTCCTTGGCGAGCTCCTGAAGCGTGGCGGGCGCGGCGTTGTCGTCTGCGTCCGTCTTGAGCCAGCGCGCTTCAATGACGCGCCGCGAACGTTCGTCCAGCGCCGCGAGCGCCTTCTGCAGCCCCTCGCGGGAGAGCTTCTCGCGGGTGCTGCTTTCAATCTGGTGCACCGGGCCGTCTTCGTCGCGGGAGAGCCAGTCGATGGGAGAGAAGGACGGATTGTCTTCGTCTTCGTTGACGGGGCCGTCAATCGAGGTGTCGCCCCCCGTCATGCGCTCTTCCATGTCGAGCACTTCCTGAGGCTTCACTTCGAGGGCGCCGGCGATTTTTTCGGCTTCGCCGTAGGTGAGCGCCTTGTCGCTTTCCTTCATCTGCCGCAGGTTGAAGAAGAGCTTGCGCTGGTTCTTCGTGGTGGCGAGCTTCACCAGGCGCCAGTTCTTCACGACGTAGTCCTGAATCTCGGCGCGGATCCAGTGCACGGCAAACGTCATGAGGCGCACGCCGCGGTCAGGATCAAAGTGCTTGATGGCCTTCATGAGGCCGATGTTGCCTTCCTGAATGAGGTCGGCGTGAGGAAGTCCGTAGCCCAGGTAGCCGCGCGCGACCGAAATCACAAGGCGCAGGTGGCTGATGACGAGCGCCTGCGCGGCGTTGAGGTCCCCTTTGTCGCGCAACGCTTCGGCGTAGTGCTTTTCCTCTTCCGCGGTGAGAAGCGGCGCGGCGTTCGCGGCCCGGATGAAGGCGTCCAGGTCTCCAAGAGGCGTCGCGATGACCGCCGGGAGCTGCGTCTTCTTTTCGTAGGGCACCACCGAATGCTTCGTTTTCGGCGGCACGACAAGCGCGCTCGCGTGCGGAGCAGGCGCCGTCGAGTCGATGACATCGTCTTCCAAATCGATGTCCGCAGAATCCAAAACGTCGGTTTTCACAGGCAGTTTCACACGAGGCGGGAAAAATTGGGAAAGCGCATCCTACACCGCCCGGCCGGACGCCGAGCGGCGCTTTCGTTAACGATTGTAGCGGCCTCGGCCGGGCGCGGTCAGAAGGTCTGCGCCGACTGCACGCGGCGGATTTCGGCGTGGGCGGTGGCGCGGCCGATGACGTAGCCCATGAAGGCGCACGCAAAGAAGTAGAGGCAGAGGTAGTCGGGGCGCGGCATGGTGAGCGCCACGTCCACGCGATAGATCGCGGCGAACTTGGCGGCGGGCTCCGCAAGAAGCCCCACGCCCACCCAGCCCACCGCGGCGGAGATGAGGGACGCCAGGAGCATCGTGATTGCGCCGCGCCAGCCGTAGGGACTCGCGATGAAGCTCGTGTCGGCGCCGAAGGTGTTGAGCGCTCGGATTTCCTCGTTTTGCGCTCGGGTCGTCATCTGAATGGAGTTCGTGATGACGAGAATCAGGAGAAGAATGATCACGACGGCGAGAATCGCCGCAATCGACAGGATGGCCGAGCGGAAGGCGGCGAGGTTCTCCGCCCACTTCGCGTCAAAGGCGGTGGAGACGACGCCGGGGACGGCCTTGATTTCGGTCGCAAGCTGCGCCGTGGCGTCGGCGGACATGTTGGCGCCGAGCGTCACGATGATGATGTCGGGGAGGGTGTTGGTGGCGTCCGTGCGGTCCGACCGGTCCTTGAGCCCCAGAGACTGGTTGACGAGCTCCATCGCCTTGTCGCGCGTGAGGATTCGGGTTTCGGCGACGCCCGCGAGGTCCGCGATGGCAGCCTGGGCCTTCTTTACGGTCGGAAGACTCGCGCTGCGTTCGGTGAAGACGGTGATTTCGGTTCGGGGCATCTCAATTGAGATGTCATCCAGGGAAAACCACACGCAGCCCAAAAAGAAGGGGAGCGCAAGCGCGAGGCCCGCCAAGGCCACGCCCATCGAAAAGTCGCCGCGGCGGGTGAGAAGGCCGCGCAGGGTCTGGCTCGCGTTCCAGCGAAGGGTGGTCATCAGTCGCATAAGTACACTCCGCTGGGCGTGAGGCGCAGGGACTCCACCAGGATGTTCTGCGGCATGACGGAAAGGTGCGAGGCGACGATCACGGGCACGCCCCCGAGCGCAAATTCGCCCAGCAGGTTCATGAGAAGCTGCGCGTTGTCCATGTCAAGGTGCGCGGCGGGTTCGTCGGCGAGGATGAGCTTCGGGCCGTTCACGACGGCGCGCGCAAGGCACGCGATCTGGCGCTGGCCGTAGGAGAGCTCCTGCGGGCGGGCGTCCGCCAATTCGCAGATGCGGCAGCGCTCCAAGGCCTCCTTGGCGCGGTGCTTTGCTTCCCGGTAGGACTCGTCGGCCGCCAAGGCGGGGAGCATCACGTTGTCAAAGACCGTGCGGTCGTTCAAGAGCAGCCCCTCCTGGCTCATGATGCCCATGGAGCGGCGAAGCTGCCGGCGGTTCGTGTCGGAAAAGTCGTTGATGACGTCGCCCGCGACGCGCACTTCGCCCGCCGACGGCGTGATGATGCCGGCGATGAGCTTCAAGACGAGCGACTTGCCGCACCCCGTCTGGCCGTGCAGGTACACGAACGTTCCCCGAGGGATGGAGAACGAGATGTTGGAAAGGCGCGTCGCGCCGTCGATGTCGACGGCGACGTCCACGAACTCAACAATCGGTGCGGTAAGCGGCGTCACAAGGAGTCCCGGTCAGTTGTCGGTCTTGAAGTCGCGTTCTTCAAGGGAGAAGTGGTAGTTGACGCGCTCCCAGACGGCTTCTTCCTCGGTGAGGAGGTATTCGGTGAGGGGGTGGCGTCCGAGCCACGCCTTGTCTGCCACGAGGCAGATGGTGCGGTTGGCCATGGAAAGCTTCCACTGCGGCAGGCGCACCGTGCGGCGCGCGTGCGCGAAGATGACCGCGAGGCGGATGGCGGCGATCATTTTAGTGAGCGTCGCGTCGCTGAGGGCTTCCTCCACCTTGCGCAGGTTGCCGCGCTGCCCCAGCACGATCGTGGCCATGGCGTTCTGGTCCATGCGCGAAAAGCCGGCCAAATCGAGGTTTCGCAGGATGTATTCGCTGTGGCGGTGGTAGCCGCTCGGGCTGATCATCTTCCCCGTTTCGTGGAGCATGGCGGCCCATTGCAGGATTTTGCGGCGGTCGGGATCGGGATTGCCGTCGCAAAGCTCGGTGAAGAACTTGTCCGCGAGGCTCGCGACGCGGCCCGCCTGCTGCGTGTCGACGTTCGTGCGCTTCAGGATCGCCGTCACCGTCTGGTCTCGGGTGTCCTGCCGGTTCTTGCGGCCCAGGATGTCGTAAAGAAGCCCCACGCGCAGGGCGCCCGCGGCGGGACGCATCTCTTTGATGCCGAAGGTTTCAAAGACGGCGGAGAGGACGGCGACGCCGCCCGCGATCACTTCGCGGCGGTCGTCCTTAAGCCCGTTGAGCTTGATGCGGCGGATGTCGCCGAATTCAATGAGTTCGTTCTTGAGGTACTTCAAAAGCGCGGGCGTCACGACGCAGTTCGTGAGGCCCAGCGCCTGCCCGATCTCCGCCACGGCGCCGATCGTGCCGGCGCTCCCGTAGGCGGCGTCCCAGTGGCGGGCGTTGAATTCCTGGTTCGCCTCTTCAAATTCGGCCTGCGCGGCGAGCTGCGCTTCGCGGAAGGCCTTCGCGGTGATTTTCCCGTCCTTGAAGTAGGCGACCGAGGTGTTGACGCAGCCCACGTGGAAGGACTCGCAGGTTTTTGCTTGAAAGCCGCAGCCGATGATGAGTTCGGTGGAGGCGCCGCCGATGTCTACGACGAGGCGCTTTTCCGGGGAGGGCGGCAGCGTGTGCGCGCAGCCCGAGAAGACGAGGCGCGCCTCTTCGCGGCCCGCGATGATTTCAATGGGGTGCCCGAGCGCGGCTTCGGCGCGCGGAAGGAAGTCGGCGGAATTCTTGGCGACTCGCAGCGCCTGGGTGCCCACGGCGCGGATGTACTTCGGATCGACGCCCTCGAGCTTTTCCTTGAAGCGCGAAAGGGCGGCGAGAGCGCGCTCCTGCGTGTCTTCGGTGAGGTTGCCCTCGTCGTCAAAGCCCGCGGCAAGACGCACGGTCTCCTTCCAGTAGCTCTCGGTGAGAATCTGGCCGGAGACCAGCCGGCCCACTTCGACGCGGAAGCTGTTGCTGCCGAGATCGACGGCGCCCAGAAGCAGAGGTTTTTTTTCAGCCATGACCGATTTCCTTGGGAAATGCCCTTTTTAGCGACGGCCGCCGGGCGTTGCTGTCAGCCGGCGGCAAATCGCTTCATTTTGCCTGCGGATTGTGACGCTTTGGCGACAAGCCGCTATTCGTCGATGCCGACCAGGGCGTTCGCAAACGACCGGGCGTTGAAGGGCTGCAGATCGTCGATCTTTTCGCCCACGCCCACGAAGTAGATGGGAAGCGGCCGGTCGCCGCGGCTCGCGGTGATGGCGACGAGAACGCCGCCCTTGGCCGTGCCGTCCAACTTCGTCACGATGAGGCCGGTGAGCTGCGCAAACGCGTCAAAGGACTTCACCTGCGCCAGGGCGTTCTGGCCGTTCGTGCCGTCCACGACGAGGATCACTTCGTGCGGCGCGCCGGCCAGGGCCTTCGTCTGCGAGCGGCGGATGCGCCCCAGCTCTTCCATGAGGTTCGTCTGCGTGGGAAGGCGTCCCGCGGTGTCGGCGATCACGACGTCGAGCTTTCGCGCGACGCCCGCGGACACCGCGTCAAAGACGACGGCCGCGGGGTCGCCCCCCGTCTGGCTCACGACGTCGATGCGGTTGCGCTCGCCCCAGACGGCGAGCTGCTCGCGCGCGGCGGCGCGGAAGGTGTCGGCGGCGGCAAGAAGCACCGTCTTGTTGCTTGCGGCGAGCCACTTCGCGATCTTGCCGATCGTGGTGGTTTTGCCTGCGCCGTTGACGCCCGCCATCATCATGACGAAGGGCTGGTGCGTCGTGACGTCCAGGGGCTTTTGCGCGGGGAGCAGAATGCGCTCAATTTCGTCGCGAAGCGCGCGGCGGACTTCTTCCGGGGTCTTCAGGCCCGAAAGCTTCACGGTGTCCCTCAGACGCTGTAGGATGAGACGGGTCGGCTCGTAGCCGATGTCGGCGGCGATGAGCGAGGCTTCGAGCTCTTCGAAGAAGTCCTCGTCGATGACGGCGCCGGAAAAAAGACCGGCCAGATTCACGCGGGTGCGATGCAGCCCCTCTTTCAAGCGAGAAAAGAAACCCATGGCGGATGAAAATCAGCGAAAAAAAAGCGGCAGCGGATCGCGCCTCGGACGGACGGCCGCAGGGGGCGCCCGGCGGGCTTCGGAAGCTGCCCGGAAAAAATCGAGTCAGCCGTCTAGTTTAGCAACCGCAGGGAAGGGCGGGGGCGTGGTGCGCATCGTGGGCGGCCGCTTCAAGCGCACGCCCCTTGCGGTGGACGATCGCGACGGCCTGCGGCCCACGCCGGATCGGGTGCGGGAGACGGTGTTTGACTGGCTGCTGCACTTTTTCGGCGGCACGCTGGAGGGCTTGACGGCCCTTGACATGTTTGCGGGCAGCGGCGCGATGGGGCTCGAGGCCGTGAGCCGCGGCGCCGCGCACGCGGACCTCGTGGAGCTCGATCGCCGCAGCGCCCGGCGCATTCGGGAGGCGGCGGAAAAATTGCAGGCCGCCGAAGCCGCGGTCGTGAACGACGACGTCTTTGCCTTTCTCAAGCGCACGCAGGCGGCTTATGACCTCGTCTTCATCGATCCGCCCTTTGCGGCGGGCTTGCAGGAAAAGGCGCTTCAGGCCGTCGCCGGCCGCTTGACCGAGGATGCTCTCGTTTACGTGGAAAGTCCGGCGGAGTTTCCGGAAGCGACGCTCGCGGCCGCGGGGCTCGAGAGCGTGCGGCGCGGCAAGGCGGGCGGGGTGTTTTATCTTCTCGCGAGACGCGCCGGGGAGGCGGCATGACGAAAGCGATTTATCCCGGCACGTTTGACCCGATCACCTTGGGGCACCTGGACATCGCGGCCCGGGCGGCGGCGATTTTTGACGAGGTGGTGGTGGCGGTGGCGGAAAGCACGGGGAAGCGTCCGATGTTTTCCCTTGCCGAGCGCGTTCAGATGGCGCAGGCCGCCTGTGCGCGTTTTCCCCAAGTGAGAGTCATCGGCTTTTCCGGGCTGCTCGCGGACTGCTGCTGCGCCGAAGGCGCGACGGTGCTGGTGCGCAGCGCTCGGGGCGCCGCTGACTACGAGTACGAAGTGCCGATGGCGATCATGAACCGGCGGCTGGCCGGCGTGGAGACGGTGTTTCTTACCGCAGCGCCGGAGCTGCAGCATATTTCGGGAACCTTGGTGCGCGAAATCGCGCGGCTGGGGGGCGATGTGTCGGAGTGCGTCACGCCCGAAGTGCGCGAGGCGCTTCAAGCGAAGGTCGTCAAGGAGTAGGCCATGGCGTATCGGATTACGGACGAATGCATCGGCTGCGGCGTGTGCCTGCCCGAGTGCCCCAACGAGGCGATCCGGGAGCGGGACGGCGAATTCTGGATTCGCTACGGACGCTGCACCGAGTGCGTGGATGATCCGGAGGGCCCGCATTGCACGCGGCTCTGCCCCATTGAGGGCGCGGTCGTCGTGGACGCTGAGCACCCCGAAACGCACGAGCGGCTCGTCGCCAAAGCCAGGCACAACCAGCTCAAGCAGGCGTTTCTCGACTGGGATGCGGCGCGCGGCGTGCCGAGCCCGTAGCGCCGGAGGCACGATTGAAAGATTTGGTCCTTGTTTTCTAGGGAAAACCCGTTGGAAGGTTTGAGGAAAGTCGGTAGAATCCGCCTTTCTTGCGTCGCCGGACTTTAGTTCGGCGAAAATCGACGGACAAAGCGAAGGCACTTTCGCTAAAGTGCGTCGGGAGTGAAAAGTAGATAGAGGCGCTGTTGGGAATGAGTAGCCGTCCGAGGGGGCGCCCTGAGACGACGAGCGAAAGGTTCGACGGCCGAAGCGAAGGCGCGCGGCGGCGGCCTTGGCTGGGCAGACGGAGAAGATCCGCCTGACTCCTGCCCGTTGGGAAAGTTCGGGCAGAGGCGCTATCGGTGCTGATTTCCTGAAACGGACGGCTGCATCGATGGGTGCAGCTTTTTTGTTATCGGTCCCTTTTTAAGGAAATCCAGCCATGCAGCCTTATGCCGCCCAATGGCTATCCATTCTTCCGCCCATCGTGGCGATCGGCCTCGCGCTCATCACGAAGGAGGTGTTTTCCTCCCTTCTCGTGGGCATCTTCACGGGCACCCTCATCTACGCCTGCGGCACGGGCGCCAACGTCGTCATGGGCACGACGGAGTTCGCCTTCAAGATGATGGCCGAGAAGCTTGACTTCAACATTCTCATCTTCTGCTCGCTCTTGGGCGCTCTGGTGTACGTGATCGCCCTGGCGGGCGGCACGCGCGCCTACGGCGAAGCGGCGACGAAACTCATTCGCGGCCGCAAGTCCACGCTCGCGGCCACCTCGGGGCTCGGCGTCGCCATCTTCATTGACGACTACTTCAACTGCCTCACGGTGGGCACGGTGATGCGCCCCTTGACGGACATGTACCGCATCAGCCGCGAAAAGCTCGCCTACATCATCGACAGCACGGCGGCGCCCATCTGCATCATCGCGCCGATTTCGAGCTGGGCGGCGGCCGTGGGATCATCCTTGAAGAGCACCGGCGCGTTTGAAAGCGAGCTCGGCGCCTTCGTCGCCACCATCCCGTGGAATTTCTACGCGCTTCTCTGCCTCATCCTCGTGGGCTTCATCTGCTGCACGAACTTTGACTTCGGCCCGATGCGCCGCGCCGAGCTGCGTGCGCTGAAGGGGGAGTTGAGCGACGGCACGCAGACTGCGGACACGAAGGAGCCTCCCTCGAACCCCCGCGGCACCGTGTGGGACATGTTGATTCCGCTTTTAGCGCTCATCGTTACGGCCGTGCTCGCCCTCATGTATTCAGGCGGCTACTGGGGCGACGATGCGAAGTACCACACCTTCATGGCGGCGATCGGCAACTCCTCGGCGTCGATTTCGCTCGTGTGGGCGTCCTTCTCCGCGATCATCGTGTCGCTCGTGATGTTCGTGCCGCGCCGTCTCGTGACCTTCTCTGAATTCATGAACGGCGCCGTCGAAGGCATGAAGATGATGCTCCCGGCGAACATCATCCTCATCCTCGCATGGACGCTTTCGGGCGTCTGCCGCGACCTGCTGCAGGCCCCGCAGTTCATGGAAGGCGTCGTGACGAGCTCCGGCATGTCCGCCATGTTCCTGCCGGTTCTCGTTTTCGCGATCGCCGCCTTCCTCTCCTTCTCGATGGGCACGGCCTGGGGCACCTTCGGCATCCTGATTCCGATCATTGTGCCGATCGTGCAGGCGCTGGACCCCAACCTCACGGTGGTGGTCCTCTCCGCCACGCTCGCGGGCTCGGTCTTCGGCGACCACTGCTCGCCCATTTCGGACACGACGATTCTCTCTTCGGCGGGCTCCCGCTGCCGCCACATTGACCACGTGGCGACACAGCTGCCGTACTCCATTCTCGTCGCGGTGTCGGCGGGCGTGGGCTACCTCGTCGCCGGCGTCACGGGCGGCAGCTTCGTGGCGAGCTTTGGCGCGGCGCTCATTGCGTTGATCGGCGCCACGGTGACGCTGCACTTCTGGTCCCAGAAGCGCGAGCCGGACGTCGCGTAATCTGGCCGCCTCCGACCGCCCGAAGGACTTTCTTGCAAAAAAGAAGTCCGACGGGCGGTTTTTTCTGGGTCGAAAACCGGACGCTGTGCATTAAAATCGGCCAACCGGTTAATTTTCTTTCTTCTTTTTAATGATCTTCCGTCGTACCTTTGTGAGCGAGCTCGCCAATAGCGCGGGGGGCGTCTTTACGGTGCTCTTTTCCATCGTGCTCACCGTGGGTCTCGTGCAGATCCTCTCGGAAGCCGCGGGGGGCGACGTCGCCTCGACGACGGTCTTTGAGCTCGTCGCCTACTCAAGCCTCGTGAACATGCCGCCCCTGCTGACGGTGTCGCTTTTCATCGCCGTGCTGATGGTGATGATGCGAAGCTGGCAGGACAGCGAAATGATCGTCTGGTTCAGCACGGGCGGGCAGAGCCTTCTGGCCTGGATCCGGCCGGTGCTGCGCTTTGCGTTGCCGCTGGTCATTCTCGTGGGCGTTCTGTCCACGGCGCTCACCCCGTGGGCGAAGGCGCAGATTGAGCGCACCACGTCCGCCTTCGAGCAGCGCGACGACGTGAACCGCATTTCGCCGGGGCGCTTCATTGAAACCGCGGGCGGCAGCCGCGTCTTCTTCATCGAGGACGCGGATGAGACGGGCACCCACATCAAGAACGTGTTCTTGAGCGAGCGAACGAAGGAAGGGAAGGAAATCGTCGTTCATTCCGACGCGGGCGAAATCGTGAAGACGGACGAGGGCGACCGCTACATTTCGCTCACCGACGGCCGACGTTATGAAGCAAGCGGCGGCCAGTCCGCCGCGTGGCGCGTCGTGGACTTCGTGCGCTACGACCTCCTCCTGCAGGTGAAGGCGGACGCGGCGATTGCGAAGATGAGCGTGGACGAAATGCCCATGCAGATGCTCTTTGCGCTCAACACGCGCGCGGCCAAAGGCGAAATCCTCTGGCGCCTGAGCTGGCCGCTGGCCGCCTTGAACCTCGCGCTGCTGGCCATTCCGCTTTCCTACACCAATCCTCGCGCGGGCCGCAGCCTGTCGCTGGTGATCGCCGTGCTCGTCTTCATCCTGTACTTGAACGGCATCTCCATCGGGCAAACCTGGGTGCGCGGCGACAAGATGGAGTGGTACACGGGCGTTCTCCTCATCAACGGCTTCGTGTTTGTCGTGACGGCGCTTCTTTTCGTGCGGCGCGTCTGGATGACGCGGTGGCTGCCGCTCGCGGTCACGGAGTGGCCCTACCGGCTGCGTGAAGCGAAGAAGGAGCATCGCGCATGAGCCTCATGAAAGTCATCACGCGCCACCTCACCCGTGAAGTGCTCGTGGCCTCGGTGTTCATCCTTTTTGCGCTGACGGCGCTCTTTGCGTTCTTTGACCTCGTGCGGCAGCTGGGGAACATCGGCACGCGCTATTCGCTCTGGCAGGCCGTGACCTTCACGGCCTTGAACCTGCCCACCCGCATCTACGAAGTGATGCCGGTGGCGGCGCTGGTGGGCGCGGTCTACACGCTCTCGCGCTGGGCCGCCAACAGCGAATTCACGATTCTGCGCGTTTCGGGGTTGTCGCCCTTGAAGCTCGCGGGCATGCTCTCCGTTTCGGGCGTCATCTTGTCGCTCGCGACCTACGGGCTCGGTGAATACGTGGCGCCCGCCACGTACAAGCTGCGCGACCAGCTGCAGCTGGAGCTTCACAACGGCGCCATGACGGCCTACGGGTACGACTCCGGCATCTGGCTTCGGGACGTCGTGCGCAACGCCGCGGGCGAAGCGCAGATGACGCGCTTTGTAAACGTGCGCAATCTCGTCAACGGCGAGCGGGGCACGAAGACGGGCGCGTGGCGCGTCTTTGAATTCAACGCCGATCAGGAATTGACCCGCATCATCCACGCGCGCGGCGCGAGCTTCGTGAAGGGCGAGGGCTGGCACTTGAAGAACGCCACCGTGGAGCAGCTGCCCCGCGTCACCAAGGACGAAGGGCCCATGGTGGACAAGGCGACCGTGAAGACGATTCCCGACATGATGCTCGCGACTGAACTGCGGCCTGATCTGCTGGGGGTGTTGACGATTAGGCCCGAGCGCATGGGGATTGCGGACCTGTGGCTCTACGTGGACTACCTGCGGGAGAACCGGCAGGTGTCGGAGCGCTATGAGGCGGCGCTTTGGAAGCGCATCTTCTATCCGCTCGCGATCTTCGTGATGCTGGCGGTGTCGATGCCCTTTGCGTACTTGAACGCGCGATCGGGCGGCGTTTCGATCAAGATCTTTGTGGGCCTCATGATCGGCATCACGTTCTATGCCTTGAACAACGTGTTCTCGTTCTTGAGCATCATCAACACGTGGTCGCCGGCCTTGATGTCAGTGCTGCCGTCTCTCATCATGATGTCGTTTGCCGCGGTGGCGATGTACTTTGTTGAGCGACGATAGGCGGACGCCGTCGGGACGTTTGCCAAGACGCCGGGTTCCTTTGCGGGGCTCGGCGTTTTTTCTTGGGGCGGCGGCCGAAGCGTTGGGGAAGATAAATGCTGCTGGGATAGCGGTAAAGCTGAAAAAATGACTTCAAGCGCTACTATGATGGCGGTTGTGCAACAAGAAGGAGGCCGGCATGCTGAGCGGGCTGGAAAACCTGAAGCCGCCGCGAGACATCCGCCTGGAAATGGCGGAACGTCTGAAGAAGGTGCGCCTTTCGCAGAATCTGACGCAGAGGGACTTGGTTGAAAAGTCCGGCATTCCGCTGGCGACACTCCGGAAGTTTGAGACGACGGGCGAGGTGTCGCTGAAAGCCTTGGTGAACTTCGCCATTGCGTTGGGCAAGGCGGACGACTTGGCGCGGGTTTTCTACGAGCCGCCGACGGTGGACTTGTACGCGAAGCGCCCCAAGGCGCGCCGCCGGGCGTCGCACGCGAGGAAGACATGCGACTCACTGTGATGCTCAACGCGGGCGGCGTGCGGCAGGAGGTAGGCCGGCTTGAGACGGCTGATCGCGCCGGCATCCGCTTTCAGTACGCGCCGTCGTTTCTGGCGACAGGAATAGAGCTTTCGCCTTTGGCGTGGCCGGCGACGACGGCGGTCTGGCAGGGATTCCCTCTTGTGAACGACGGACTCCCGGCCTTCATCGCCGAGAGCCTGCCGGGCGCGTGGGGACGGCAGCTGGCGCGCCGGTTGCATCCAGGCGACGAGTCGCCGTTGCAGACGCTGGCTCGGATCGGACGAGGCGGCATGGGGGCGCTTGAATTCGAGCCGGGCGACGCCGCACGCGAAAGTCGGGAAGCGGTGGATCTGGAAGCAGTGGCGGCGGACGTTGAGGCGTCGCTGATGAACCATTCTTTGGAGTCGCAGGAAAGGCTGGAGTCGCTGAGCGGCTTTGCGGGCGGTGCGCGCCCCAAGATCGCGTGCCTCGCGGCCGACGATGGGAGCGGCCAGCTGAGGTGCGGCACGGAGCCTGCGGCGGGCTGGACGCCGTGGCTCGTAAAGTTCCTCGGTCGTGACGATCCGGCGGATCAGGGCGCGCAGGAATTCCTGTGCGCCGAGCTGATGCGCGAAGCGGGAATCGACGTGCCGCCCGTGCGGCTTTTCGCGGCAGAGCGCGGATTGGGTTGGTTCGGGTGCCGACGCTTTGACCGCACGGCCGCGGGCAAGGTTTTCATGACGTCGGCGGCAGGGCTTCTCCATTTTGATCCGACCGAGGATGTCTTTGACTACGTGACGCTGCTCGCGCTTGCCAAGCGCCTGACGGGCGCCGAAGGCGTGATGGAGCTTTGGAAGCGCTGCGTCTTCAACCACTTGGTCGGGAACCGCGACGATCACGCGAAGAACTTCAGCTTTCTCATGACGGATGACGGTCGCTGGCGCGTATCGCCCGCGTACGACGTGGTGCCGTCGCCGCGGCGCGGCGAGCATGTTGCCGTGATGCCGCAGCGAGGCCGGGAGCTAGTGCGAGGAGACTTCTTCGATCTGGCAGATCGCTTTGACATCGCGAGGCGCACGGCGGAAACAGCGTTGGAGGCGGTCTGCCATGCGGTGGCGCAGTATCCGGAGCGGGCTCGAGCACTCGGCGTCAAGGTGCCCGAGGCCGTGCGGTACGAGTTCCCGAAGAGGTGATCTGCTCTCAGCTGACTTGGCGCCAGCGCACAAACTGTCGCTTCTCTTCTGAGAACACCGCGGTGACGTGAATCAGCGGCGTCAACGACGCGGCGCCGTACGGCTTGACATCGAACTGCGCCTCGGCGGACTCCCCCTGGTGCTGGCCTCCTCACCGAGACATTGTCGCATGACGGCCGAAAGCCAGTCGCCGGAAGGGCAGGCGCCAAAAAATACGGCGGAGCCGCCGTTGAGACGCTCCGCCGCTTTCAGCCGGATGACCGAGATCAGTGCGAGATGATCTTCGAG
>CAVJUB010000035.1:0-20355 GCA_963652545.1 Hallella faecis | reverse complement strand
GATGGCAAGCCGGATGCCAATGCTGACAAGAAGGGCGCCCTCAAGATCGGCAAGGGTAGCTTGAAGGGGTTGACGTTCTTCCTTGATCCCGCCTGGAAAGACGACGGCAAGGTGGAGGACGCCTCGAGCCTCATCATCAACAGCGACAAGGTGGATGGTGAAATCGTCGTGGGTCAGAACAGCTACGTTGTGCTTGGCACCGACTCGGCGGACGAATTCCTCTCGCTCGTCAACGACGGCACAATCACCTGGGGGGAAAACGGGACGACGGCGGCAGCCTATGTCGACGGGCCCATCACAGTGTCGGGCGACGGCAAGCTTGTCGTGAATGGCAGCTTTACGCGCTACGACGAATACACTGGATCGCTCAACACGCGAGCAACGCCGGCTTCTGTGGTGTTTGCCGCGGGTTCGACGCTGGTGGGGAATGTTGGAACGCTCTCGAACGGAGAGGCTCTGATTACTGCGGATTCGTTTGACATTGATTCATCTGCTCAGGCCATTTTGACCAATGTGACTTCTGGCGCAAGCTACACGTTGCTTGCGAACGCCGACGGTTCGGAGGTGACGTCGTATTTCAAGAATGTAAAGGCGGCCAACAGCCTCTTCAGTCTTGATGTGGCGGAAGACGGCACGATCAAGGCTCGAATGAACGACGCGGCGCAGATCTACGGCTCGGCGATGCAGGGCACGGCGATCGCGAACGCGGCCATGGCGGCCGGCAACACCTACGTGAACGACCTCTTGTCCTATACGACGGGCACGGTGGCTCTGAAGGACATCGCCGCGAAATTTGATGCGGCGATGAACCCGGCGGGTGCCTTGACGACCTTCACGACGGCCTATGACCGTGCGTCTGAACTCCGTCAAATCGTCCGAGACGAAACGGCAGCTGCGGACGGTGACAACCGTCTGTGGGTGCATGTGACGGGCGGCAAGACGAAGCTGAAGGGCATCAGCACGGGCGGCCAGGATCTTCACACGAAGACCACGGCCTACGGCATCGTCGTGGGCGGCGAAGCCGCTGTGACGGATGGGAAGCTCGGTTTTGCCTTGACCGCCGGCACCGGCGACACGAAGAACCACTCGGTTTCCGCCAAGGATGAGTTCAACTACTACGGCGCTTCCGTCTACGGCAAGGCGACGGCGGGCTCCGTGGACATCCTCGCAGACGCTTCCGCGACGTTCGTGAAGAGCGACCTCACGGTGGGCAACGGCGCGGCGGTGGATACCGACGTCACGACGTCGGTCTACTCCTTCGGCGTGCAGGGTCGCAAGACGTTCGCGCTCGCGGCGGCGGACGTCACGCCCTTCATCGGGATGGACGTCTACCATGTCCGCGGCGGCTCCTACAGCAACGGCCATGGCGCGCACGTCCAGTCTTCGAACGCCACGGCGGTCGAATTCCCGGTGGGCGTCGAAATGTCGAAGGCCTTTGACACCGCGTCCGGCCTGGCGGTGAAGCCCGCGTTCGCGTTCGCCGTCGTTCCGACGGTGGCCGACCGCGACATCGACAGCAAGGTGAAGATGGCGGGCGTGACGAGCACCTACAACTTCACGTTCACGGACGATGTGAAGGTGCGCGGCAAGCTCGGCATCGAAGCTCAGAAGGAGAACTTCACGTTCGGGCTCCATGCGGGCTACGAATGGGGCAACGAAGAGCGCTCTTCCGCGAACGTGGAGCTGCGCGCGAAGTACTGCTTCTAATGAAGCGGGGCGCCGGGTGATTCAAGCTCGGCGCGGTCTCCGTCCGCTGGGGGCAATGGCTCCCGGCGGCGTGACTTGAAAACGAGGCCTCCGGTGATTCATTTCGCCGGAGGCCTCGCCGTCTCTGCGCTGGCTTGTCGCCGGAAGGTCGGTGTCTCGGCGGAGGGAGGGCGAAACGCGATCGGAGAAAATGCGAATACCACCAAATGGGTAGGTAAAGAAGCGGGGATTGGTAGTCAAAACGGGGTGCTTTGACTTGGGCTTTACGTAAACAAATGTTTTAGAGGCCTCAAAACAATGGATTTTGTCGCGGTGACGTGGTTTAATACCAGTGTCTCGAACAAGAGGACAGGGAACCTCAGATTCGATGACATCTCCTTTGGTGGTATGTTTGAACCGCTGCGGTTGGATTGCGGCGTTTCTTTCGCATCGAATGAGCTGATGAACGGCGCCGATGAATGACGATCGGAGAGCCGGCGTGAAGGACTGGGGCGGACAGGTCGAAGTCAGTGGCCTGTGGGGAAACGCCACAGGGAAAATTCCGCCGGGCGTGTCTACTCAGCTGAAAGGGACGATGCGAAGGAAACGTTGTGCGGCAGGCGAAAGGCCTGCGGCATCCAGCGCAGCGGTATTTTTTTTGTCCGCAGAAATTTCAGGCAACAAAAAAGCCCAGCCGAAGCTGAGCTCATTTGGCGATTCAAAGGCTGTTGGTGCGCCGGGTAGGATTCGAACCCGCGACCCCCTGGTTCGTAGCCAGGTACTCTATCCAACTGAGCTACCGGCGCAACCTCTGAGTCATTTGCTTTTGTCTTTCGACCGAAGCGAGTGCGCATAGTAAAGAGGTTTTGCGAAAAAAGCAAGGGCCGCGCGAAAAAATTTCTGCGCGGCCCGGGAAGGCTACCTCTGAAGGGTTACTTCGCGTTGAAAGCCTTCTCCACGCTCACAGGCATCGCCTGATAGCCGAGCGAGCTCTTGATGCGGATTTCAACGGAGGGCTCCTTCTCGCCCCACTTGAATTCATCGATGGCGGGATTCGGCGCCTCGGTGTTGAACTTCTTGAGGTCAAGCCCCGCCGTCGCGGAGTAGACCATCACGGAGTCCTTGTCCGTCTGGTATTCAACCAGCGACGTCACCGGGCTGTACCACTCGTGGCCGCGCTCCTTGCCGTACTCCCAGACCTGCTGCACGGTCATCTTCTGCTGGTCGATCTTGTAGATGACGGCGCGGGAGTACTTCATGTCGGGAAGCGGCGGCTGCTCCATGCCGCGGCCGTCGCCGTTGTCAAAGACGGAGAGGTAGAAGACGTTCTTGTCGGACTTGGAGTCGATGCGCCAGCCGGTGTGCTGCGTCCACGTCCAGTCGAAGTCGCCTTCGCAGCGGTTGTCGGCGCACTTGATCGCCTTGCCGTTCTTGTCCACGGGCGTGAGCACCTTCTTGGCAAGGTCCCCCTTCCAGCCTTCGGGCGAGGCGAGAATCCACTTCACCTTCTTGTCGCGGCCGATCTTTACGACTGCGGACTGATGGCGCGACGAGATGACGATCGAGTCGTCCGTCGGGTCGTAGTCCACGGAATTCACGTGCGCCCAGTTGCGGCCGGGGCCCACGCCCGCGATGTCGCCGAACTTGTCGTTCTTGTCCATGGCGGCGAGCTCGTCCGCGGAGAGCGTCTGCCCGGACTTCGAAGCGTCAAGGTTGAGGCAGACCGCGCCTTGGTCCAGCGTCTTGATCACGTTGTCGCGGTACGGATCGAGAATCTCAAAGAGGCGGAAGTCGTCCACGACGTTCCCGTTTTCATCCACTTCGGCGATGACGTCGCGCACGGTGTGGACGCGCTTGCCGTCAGGGCGCTTGTAGTCCGAGGAGGAGACGCGCAGGAAGAGGTGGCCGTTCTGGGCGTTGTCGAGCGCATGCGAGAAGTCCGCGTAGCCCGCGGGGAGCCGGCGGTTGAAGATTTCGCGGCCCATCAGGTCGTACTTCGCGTAGCGCTGGCCGTAGCCGAAGGTGAAGGCGCCGTCCGGGTTCTGATGAAAGCCCATCATGATGCCCGACTGATAGATGGTCTCCGGATCGTAGATGGGCTCGACGTGCATGTACCAGCGCACTTCGCCCTTGGTGTCGATGATGGCGTTCTGCGGGTAGTAGTTCCACTCGAGCGCGCCGCCCATCGGGTTGTTCCAGACGACGCGGGCCTGCTTGGGCGCTGTGGAGAGGAAGTTGTTGATGAGGTAGAGGCGGTCGCTGAACTTCGGATCCACCTTCACCACTTCGGTCTCAAACATGTTGTGGTGCTGGGCCATCGAGCCGTTCACCGGCGTGTAGACGGCGGGGGCGTAGATGCGGTACTGCTCCTTTTCGACGCGCGTCGTCTTGCCGTTGTCCACCATCGTGTAGCTCACTTCGACGGTGTTGTTGTAATCGGGATAAAGGCCGAAGACTGGGATGCCGGCGTGGGTGCGCAGCTGGGTTTCGGAGACGGTGTACTTGATCTCCTGGCCGCCTTCCTTCGGAACGATGCGCACCGAGGCGGCGGTGATCTGCTTGCCGCCGTTGCGGATCACGGCCGTGAGCGGCGCAATCTTGTAGGGATTGACGACGATTTCGCCGAGCTGCCCGGGGGCGACGTAGCCCACGCGCGGGCCGGAGGAGCCGCCGGACGCGAGCGCGGCGCCGGAGAAGGTGAGGGCGACGGCGATTGCGGCCGGGGCAAGTTTCTGGATGAGGTTCATAAGGTGTCTCTCACTTGTTTTGTTGGGCGCGCTGCTTGTGCGGCGCGTCGAGGAAGGTCATGCAAAGAGAGTACGACGAATGAACTAGTTCTGCCATCGAGACTTGCCTTGAGTCGGATTCGGTTTTTGAAAATCGGCGGCTCGAAATTTGGAAGTGAGAGGTGTTTGTGACTTCCATAAAAAGCGAGACCGGCCGCGCTGGCGGCTGGTCTCGATCAGGAACAAGGAGAGGAAAACGAGGAAATGACGGCTACTTGCCGATGGCCTTCGCGGCGTTGAGCGCCGCGTGGCGGCCGGAGTAGGCGGCAAAGCCGAAGGCGTGTCCGGAGGACCAGGTGGAGTAGGTGTGGCCCACCATGCCCGAAACCTCAAGACCGGCGGCGTAAAGCCCCGAGATCGGATGATTCTGGGTGTCGAGCACCTGGAATTGGCGGTTTACGTTGAGGCCGCCGTAGGCCGCAAAGAAGTTGGAGCGCAGCTGCACGGCGTAGAGCTTCTGGGTGTTGAGAGGACGCATGTACTTCACGTCCTTGAAGAATTCGCCGTCGTGGCCTTCGGCGCAGTTGTGGTTGTAAGACTTCACCGCGGCTTCCAGCGCTTTCTGCGGCACGCCGATCTTTTGGGCGAGCTCCGCCACGGACGAGGCGGACTTGAAGCCCGTCACCGACTTGTCCGCGGCCGCTTCCTTGATTTCCTTTTCAAGGTTCGTCATCTTGGCGCCTACGGGGATCAGCACGCCGATGCCGGAGTCCACGCCCTTTTCGGTCATGTACTTCACCTGGCTGTCGTCAAAGATCGACCAGGCGTGATGGTTGTGCTGCCGGTAGACGACGTTGGCGGCCTGGCTGAAGGAAAGCGCCACGTCTTCGTTCACGAAGCGGTTGCCGTCAGAGTCCACCCAAAGCGCGGCGGGCTGCCAGGAGGTGGCGTAGAGATTGGAGAGGAACTTCACGCCTTCGGCGCCGAGGTGTCCCACAAAGCCCACCTGGCCGAGCGCCGCGCCTTTGTCCAAGGCCATCTGAATGCCGTCGCCCGTCTTGTTGATGGGACAGGAGGGCTTCCAGCCTTCGGGATCGCGGTGCGCCCACTGAGCGACCTTTTCCGGGCTGTCACCGAAGGAGCCGGAGGCGAGAATCACGGCTTTCGCCTGGATCGTGTAGGTGTCGTCATCGTCTTCGGCGACCACGCCCGTCACGGCGCCCTTCGAGTTGGTGATGAGAGACTTCGCCGGGCAGGAAGTCAGGGTGTTGACGCCCAGCTTGTCGGCGTGATCCTTGAGGGCGTTGACGAGCGCCGCGCCGTGGTTCTTGCCCTTGTAGTCGCCGATCACGTGCCAGGTCGCCTCCTCCCACGGCGTCATGCGGACGACGTCGAACTTGATGTCATGCTTGGAGAGCCACTCGAGGTTTTCCGCGCTGCCGTAGACGTAGTCGCGGGTGAGCGGCGCGTTGATTTCGTGCTGGTGGCGCTCAAGCAGACCCTTGAAGGCTTCTTCGCGGGTGAGGGTGTCGCTGCGGAGGCGGTTCCATTCGGACTCCACGCCGAACAGGCCTTCCGCAAAGTTCGAGGCGCCGCCCACGAACGGATTCTTTTCAAGAAGCACCACCTTGGCGCCCTTTTCGGCGGCCTGAACGGCGGCGGTGAGGCCGGCCGAGCCCGCGCCCACGACCACGATGTCCGCGGAGAGCGTCTTCTGTCCTGCGCTGGCCGTGAAGCCGAGCGACATCAGGACGGCGCCCGCGACGACGGAGCGCGCCAGATTGCGGCGAGAAATCATTTTTCTTCCTCTTCAAATGGAAAAACGGAGATGCTCGGCATTACAGGCGCGCGGGCGGCGAAAGACTGTCTGCCAGTTGACACTTTCGGGGTTACTCCGTAGATTCACCGCCCGAGAATGAGGGCGTCGGCCTTCGGAAAAGGACGGAGAGGATGAGGCAGGTATTGAGAACGCAGCCGTGGGTGCTTGATCGCGAGCCCGAGCGTCTGGCGGACTTCTTTCGCCGCGAGGGGCGGCTTGTGGAGATCGCCAAGGGCGGCGCCTTTCTCACGCACGGCTCGGCGTCGGGCCAGACCGCCTTTTTGCTCGAAGGACTCGTTTCGTTTGACTTCGTGGACCTGAACGGCCGGCAGCGCACCTTTGCGCTCATTCTGCCGGGCCGGACGCTGGGCGACCTCGACGCCCTCAATCCGACGCGGCCCAACGTTGTGGTGGAGGTGCTTCGCCGCTCGCGGCTCCTTGTGGTGGAGAACGCCGGCTTCCGGCGCTTCCTGCGGGAGAGCGTCGAGAACATGGAGCTCTACGCCGACCTCGCGATACTGAAGCAGGAGTGCCTGCTCGAGGGCGCCTTCGCCAATTTCACGATGGACCTGGACATGCGGCTTCGGGCGCTTGTGGGGTCGCTTTTGCGAGCCGAGCATGTGGCGCCGGACGCGGACGGATGGCTCACGCTGCCGGTGGAGCTCACGGTCACCGAAATCAGCGGCATCGTCTCTGCGTCCCGCGCCTGGGTGTCGGCGGCGATCTCAGACCTGTGCGACCGCGGCCTCATGAAGAAGGCGGCTAAGACGCTGTCTTGTCGGCCGGCGCTTCTTGAGGGACTGCGGGACTGGATGCCGGATCCGGGAAATGTCCGGCCGACCAGCATTTTTGTCGAGTGACGACGTCGGGGATGCCTTCCTGCGCTTTGCGTCCTTTGCCGAAAAGCACGGTGTATTTCTGCCACGGCCGGCGGCCGATGCTGACGATCTTCAGCTGCCGGAATTCGTACGGCGAGAGCGAGTCTTCCAAAGCGCGGTTGATGAAGGCCTTCTTTTCGGTGAAGAACTTCCGGAAAGCGTCGGTGTCGGCGAGGATGACCTGCGCCGACCTGGCATGACGCGTGTTCCGGCCGCGGTGCTTCAAGGTGTTTCGCAGGACGTATTCACGCACCTCAAGAAACTCCCGGGCGGCCTGCGGCTCCCCGGGATTGGGGCCGGGCCGCTGGTTCACGACGCGGTTCACGAGCCACCAGTAAAAGGCGAGGAGCGAGGGCTCCAGATGCACGTGGATGCCGGTTCTCGTGATGATCTCGCTTTCGGGCAGGTCAAAGATGAGGTCGCAGTGCCGGTGCTCGGTGATCCGCTTGCTGGTCTTGCGCTCGGCGTTTGTGGGGGCGCTCAGCCGGAACTTGTCGCGAAGGAGGGCTGTTTGCAAGAGAACCGCTTCGAAGCGGTCATCTTCGGCGAGCTTCTGAGTGAAGTCGAGCCAGCGCGCGTCAAAGGACGGGAGCGGCTCGTCCCCATGGGCGGTGATGAGCAAAAGATGGTCCTGAGGCCGCGCAAGGCGCGCCATGGCCGCTTCGGCAAAGGCGACGAGCGGGCTTGTCGCCGGCATCGTCAGGCAAAGCGCCGTCTGGGCGTCTTTCGTGAGGTCGGTGACGGCCGCAATAAGACTGTCGCCCGCTGACTGCAGGCCGTCGTCGGCCGCCACGTTGTCCACCGGGTCGCCGCCGGGATTAGTAAAGAGCTCGACGACGTCGTCGAGCGGCACGGTGTTTTCTCCCAGCTTCAGCTCGTGGTTTTCCAGCGGCCGAATGAGGTCTAGAAACGCCTCGCGGCCTTCGCGCGTCGTGAGGAGCTTCAGGGCTTCGGGGGCGGCGAGTCCCTCTTTCATCAGCAGCCGAAGCGAGAGAAAGAGGACGTCGGGGCGGCCTTCCGTGACGGTGAGAAGCACGGGGCGGAGGGGAGTCGCGGTTTTTTTAGCCATGACGGAGTTCCTAAAAATTTGCTTTTGGGGCGGTAAAAAGAATTATTCTAAAACAAATGCTTTGCAACTATTTTGAGCTGAAAGCTTGCGGAAATCGAAACCGGCCGCCGGAGCTTGCCACAATCGCTGGCGTCGATGACTGCAGATCGTAGCGCAGCTTCGGCGAAAGAAAGTGTTTTGGAGTTACAAAATTATGGCAAAGCTTTTGTTCTGGCACGCCTTGAAGGTGGCGCTCACGGTCCTGATCGGCGCGTTCTTCGTGATCTGGCTCCCGCAGATGATGAATTCCGGGAGTCTCTTGCTGATGGGCGTCGGCATCGCGATCGCGGTTTGCGTCGCCTCCGCTCTCGTCAATCTTTTCTTGAGGAAGTTCAAGCATGACTGAAAACATCAACTGGTCCCGCGCGGCGGGAAGGATCGGCCTTGCGGCGGCGGGCGTCGCCGCGGTCGCCGTCTGCGCCTGGTACGCCTGGAACAACGTCGTCACGGTGCAGGCGGGCTACGTCGGCGTGCGCGTCAATCTCTACGCGGACAAGGGCGTGCAGAACGAGACGGTCGGCACGGGACGGTATTTCCTCGGCA
This sequence comes from Hallella faecis, assembly GCA_963652545.1. Classification (GTDB taxonomy): domain Bacteria; phylum Pseudomonadota; class Gammaproteobacteria; order Burkholderiales; family Burkholderiaceae_F; genus Duodenibacillus. The sequence goes on along the minus strand of CAVJUB010000035.1, from coordinate 11,595 downwards.
TCAACGAGCAGCTCTACCGCTTCCCCACTTTCAACCAGCTCTGGAACTACGAGCAGCCCTTTGTGTTCCAGACGTCGGACGCGATGGACATCCGTGCGGAGTTGGGCATTGAGTACAACATCGAGGCCGCGAAAGCGGCGACGGTCTTTGCGACCTACCGCAAGGGGATCGACGAGATCACCGACGTGAACCTGCGGCAGTACATCGCGGACTCGCTCATCAAGAACACCGCCGCCATGGACATCAACGCTCTCACGCAAGGCGGCAAGACGCATCTTCTGGATGCAGTGACGAAGGAAATCCGCGCCAAGCTCGATCCCATCGGCATTCGCATCGTGAAGCTCTCGTGGCTCACGGACCTGCAGTATCCCGAGCAGGTGCGCCAGTCGATCAACGCCAAGATCGAGGCGACGCAGCGGGCGCTCCTGCGCGAAAACGAAGTGGCGCAGAGCAAGGCGGAGGCCGAGAAGCTGCGCGTGGCGGCGCAGGGCGAAGCGGACGCTCAGCTGACGCGGGCTCGCGCCGAAGCCGAGGCGATCGCGATCAAGGCGAAGGCTCTGGCGGACAATCCGGCGGTGCTCGAATTGAATGCCATTGAAAAGTGGAACGGCGTTCTGCCGCAGTACCTCACGACGGGCGCGGCCGTGCCTTTCGTGCCGATGGTGACGAAGTAGGAGAAGACGATGGAGGCAACCAAGGACATGGCGCAGCGCGAAGCCGAGCTGCTCGCGGAAATGGACGAGATTGCGGCCTACATCGGCCGCAAGGTGCTCGAATTCAACGGGATCGATCCCGACAACGTCACGGTGGCGGACTTCGAAGGACGCGAAGGCTTGAGGATGGCGGCGGAGTGCTGCGGCGCGATTGAGCGCCGCAAGCTCACGACGGCGGACCGCGTGGCGGAGGCGCTGCAGGACCCGCGCCTCTGGTGCGAGCTGTCGGAAGCAACGCGCGAGCGGTGCCGGCGCCGCGGCGCTCAGATTGCGTATGCGGTCTACACGGACGACGGCATCATCCAGGTGCCGCCCGAGTCCGAAGTGCTGGTGAAGCGCCTTACGACGGTGATCGGCGACCCCGTGGAGGCGGCCAAGTACCTTTGCAAGGCGAGGATGGATGCGACGGACGCGGAGCTTCTGGCGCGCGACGCCGGCCGGTGCTCAAAGGACGAGGAGGCCTGGAACCGGGAGTATGCGAGCCAGGCGGCGTGGCCCGTGACCGAGGAGGAGATCGAGCGGGTGGACGCGTTCTTTCACGACGGGCAGCCCTTCACGATGAAGCGGCTTGAGGCCGCGGACGCGGCGAAGGAGGAAGGCGTCACGGACGTGAGCGCGTATCTCGCGGGATCGGTGACGCGGCAGTAGGAGGGCGGCCTCCCCAGCGCACGGTGCCAGCGGCGCTGGAGAGGCCTTCTGAAAGGCCGGTTCAGTCCGCGGGCGGCGCGGCGAAAAAATCCGGCGCCGCCTCTGTTTTTCGGAGGTCGAACTCTATAAAATTTCACGACTTCGTTCGAAGTGGCGGCAGGCAAGACGGGGCGTGAGCATATTTGAGGGACAACGGCGCGATTTCGGACGCTTCTCCAACTTTCAAGCTAAGAGGAGAGCTGCTGTGACAGCGCGACTGCGGCTGAACAACATCACCAAGACCTACCCCGGCGTCCGGGCCAACGACGGCATCAGCCTCGAGGTCGATCCCGGACGAGTGCTCGCCGTGCTGGGCGAAAACGGGGCCGGCAAGTCCACCCTCATGAAAATCATCTACGGCGCGGTCCAGCCCGATTCGGGCACGATGGAATTCGACGGCAGCCCCGTAGTCATCCGCAGCCCCGGCGAAGCCCGGACGCTCGGCATTGCGATGGTGCACCAGCACTTCGCCCTCTTTGAAACGCTCACGGTGGCGCAGAACGTGCTGCTGGGACTCGAAAAAGGCGTTTCGCTCGCGGAAGTCTCTGAAAAGGTTCTGGAGCTCGGAAGCCGCTACGGCCTCGAGATCGAGCCTGACAGCTTTGTTTCCGAATTGTCGATGGGGGAGCGCCAGCGCGTGGAGATCATCCGGGCGCTGATGACGAATCCGAAGCTTCTTATTCTGGACGAGCCCACGTCGGTGCTGACGCCGCAGGCGGTGGCCCGGCTCTTCGTGACGTTGAAGCAGCTTGCCGCCGAAGGGCTTTCCATCATCTTCATTTCTCACAAGCTGGACGAAATCCGCGATCTCGCCGATTCCTGCACGGTGCTTCGCCAGGGGAAGGTCGTGACGACCGTGGATCCCAAGAAGGCGACCGCTGACGAGCTCGCGCGCCTCATGATCGGCGCCGAGCCCCCGAAGCTCATGCGCCGCGACGGCAAGCCCGGCCGCGACGTTCTCGTCGTGAAGAAGCTCAACCTGGACGGCGGCAAGCGCATCTGCGGCCTGAAGAACGTGCGCCTTACGGTGCGCGCGGGCGAAATCGTCGGCGTGGCGGGCATCAGCGGCAACGGCCAGTCCCGTCTGCTGGGCGTGCTCGCGGGCGAGCTGAAGCCCTCTTCGGGGAGCGTCACCCTGATGGGCGAGGACGTGACGAAGTGGGGGCCGGAGCAGCGCCGGCGCCTGGGGCTTCGCTACGTGCCCGAAGAGCGTCTCGGCCACGGTTCGGTGCCGGAACTCCCCTTGGAAGAAAACACGCTGCTCACGGGCGACCAGTTTCATGCGCAGGGCGTCATTCGCCGCGGCGCCGTCGCCGACTTCACCGACCGCGTCATCGACCGCTTCAAGGTCGCCTGCGGCAAGCGCGGCAAGAGCGAGGCGCAGGCCTTGTCGGGCGGCAATCTGCAGAAGTTCGTGGTGGGGCGCGAGGTGATGAACCACCCGGCCGTGCTCTTGATTGACCAGCCCACCTGGGGCGTGGACGTCGGGGCGGCGGCCGTGATTCACAACGCGCTCTTGGAGCTTCGAGACCAGGGCGCGGGGCTTTTGATCGTCTCCGAAGAAATCGACGAGCTCTTTGCGATCTGCGACCGGATTGCGGTGATGTACCGCGGCTGCATTTCGCCCGCGGTGCCCGTGCATTCGATCACGGTGCAGGAGATCGGCCTCTGGATGGCCGGTCTCTGGGCGGGCTGCAGCTGCAAGCCCGCGGACAAGCCCGCTCAGGATGAAGCAAAAACCGTCAAGGAGAACAAATGATGCAGTTTCCGATTCGACTGGCGGTGCGGCCGGAGCCTTCGAAGGTGATGCGCTGCCTGTCGCCCGTGGCGGCGCTCGTGCTCACCGTCGCGGTGGGCGCGGCCCTCTTTGCCTTCTTGGGAAAGGATCCCCTTTCGTCCCTTTACGTCTTTCTCGTGGCGCCCCTGGAAAACCTGCGGGGCTGGTGCGAAGTGGGCGTGAAGATGACGCCGCTTCTTTTGTGCGCGGCGGGGCTCACGCTCTGCTACCGCGCCAACATCTGGAACATCGGCGCCGAGGGGCAGCTCATCATGGGCGCCGTGTCGGGCGCCTGGGCGGCGCTTCTGTGTCCGCCCGAGGCGGGGCAGCTCTACGTCGTTGTCGTGCTCTTGGCGGGCGTCGCGGGCGGCGCGCTCTGGGGCGGCGTCACGGCGGTTTTGAAGGACGTCTTTCACGCCAACGAGATTCTCGTGAGCCTGATGCTCGTTTACGTGGCGCAGTTCTTTCTCGCGTGGTGCCTGCAGGGGCCCTTGCAGGATCCGGACGGCTTCGGCTTTCCGCAGTCGCCCCTTTTTGAAGCGGCGGCCTGCGTGCCGACCATTCCCGGGTTCGGGCGTCTGGGCTGGGGCTTTGTGATCGCGGTGGTGCTGGCGCTCACCGGGGCGCTTTTGATGAGCCGCTTTTTCATTGGCTTTCAGATTCGCGTCTCCGGCATGGCGCCGATGGCCGCGAAGTATGCGGGCTTCAAGCCCTCGCGCCTCATCTGGACGGTGATGCTGATTTCCGGGGGCTGCGCTGGACTCGCCGGCATTTGTGAAGCCGCGGGCCCCGTGGGGCAGCTCACTTTGAACATCAGCCCAGGCTACGGCTTTGCGGCGATCATCGTCGCCTTCGCCGGGCGTCTCTCGCCCGTGGGCTGCATTCCGGCGGCCTTCGTGCTGGCGCTCTTTTATCTCGGGGGCGAACTGGGGCAGAGCCGTCTGGGGCTGCCTTCCTCCATCACGGGGGTGTACCAGGGGCTGCTTCTCTTCTTCCTCTTGATCTGTGACGTCTGGGTGCTGTACCGCCCGACTTGGGTGGGCTTTGAGAAAAAGGAGGGTGCGAAATGAGCACGACCGCTGCGCTGATTGCTTCGACGCTCAATGCGGGAACGCCGCTTCTCATCGCGGGCATCGGCATTCTCATTCATGAAAAAAGCGGGGTGCTCAACCTCGGCATCGAGGGCATCATGCTGATGGGCGCCGTGGCGGGGTTCGGAACCTGCTACGCGACGGGATCCTTCCTGCTGGGCTTTGCCGCGGCGGCTGCGGTCGGCATGGCCTTGGCGGCCGTCTTCGGCTTTCTCACGCTGGGGCTTTACGCCAACCAAAACGCCGCAGGTTTGGCGATGGCGATTTTTGGCGCGGGGCTTGCGGCCTTCATCGGCCAGCCCCTGCAGGGCGTGTCATTGGCGTCCCGCGCGCCCGAAGGCATCCCCTTTCTAAAGGACATTCCCTTTGTGGGCGAGGCGCTCTTTTCGAGCCACGTGATGGTGTACGGCGCGCTCATCATGGCGGGGCTTGCGGCGTGGTTTCTCTACAAGAGCCGCTGGGGCCTCATTCTCCGGGCGGCGGGCGAGTCGCCGAAGTCCGCGTACGCGCTGGGCTACCCCGTGCGCGCCATCCGCTTCTCGGCGCTCCTTTTCGGCGGCTTCATGACAGGGATCGCGGGCGCCTATCTGTCGCTTGTGTACACGCCCCTGTGGGCGGAAGGCATGACGGCCGGGCGCGGCTGGATTGCCCTCGCGCTCGTGACGTTCGCCACGTGGCGGCCGATGCGCATCGTGCTCGGCGCCTACCTCTTTGGCGGCGTCACCATGGCGCAGCTCAACTTCCAGGCGGCGGGCATCGGCATTCCCTCGCAGCTGATGGCGATGACGCCTTATCTCGCGACGATTCTCGTTTTGGTCATCATCAGCCGCAATCCGCGCTGGATTGCGCTCAACGTGCCCACGGGGCTGGGAAAGACCTTCACGCCCGAGAAGTAGATCGTGCGCTGCGGCGGCTGGGTCGTTCATCAGCATTTGAAAGATGTGTGCGCCCAGCCGATGGCGCGGCTTTGGAACCGCGGTTAGATCGCTTGTCCTCGCACGACGCAGTATTTGTTGCAGAAGGCGATGCCGTAGGCGTAGCGAGTCTGACAGTCATACCTGTCCAGGCCTCGCGCGTAGCGGCGATCCTGCACTTGTTTCAGTGCGATCTCAGCAACTTCGGCAGGATTGTCAGACGGGTGGCAGCATTTGATCTCAATGACGACGCCGACGGAACCGTCGGGAGAGGTGAACAGAAAGTCGGCGTAACCGTCGCCCGCTTCGCTGTTGGAGGCAAAATTCCGAACGGCGGTGCCGGCGCAGGAGATCAACGCCGCGAGAAAGCCTTGATAAAAGTTCTCGGGCTTTGATCGGGTGGCGGCGTCTCGAACCGAGACGTAGCTCTCTAGCACCGGAAGCAACACTGACTTCATGCTCGGAGCGTCGCCCGCAAAGGCGGCCTTTGCAAGTTGCAGGCCATGCTGAGCACAGACCGCATTGTTCTTGGAGAAATGGTCGACAATAGATTTTCGGAAAGTCTCTCGAATTTCTTCGTTGGGAATGCGAACTCGAAAATCAAGCGGACTTTCCGGCTTGCGTTCGGCAATGGTGAGGTACCCTGTGTAAAAGAGAAGCGTCCAGAAGTCGTCCGAATTGTGGTTCGCGAGTTCGCCGTAGTTGAGCTTCTCGTTCACCGTGATGTCAATCGTGCCGCCGTCGACCAACGTCTGCATCTTGTCAGTGTCCTCGCCCGAGAGAAAACCTAAGAATTCGTCAACGACATCGTTGCTGCTCGAGTTGGCCCAGTAGTTGCGCGGCTTGTATTGCAGCGGTTCATCAAAACGGCCGGCTTCTGCGCAGAAATTGATGACGTCCCAAGGACAGTAGATGTCGCTGCGGTGAAAGCGATAGCCGTCGTACCACGTTTTGACGTCATTAAAGCAGGGGCCCAGCCGATAGTAGTCCAGCAACGCTCTCACTTCAGGCTCCGTAAAGCCGATCGCTTCGCTCAGCTCCTTGTCTTCTGAACAAACGGTGTTGATGCCAGGATTGTTGAGCCCCGTGAAGATGCTTTCCTTGCTCACCCGAAGGCAGCCGGTGAGAACCGCTTTCAAAAGGAAGTTGTCCGTGGCGGGCGACGGCTTCAGGGCTTCGCACAAAAAGCTGCGGATGACGGTCACCATCTGGTTGTAGTAGCCGCGGGCGGCCGCTTTCGCAAGCGGCACGTCATACTCGTCGATGAGAATGATCACCTTTCGGCCGTAGTGCGCCGAAACCATGGCGGCAAGCTTCTGCAAAAAAAGAATGACCGTGCCTTTGTTGGCAGGATTGCCCATGTAGCTTGATTTCAAGTAGTTTGCCAACAGCTCCTTGTCATCCGGCGATACTTTCGGACTGTCCAGCAGAAAGGCAAACGGCTTGGCGACGTCCACCAGTTTCAGCGCAAAGAGCTGATAGGCGAGCTCGAAAGTGTCCGCTTCGGCACCTTTGAGAGAAAGACCGATGACGGGATGCTGTCCCATCCATGTGCCACAAAAGGTCTTGTCTTCCAGAATTTTGAGGCCGTCAAAAAGCCGAGCCTGGGCGTCGCTGCAGCCAGGGTTTTGGGGATCAATCGCGAGGAAACGCTGCATCGTATCCATGAAGAGCGTCTTGCCGAAGCGTCTCGGCCGCGTGATGAGCAGCACCTGAGCGGCGTATTCCATCACCGCCTTGATGAACGGCGTTTTGTCAACGTAGTAGTTGTTGCTGGTTATCAGATCGGTGAAGGACTGCTGACCGACGGGAAGCGATTTCATGGCGGATCCAAGAAGCAATTGATTGCCTTTGATTTTATCGGATTTTGTATCCCGTCTCTGATTTTCTGTCGGACGCTGCTTTTTTCGGCCGGCAGAAAACAAGATGAGGAGCCCGAAGGCTCCTCAAAGGTGGGTGAATTCGCTTGCGGCGTCAGTTCTTCTTCATGACGAAGCGCCCGATCCGGGCGCCGACGAACACGGCGAGAATGGAGACGACGAGGATGACGGTCGTGTCGGTGACATGGCGGGAGAGGATCGCGTGGGCGCCCCAGCCCGCGGCGATCGCAAAGCCGAAGATCACGACTTCGTCGAGAATGGCGCGAAGCCCGGAAGTTTTGAGACTCATGCCTTCAATTTCCTTGTCATGCTGTCAAATTCGCCCCGCAGATTCTTGTCATAGAAGGCGGAGAACTGAGGCGCCTCGAATTCAAAGACGCTCTTGAGGTCGTTTTCGGAGGTTTTCATCACGTCCACGAGCTCGGCCCCCACCTTCACGGTGCGGAAGGTGTTCACGGCAAGCTCGAAGTTGATGAGCATCTCTTCGCGCAGGTGCCGCAGCTCTTCGCGGCGGTTGATGAGGTGCGCTTCGTAGAGCTCGGCCATCTCGATCGTGCGGGCGTTGAGCTCGCGGTTCGTTTTGGCGGCGCGGCTCGTCTTGTGCGCTTTGCCGATGAGACGGTCGGCTTGCAGAAGCTGCTCGCCCGCGCTTTCCTTCACGGCCTTGAGCTTCACGAGGTAGTTCTTCTCCACGGCGATCAGAGCGCGCTCCACGGCTTCCAAGTAGATGCGGTAGCACATCATGAGAAAGCCGGTGTAAGTCTTCGCTTCCGCGGCGGTGGCGTCGGACTTGGCAAGAAGGTCGGAGAGGCGCTTTTCAATGCGGCGGATGTTGTCCGCGGCCGCCATGACGCGGGCGATGTCGCTGCCTTCGGCGGAGTAGAGAAGGCCGTCCAGCTGCTCCGGGGTGAGCTCCACGCCCGCCGCCTTGAAGTCTGCAAGGGCTTCGGTCTTGATCTGCGCAATCGTTGCTTCGTCCGATTCGATCGCCTTCTTTTCGCGCGCGATGCGGGCTTCCAGCCGCTTGCGGGTGAGGCGCAGGGGCAGCAGCGAAGTGGCGGGCGCCGAGATGAGCGCGAGCTTCCACGCGTTGATCTGTTCACGCCGTCCGTTGAGGCGGTCTTCAATGCGGTTCACGCGCGCGAGGGCTTCCGTGATCTTTCCCGACATGAAGTCCTTGAGGCACGCGTTCACGATGCGGGTGATCTCCGCATCGCGCAGGGTCATGATTTCAAGGAACGTCTTGTCCGCATGCAGCACGTCGCCTTCATGGGAGTCCACATAGTCCACGCCCTCGGCGAGCTTCGGCGAGACCTTCTTCCAGAAGGCTTCGAACGTGCGCGCGGCGAGCGTGTGCGAGGCGGCGAGAAAAACGGCTTCGGCAACGACGGACACAAGAGGCGATTTCATCGGGTAGGAGACGGTGGCGGTTGAAGAATGTGAAAGGATACCGCAACTTCGCCGCACGGCTCCTTAAAGCGGACGAAAAATAGGTGGAATGCCGTTGATTTGGCGCTGAGAACCATCGGAGCGCTCCGCTACAATGGCGCCCATTGAAATTTCGGTGGAGCCGCCGCGGGGCCGGACGCCTTGGGCGGACTCTGAAGCCATTGATCTTTTTTGGAGCACCTCCATGAAAAAACGTCTCACCCTGATGCTGGCCGCCGCGGCCTGCGCGCTCGTTGCGGGGCACGCCGCCGCCGAGGAACTGAAGGCCGCCTGGCTTTATCCGAGCCCCCGCGCCGACGAAGGCTGGAGCAAGCAGCACGACGAAGCGCGCGAAGCGGTTGAAAAGCAGTTCGCGGGCAAGGTGAAGACGAGCTTCGTGGAGAACGTCGTGGGCGTGGCGGACGCCGAGCGCGTCATTCGCGATCTGGCCGCCCAGGGCAACAAGATCATCTTCGCGACGAGCTTTGAGTTCATGAACCCCGGCCTCAAGGTGGCGCGTGAATTCCCGGACGTGAAGTTCGAGCACGCCACGGGCTACAAGACCGCGAAGAACTTCAACTTCTACAACGCCCGCTTCTATCAGGCGCGCTATCTCGCGGGCAAGCTCGCGGGCGCCATGACGAAGGACAACAAGTTGGGCTACGTCGCCGCCGTGCCGATTCCTGAGGTGCTCCAGGGCATCAACGCCTACACGCTGGGCGCCCAGTCCGTGAACCCCAACATCGAGGTGCGCGTCGTCTGGACGAACGCCTGGTATGACCCGGGCAAGGAAGCCGACGCGACGAAGACCCTCATCGGCCAGGGCTGCGACATCATCACGCATCACACGAATTCCCAGGCTGTGGCGGCCACGGCTGAAGGCGCCAAGGTGCCGGTGATCAGCTACCACTCGCCCATGAAGACCGCGGCGCCGACGATGCTGATCGGCGCGGTGACGCACCACTGGGACGAGTACTACGCGAAGCGCATTCAGGCCGTGATGGACGGCAAGTGGAAGGTGGAGCCGCTCTGGGGCGGCGCCGAGCTGCACATGGTGAAGCTCTCTTCCATCACCGACAAGGCCCCGAAGGCCGTGGTGGATGACATCAACGCCGTCTACGGCAAGATGGAGAAGCAGGAGTTCAACGTGTTCACGGGCCCCGTCGTGACGAACGAAGGCGTGACCGTGATTCCCGCGGGTTCTGCGGCGGACGACAATCACCTGCTCAAGATGAACTACTTCGTGAAGGGCGTCATCGGCCAGGTGCCGGGAAAGCACTGAGCTTGAGCCGCTCCTAAATGACGGAAGGCCCGCCTGTTTCGCGCAGCGCGGGCCTTTTTGCGGCGAGGGAGTTCGTCAGGGCGCGGGTTCGTGATTGCCGCCGCGGCAGGGCGCGGGGCGGCCGGGCCGCGCGAGAAGAAAGAGGACGATGAGCCCGAGCAACGCGCCCGAGAGTGAAAAACCGCAGGCGGACTCCAGAAGGCCGCGGGTTTGCATCGTGATCGGTGCCATCTGATTTGTCATGCAAACAACAAATCAATGCAGAATTTGCACGTCACGATTGACGAAATCGGCAAACAAAGGCGCTGTGAACGCGATCTTTCCATGTTGCGGGCTGTAAAGCACGCCTTTTTTGATGAGAGCGGAGCGCACGGGAGAAATCTTGCTGGACGTGCTGTTCAAGGCGGTCAGCAAATCTTCCATGGCGTAGGGCCCCTCGCCCAGAGAGGCCAGCGTTCGCACAAATTTGACCTCGCGAGGCGTCAGACGATCGAACCGAACTCGGAAGAAGCTCTCGTCCAAATTTTTGAGCGTGATGGGGTAGGCTTGGTTGACATCCTTCAGCGTCAGGCAATTTGTCGAGGCGCAGTTCCAGGTATTAAAGGCCAGTTCCTGGATGAAGAATGGGTACCCGCAGGTTCTCTTTTCAATTTCTTTCAATGCCTCCGGCTCAATGCTTGCCTGATTCTTCTTGAGCGGATTGGCCACCGCCTTTTCTACGGCATCGGGAGTCAGAGCGCCGATAGTGGGATACAGAAACAGACGTTCAGCATAGGACTTGGCGGCGCCAGCAAGTCGCGCCACTTGCGGCAGGCCGGCGCCCACCAAAACGACAGGCAGTCCTTTTTGCGACATTTTGTGCATGGCGACAATCAGTGCTGAGAGATCCGTCTCGCTCAAATACTGGACTTCATCAATCAGCAGCAGCCAGGCATTTTTGCTGTGCTGAGCCGCTTGACCGATCAGTTCGAACATGTCCGGCAAGTCGTATTCCAAGTTGCCCGTATCCGCAATTCCCGGTTCGGCTTCAGGCGAAATGCCGACTTCCAAATCTCCGTACTTCACTTTGAAAGAGGCGGCGAAATTGCGCAGGGCGCGAAGCCCTTTGCTTGCCAGCGATTTTGAATTCTCCACGGCAGACAGTCTGCGGAGCGCCTTTCCCATGAGTGGGTAGAGAAGGCTGGCGAGCGATTCAACTTCCGGAGACTCCACTTGAGAGACGACAAGACCGTCGTTTGCCGCTTGACGCCCGATTTCGTTGAGCAACACGGTTTTTCCCACGCCGCGAAGTCCGAGAAGCATGAACGGACGGCTCGGCAGACCGAGACGCGCCCGAAGGTAGGATTCCCGAATGACCTTCAATACGTCATCGCGACCAGCCAGTTCAGGAGGAGGCGTGCCGGCGCCGGGAGCAAAAGGATTGAGCAGAGAGTCCATCGCGAGCCTCAGAGTTGGGGAAAGTCTGAATACGACCGTATGCCGCCGTATAGTCGTGGATGATAGCGTATAGTCGCGTATAGATCGATAGATTTCCGTAGATTCCAAGGCGAACATTCCCGCCGAGAAAGCTCAGACTTGCTGAGCGCCCGGCGACGGTCTTTTCGACGAAAAAGAGCGCAAAGAAGAGGATGTAGGACACGGCGGTCACGAGCCAGAAGGGCCCAAACTCGTGCCGCGAAAGCGCGCGAAGTGGCGCAGGCTGAGGCGGTGAAAGAAGATCGTGAGAGCCGCCCGCGGAGAAAAGCGGGAAGCCTTGGAAAACGTCCGAGAAACGAAAAACCGCTTCGGCGGCGAGGTCGAAGCGGTTTGTGGGAGAAGCGAAA
>CAVJUB010000034.1:0-20419 GCA_963652545.1 Hallella faecis | reverse complement strand
GCTCAAACCGAGGGACGAAATCGTTACGCCGCTTTTTCCTGCGCTGTCTTGGCGACAGGCTTCCTGGGGCCCTTGCGGCGCGGCTTGGCGGACTTCTTCACAACCGGCGACTCGGCTTTGGCGTCAGCCTTCACTTCCGGCGCCTTCTCCGCTGGCTTGGCAGCGGGCTTTCGCGCCGCTTTCTTCACCGGAGCGGGCTTCATCGTGAGCGCCAGTTTTTCGGGCTCGGCCTTCACCCCCAGCTGAGACGCCATCGTTTCAATGAGCTTCGTCTGCTCGGACACCACCGCCTTCAGGCGCGAAATCTCTTCGGCGTAAGGATCCTTCTCGCCCGCCGTCACCGCATAGGCGGCAAAGGCCTGATGCGCGGCTTTCTCCGCCTTGCTTTCCAACACCGTGCGGCCGGGAACCCCCACCACCGTTTCATTGGCGGGCACTGGACGCACCACAACGGCGTTGGAGCCGATGCGAGCGTTGTCGCCCACCGTGAAGCCGCCCAGAATCTGCGCGCCCGCGCCGATCACCACATTCTTGCCGATCGTCGGATGGCGCTTCGTGCCGCGTCCGAGACTCGTGCCCCCGAGCGTCACGCCGTGGTAAATCGTGCAGTCGTCGCCCACCTCGGCGGTTTCACCGATCACGACGCCCATGCCGTGATCAATGAAGACGCGGCGGCCGATCTTCGCCGCGGGATGAATCTCAATGCCCGTCAAAAAGCGCGCCGCATGGCTCACGACGCGCGCAAAAACGTTCCACCCCTGCAGATGGCACCAATAGGCCCAGCGGTGCATCACCAAAGCGTGAAAGCCCGGATACGCGAGAGCAATCTCGAGCTTGCTCTGCGCCGCAGGATCTCGTTCCAGAATGGTTTTCAGATCTTCCTGAATGCGTTCAAACATGCGCGTCGTTCCTTTTGCCGCAGGGATTTCGGCATCAATCGGTTCATTTTAGCGGCTTGCCGCGGGCTTTTTGGTGCCAATGCGCTCTTTTTTGGAGCGAATGACCGCCGCGCAGATCCCTCTTAGGAGATCCACCTCACGCTGCGTCAGTCCGGCGCGCGAAAAAAGGCGGCGCGTCATGCCCATGAGGTTCTTGGGCTCCTCGGGGTCAAGCGCCCCGCAGGCCGTCATCGCCTCCTCCCAGTGCCGGTAGAACCCCTCGATCGCGGGCACGGGCGCCGCGCGATCCAATTCAAATCGGCTCTGCCACGCATAAAGCTCGCCCGCATGATGAGTGTCCGCCAAAAGCGCCGTGTGCATCTCGTAGGCGGTGATCTGCACCGCTTGCGCGAGGTTGAGGCTCGGACTCTCCGGGTTGGCGGCGATCGCCGAGCAGAACTGGCACAAAGCCATCTGCTCGTTGGTGAGGCCGCTTCGCTCCGTGCCGAACACAAAAGCGATGTCGCCCCCTTCGGCATCCTCAAGCCGCAGCGCCGCGCGCTGCACGCTCTCGTGGACGTTTTCAATAGGAGGACCGAACTCCCGGCTGTAGCCCGACAGAGCGCATGCCAGCGTCACGCCTTCCAGCGCCTCTTCAAGCGTCATGTGAGTTTTCGCCGCATTCAGAACGTCCACGGAGCTGGTCGCAAGCGCCACCGCCTCCATGTCCGCCTTGTAGTCCGCGATGCGGGGATTGACGACGCGGAGGTCATAAAACCCCATCGTCTTGATGGCGCGCGCCGCCGATCCGATGTTGCCCGGATGACTCGGGTCCACCAGCACGAAGCGCACGCGGCGGGCGGCCTGCGGAATTCGATCCACGGAAAAATCCTTTCAAAAGAGGAAAAAGCGGCGCGAATTCTAGCGAGGCGCCGCACGAGACAGGCGCATTCCCGACGGATTTCGCCAAAAAATAGCCTGCAGACTCTCCCCAAGCGGGTAGCTCACCATTAAAATTCAACGATTCGTTTCATTTTTTGCAAGCGTCGGACGCCTTTTTGCGCCGCACGCTTCGTTTTCTTTTTCGGGATTCTCCAGCACCATGGCCAAATCTGCGCAGCTTCAGACGGCGATCCGCGCCGCCCTCAAAGCAGGCAAAATCATCAGTCGCGAAAGCGGCAACGTCGATTCGATCGAAGTCCACGAAAAGGCTCAGTTCGACTTCTTCAGCCGCGTCGACACCGAATGTCAGGAAACGATCTGCGGCATCTTGAAGGACGCCTTTCCCCGCGACGGCATCGTTGCTGAAGAAAACGGCGTCGCAGAACACACGGACGCCGAATGCGTCTGGTACATCGACCCCCTGGACGGCACGACGAACTTCCTGCACGGCTTTCCGCAGTACGCCGTGAGCATCGGCATGACCTACCGCGGCAAGCTCGCCGTGGGCGTCGTCTACGATCCGTCCCGCAACGAGCTCTTCTACGCGGAAAAAGGCAAGGGCGCCTTCATGAACGACACCCGCATCCGCGTCTCCGGGCGCTCTGACTTCGCGAAGGCCCTGATCGGCACGGGCTTTCCTTTCCGCAAGACGGACGACTACCAGTCCTTCATGCCGAAGTTCGAGCGCGTGGCGCGCGCCGCGGCGGGCCTGCGCCGCGCGGGCTCCGCGGCGCTTGACCTCTCCTGGGTCGCCTGCGGCCGCATGGACGCCTTCTGGGAGTCGAATCTCAAGCCCTGGGATCTCGCCGCGGGCGCGCTGATCGTCCTTGAAGCGGGCGGCCTCGTCACCGACCTCAAGGGCGGCGAAGACTACCTCGCCTCCGGCAACATCTGCGTGGGGACGCCGAAGATCTTCGCGCCCCTCATCGCCAAAGTGGGCGACCTCAAGTAATTCCTGCCCGTGCGGCGCCGCCTGCGCCGCCGTCGTTTTTTTTCTCAAGCAGACAACCGGAAGGCCCGTCCTCCTTGTCTGCTTCATTTTTTCCGCAAGCACTGCCATGACCGACGCCGCCGACCTGACGCCCCCGAAGCCCGACGATGAACGCTACCGCAACGAAACGCCGGCGATGCGCCACTATCTCTCGCTCCGAGACCAGCACCCGGGCGTGATGCTCCTTTACCGCATCGGCGACTTCTACGAGACGTTCTACGACGACGCGGTGAAGATCAACAAGCTGCTGGGACTCACCCTCACGTCCCGCAGCAAGGACAAGGCGATTCCGATGGCGGGCGTCCCCGCCTCGACGCTGGAACAGTACCTGGCGCGCCTCGTGCGGCTCGGCGTCTCGGTGGCGATCTGCGAGCAGATCGGCGACCCTGCGGAAACAAAAGGCACCATGGAGCGGCGCATCACGCGCATCGTGACGCCCGGCACCATCACGGACAACGCGCTTCTTTCGGAAAAAAGCGACTCCGTGCTGCTCGCCGTCTCGGCTGTCAAAGGCGTCAAGGGCGGCTACGCGCTCGTCTGGCTCACGCTCACGAACGGCTCGTTTCGCGCCACGACGGCGACGGACGCAAGCCTTCCCGCGGAGCTCGCCCGCATCGTCCCCTCAGAAATCCTTGTCACGGACGCCCTCGCCGAGCCCCTCAAGACGCTTGCGCCCGCCGTTTCCGTGCACCCCATGCCCTCATGGTACTTTGACGCCGCGCGGGGCCGGGAGCTTTTAAAGAAGAAGTTCTCCCTCAACAATCTGGAAGCCTGGGGGCTCGAAGAAAAGCCCGAGCTGCTGCCCGCCGTCAATGCGCTTTTAAGCTACGTTGACAACACGCAATGCGACAACCCGCCCTACATCGCCCCTCTCGTTGTGGAAGACGAGTCGGAATTTCTGGGCCTGGACGCCGCAAGCCGGCGCAATCTCGAAATCACCGAGAGCCTGCGGCCCGAAGGCGGCCCCACGCTCTTTTCGACGATGGACTCCTGCCGCACAAGCATGGGAAGCCGCCTCATGAAGCGCTGGTTCACGTCCCCCCGGCGCGACCGGCGCGTGGCGCAGAGCCGGCACGCCGCCGTAGAGGAGCTGCTCCTCTCGCCCGACCGGCGCAAGTCGCTTGAAACGCTGCTTGACGCCGTGCCCGACATCGAGCGCACCGCCGGCCGCATTGCGCTCAAAAGCATCCGCCCGAAGGAAGCCGCGGCGCTGCGCGACGTTCTGCCGCAGCTCAAGGCCGTGGGAGAGCTCGCCAGCCAGCTGAAAAGCCCGATCATCGCGCCGCTTTCCGAAGCGCTGCACATCTCGGACGACCTGGAGGCGAAGCTCCGAGCGACGCTGCTGGACGACCCCGCCACGTTTTTGCGCGAAGGCGACGTCATCCGTTCGGAAGCCGACGCCGAGCTCGCCGATCTCCGAAACCTTCGGGACAATACGAGCGACTTGCTGCTCGAAATGGAGGCGCGCGAAAAGGAGCGCACCGGCATCGCCACGCTCAAGGTGGCCTACAACCGCGTGAGCGGCTTTTACATTGAAGTCCCCAAAGGCCAGGCCGACAAGGTTCCCGTGGACTACAAGCGGCGCCAGACCCTCAAAAACAACGAGCGCTTCATCACGCCGGAGCTCAAGGACTACGAAGACCGGGCGTTTTCCGCCAAGGAGCGGTGCACGCAGATTGAAAAGCGCCTCTGGGACGAGCTCGTTGACTACCTCGGCGGCTGGGTGGAGACGATCCTTGCCGCAAGCCGCGCTGCTGCAGCGCTTGACGTTCTCTCCGCCTTCGCGCGCCACGCCTTTGACATGCGCTGGATCAAGCCCGAGATGACGGAGAAGCCGGGCCTCTCGATGGAAGGCGCCCGACACCCCGTCGTCGAAAAGATGATCACGGACTTCATCCCCAACGACTGCCGGCTCGTGCCGGGGCGGCGCCTGCTCATCATCACAGGGCCCAACATGGGCGGCAAGTCCACCTACATGCGCTCCGTGGCGCTCATTGCGCTGCTCGCCTACGTCGGCAGCTTCGTCCCCGCCACCGCCGCCGAAATCGGCCCCGTCGACCGAATTCTCACCCGCATCGGCGCTTCGGACGACCTCGCCCGCGGACGCTCCACCTTCATGGTGGAGATGACGGAGGCGGCGTCGATTCTGCGGCAGGCGACGGATGAATCGCTCGTCCTCATGGATGAAATCGGCCGCGGCACGTCAACCTTCGACGGCCTGTCGCTCGCCTCCGCCATCGCTGAGGAGCTCGCCACGTCTGCCCGCAGCTGGACTCTATTTGCAACGCACTACTTCGAGCTCACGCAGCTGCAGGCCACCAATCCCGAAGTGGTCAACGTGCACGTCTCCGCCAAGAATGACGCAAGCGGCATCGTCTTCTTGCATGACGTGAAGGAAGGCCCCGCAAGCCAGAGCTACGGCATTGCGGTGGCGCGGCTCGCAGGCGTCCCCGACCGCGTCATCCGCCGCGCCAAACGGCTCCTCGCCCGACTCGAGGAGCAGCGCACCGTCACCGCCTCCGCGCAGCCTGATCTCTTCAACTCGCCCGCGCCCGTCTCAGAACCGGAGCCCGAACCCGCCGCTCCCGCGGATCCGCGGCTGGAGGAAAGCGCGCAGCTCGCGCAAGCGCTCGCTGCGCTCGACGCCGACGATCTCACGCCGCGGGAAGCCTTGAAAAAGCTCTACGAACTCAAGGACGCGGCGCACGCCATCTGGACGGCGGCGACTTCCTGAGCAGCCGTTGTTTCCGAGGGCTCGCCATGCACGCCGCCGAACTGCAGTCGATACCGCCCGCCGCCATCACGCTGCCCGAGCTGAGGGCCGACAGCTTCGCGTTCGTCGACAAAACCCGCTGCATCGAAACGCTGGAAAAGACCGGCGAGCGATTTGCGCTATTCGTCCGACCGCGGCGCTTCGGCAAATCACTTTTCGCAAGCGCGCTGGAAGCGTACTACGACGAATTCGCCGCCTCGTCTTTTGAGAAGACGTTCCGCGGCACCTACATCAGCGAGCACAAGACGCCGCTTGCCAGCCAGTTCCGCGTGCTGTGGCTCGACTTCTCCGGCCTGTGCTCGGCAACAGACCTGGCAGCCGGCTTTGTTCAATCGCTCGTAAGCCAGCTGATTCCATTCTTCGACAAGTACCCGCACGCCCGGCAGAACGAAGTGCTGCAAGCATCCTTTGCCAGTCCGGCGCTGCTCATGGATCGCTTCTTCTCGCTCCTCGGCCCGGACTGCCACCAAAAGCTTTTCCTTCTCATCGACGAGTGCGATCAGTTCGCCAACGAGCTGTTCGCCTCCGATTCGCCGCAGGCAGCGCGCATCGCCTCCGCCCGACAGCTGCTGAACGACTTTTACAGCTCGATCCAAGCCGCCTCCCAAGGCCCCGTCGCCCGAGTCTTCATCACGGGCGTGACTTGCCTTGCGCTGGACTCGGTGACGTCCGGCCATTCGTTCATCACGGTGACCTGCCTTGCGCTGGACTCAGCGACGTCCGGCCATTCGTTCATCACGAACATCTCCGCCGCGCCGGAGTTCGCCGGTCTTGCCGGCTTCACGGAAGCCGAACTTCGCTCTCTGATTCCTCAGGTTCTTGACCCTGCGAACTGTCCGCTCTCGCCCAATGACATCGTCGCCCGTCTGAAAGCGCGATACGAAGGCTACCGCTTCAGCCCCGACAGTGACGAGATCGTTTTCAATCCGTCCATGTGCCTCCACTATCTGGCGTTCTGGAATGACTGCGGTGCGGAGCCTCTTTCGCTCACCGACCCACGCTTCTCTCAGGACCTCTCCAAGCTGGAGCACCTGTTTTGCCGAGGCAGCACCGCCTTCGTGCGGCAGGTGACGGAGCAGGCGCTCCGAGGCGAAGCCCTCAAACTACCCGCTGGCCGGCTTGAACCGCTCCATCTCAACGCTCGCCTTGAGCTCGATGAATCCGGCCTCCTTTCAGCGCTCTTTTACTTCGGCTACCTCACCTTTTCACCCAACGACCGTTGCTCGCTTGTCGTACCCAACCACGCCATCGGCATCCAGTTCTTTGAGTACTTTCTGAAGCACGTCATCCGCTCCAACCGCTGGCATTGGGAGCCCTCGGCCTTTCAAAGCGCCTTTGAGGCCCTCGGTGACGGCGCCCCGGAGCCGCTCTTTCGTCTCGTCACCTCCCGATTCGACGAAGCCCCCAGCCTTCACGAAGGACTGCATCTCGGCGAAAGTTCTTTTCAATCGTTGCTCTACGGTGCTTGTCTTCTTTCCGGCCGCTTCACCAGCAAAACGGAAGTAGAAGTGCGCGGCCCCGAAAAAGGCTACATTGACCTGCTCCTGCAACCACCGTCGCCTGAAGCCGCGAAAAACGCCTTCCTCGTTGAGCTGAAGTACTTCACCAAGTCCGACGCCTCGGACGCCGCCGTATCGAAAGCACTCGAAGAAGCTCTCGAGCAAACTCGCCGCTACGCACTGGGCGAGAACATCCGGTGCATTCCGCACCTGAAGCGCGTTGCCGCCGTCTTTGCCGGCACGCGGATGAAGGCGTTCAAGGTCGAAGACTGACGGTCATCGCCGGCCAACCATGGGCTCCGAGACTCGTCTCAAAGCGCCTTCCATGCCGTCAGCTGCCGCTCAGCTTCCGAAAACACCAGCGCCACGCCGACCGTGCGTCCCTTTTCAAGCGACTTGGCGAGGTAGCCTTTCTCTTTCATCTGGTTTGCCGCCTCCTCGAGAAGCGCGGCCGCTTCCGCGGTCGGATCGGCCGCCTCTTTTTTCAGGAACTTGAATTCAAAGACCCAATGGCAGCCGCCGACCGTCACTTCCAGGTCACTTCTGCCGCGAGCGCCGTGCACCTCCACGGAAGGAAGCAGACACGCGCCAATGAGCAGCACCTGCAGATGCGACCGGCAGGACGCCTCGCTCTCCACCGGCGCCTTCAAGTAATCGATGCAGGCAAACATCGTGTTGAAGAGACTCACCACCTCCTCAACCGAGCCTTTCGCCAGGACCTCGGGAAGTCCTGCCATCTTCGCCATGCTGTCGTCTGGATTCTTCAAGCACATCGACGCGTAGAGCCCGGCCATGGACTGCGTCACCTCTTCATTGGGATAGCCCACGAAGAAAATGTCATTCGAGGTCACGGAGCGAATGGTGAGATACCCCGTCTGCGTAAGAAGCACCGGCGCCGACATGGTGGCAAGACTCTTTGGCTCATCCAAGGTTGTGTACGACACCGCCAGCGGCTCGTCGTAGTGCTCCGGAGACGCCAGCTGATGGCTTTCCAGATACCGCATCACCACGGTGAGCTCCCCCGCGCTGCGATACCAGTAGTTGAAGAAGCCCGCCTCCGGATGCGCAAAGAACTTGAGCACCGACCACGTGGAGTAAACATGCTTCGTCGCCGTTCGCTCAAAGCAATAGCCGTCATAATTCGCCGTCAGACGCTCCAGCACATCTGACGTCGTGCAGTGAAGCGCCTGCGCCGCCTCCTGAAGGTAGGACGAAAAGACCGTTTCTATCTCCTCTCGCGTGAATCCCAGCAGCGCGCCGTATTCCGGCCACATCGAGAGGTCCGTCACGTCATTCAGCTCAGAAAAGATGTTGGCGTTCTGGAATTTCGAGATCCCCGTGAGAAAGAAGAAACGCAGGCAGCCTTCGTTGCTCTTCAAAATCGCATAAAAATCCGCCAGCAGGCCGCGGATGTAATCAAACGTCTCCGGCGTATTCAAAGCGTCCGTGAGCGGCGCATCGTACTCATCCACAAGAATCACGAGGGAGGAATCGGGCCGGTTTTCCAGCCAGTCATCGATCTGCTCGGAAACCGTCAGGACATCCGTCGGATCGTAGACAAAGCCCGCGCGGCGAAACGCCTTGAGCAGAAAGCGGTCAAACTTCTCCTGGTAATCCTCCGCGCTGACAAAACGCCGAACTCTCGAAAAGTCGAGCCTCACCACGTCGTACGTCTTGTCCTGCCACCGCTTTTCTATCTTGAGTCCCTGAAAGTCCTTCAAGCCGTCGCGAAACAGCGACTCAAAAGTGCGCACCAGGAGCGACTTCCCAAATCGGCGGGGCCGGAAAAACGCATATTTGCCGTCGCCGCTCGCAATCTGCGCCACCATGTCCGTCTTGTCGACGTAGAGCTTTCCTGCCTCGCGAAGCTTGCTGAACTTCGTAAAAGTAATCGGCAGCCGTTTGGCGTCATTGTCTAGCATGTTGTCCTGTCGTTCCCGTTCGTCACGCGCATTTTTTCATCATGCCACAGCCTCGTCCGATTCGCCTGAGGCCTTTTGAAAAAAAAGCCCCGCCCGCGCAAAGACGTTGCTCTGCGCCCGACGAGGCTTCGGCTCCTGCTTGCGCAAACCTATTTGGTCTTGTCCGGCGCCTCGATATGCGGCCACGCCGCCGACATGTAGACGTACGCCGAATAAAGCGTCAGGATCGCCGCGATGTAGATCAGCACCTTGCCGATCAGCGCAATGTCAATGCCGAAGACAGGCTCGAAGTAGAGGAGCATCGGAATCGCCGTCATCTGCGCAATGGTCTTGATCTTGCCGAACCAGTTCACCTTCACGACGGCCGCGGCGCCGATCTTCGCCATCCATTCGCGCAGCGCCGTCACGGCGATCTCGCGCCCCACGATGATGAGGGCGACGATCATGTCAACGCGGCCGAAGGCGAGAAGCACCACGATCGCCGAGCAGACGACGAGCTTGTCCGCCACGGAATCGAGAAACGCCCCCATCTGGGTCGCCATGTTGTAGTTGCGGGCGATGTAGCCGTCCAGCGCATCCGTGATCGCCGCAATCACGAACATGATGCACGCGAGCACGTTCTTCACATGGGGGCCGACGATGAGGTCCGGAACGTAGAAGATGCCGACGATGAGCGGAATGAAGGCGATGCGGGCCCAGGTGAGGGCCATCGGAATGTTGAATCGTTTAGGTTGAACTGCCACTGTCGACACCGTGCAATTGATCGTAAATCTTCTGCGCGAGGCTGCGCGAAATGCCGTCAATTTTAGCGATATCTTCCGCCCCCGCATTCTTCACGCCCTTGAGTCCGCCGAAGTGCGTGAGGAGCTTCTGGCGGCGCTTGGGACCGATCCCGTCGATGTCTTCGAGACGGCTGGCCTGACGCGTCTTGCTGCGCTTGGCGCGCATGCCGGTGATGGCAAAGCGGTGCGCCTCGTCGCGGATCATGGCGACGAGCATCAGCGCGGGGCTTTCGCCGCCCAGCACCAGCGGCTCGCGGCCGTCGGCGAAAACCAGGGTCTCCAGCCCCGTCTTGCGGCCCTCGCCCTTGGCGACCCCCACGATGACGGAAAGCGGCAGCCCCAGCTCGGTGAAGACGTCGCGGGCCATGTGCACCTGCCCCCGGCCGCCGTCCACAAAAACGATGTCAGGCAGCTCAGCCTCGCCGCGCGCCACCGGACTGTAGCGGCGCGTGAGCACCTCCTTCATGGCGGCGTAGTCGTCGCCCGCCGTGACGTCCGTGATGTTGAAGCGCCGGTAGCGCGAGGAGTCCATGCCCAGCCCCCGGAACACGACGCAGGAAGCCTGCGTCGCCTCGCCGGCGGTGTGCGAAATGTCAAAGCACTCCATCGTGAGCGTCGCCCGCTGCTCGTCGGTGAGACGCAGGTCCAGCACGCGGATGAGATCCTCCACGCGCCGCTTTTCGCCCGCCGTTTCGCTCAAGTGACGCTCCAGCGCAATCCGTGCGCCCTGCTCCGCCATCTCCAGCCACTTGCGGCGCAGAGACTGCGGCTCGTGCACGAACACAATGCGGCGCCCGGCAATGTCGCAAAGCGTCTCCGCCGCCGCTTCGCGATCGGCGGCCGCCTGGCTCACGACGACGTCGGGCACGTCCGCGGCGAGGTAATGCTGCGCGATGAACGCATCAAAAACATCCGACGCGGCGAGCGCCTCGCCCGTGCCGCGAACGACGTCAGGAAAGACGGCATGGTCGCCCAAATGCCGGCCGCCTCGCACCATGGCAAGGTTCACGCACGCTACGCCCTCCGTCACGGCGACCGCGATGATGTCGGCGTTGGTGTCGCCCCCCGTCGTCTCCACCGCCTGCTGGTGCATGACGTCGTTCAAGGAGGCGATGCGGTCCCGAAAGACCGCCGCCTCCTCATACCGCATCGCGTCGCTCGCCGCCATCATCTTCGAGCGGAGGTCCGCCAGCACGTCGTCCGTCTCGCCCCGCAGGAAGCGGCAGGCGCTCTCCACGTCCGCCGCATAATCTTCCGGCGTCACCTTCCCCACGCAGGGGCAGGAGCAGCGTCCCATCTGCCCCATGAGGCAGGGGCGGGAGCGGTTGGAAAAAACAGCATCCTCGCAGGTTCTCAGGCGAAACACCTTCTGCAGGATGCCGATCGCCTCGCGCACGGCGCCCGCATTGGGGTAAGGACCAAAGTAGCGGCTCTTTTTGTCCACGCCGCCGCGGTAATAGCTCACGCGGGGAAAGGGCGAATCGGAGAGCTTCACGTAGGGGTAGCTCTTGTCGTCGCGAAAGAGGATGTTGTACTTGGGCGCGAGCGTCTTGATGAGGTTGTTTTCGAGCAGCAGCGCCTCCGCCTCCGTGCGCACGACGGTCGTCTCCATCCGCGCGATTTTTCCCACCATAATGGCGATCCGCGGACTCAGGTCGTTCTTTTGAAAGTAAGACGACACGCGGCGCTTCAAGTTCTTCGCCTTGCCCACGTAGAGGCACGTCCCCTCGGCGTCAAAGTAGCGATAGACGCCCGGAAGCGTCGGGAGGCCTGCGAGCTGCTCGCGGTAGTTCGTGATGCTGATGTCCGTCATTCTTTGCTTTCTAAAAGGATCCGCCGTGACTGAATCCTCAATTTCCTGCACGCTCTGGTGCCGCGTCATCGACAACTTCGGGGACGCGGGCGTCGCCTGGCGCCTGGCAAAAAGTTTATCGCAGGAGTTTCACTGGCGCGTCCGGCTGATGATCGACGCGCCGGCAACACTCGCGGCCTTCGTGCCCGAATGTCCCGCCGACGCAGAGGAAGCCGATGTTCTCGGCATCCGCGTGCGCCGCTGGACGGACGCTTCGGGCGACCGCGAGGCCGCCGACGCTCCCGACGTCACGGTGGAGACCTTCAGCTGCCGCCTCCCCGACGCCGTCGAAGAAGCGCTGGCGCACCGCTTTGACGCCCAGGTTCCGACCGCCGTCTTTGCGCTCGACTACCTCACCGCCGAGCGCTACGCCGAAGAGTCCAACGGCCTCACTAGCCGCCATCCGCGCTGGGGCTACCCCAAGACCTTCCTCTTTCCAGGCTTTTCCGAGAAGACGGCCGGCGTCGTGCGCGAAGCCGACGCCGGCGATCGGCGCGCCGCCTTCACGCCCGAAAAGCGCCGGGCGTTTCTTACGGCGCACGGCGCCGATCCCGACGCTCCCTTCACGCTTTTTCTTTTCACTTACCCCGTGAACCCCGTGGCAAGCCTCGCGAAAGCCATGACGGAGGCTGGCGCCCCCGTGCAAGTGCTTCTTGCGCCGGGCGAAGCGTCTCGGCAGTTTGAAGCGGCACTCTCCGACCTCGGCCGCCCCGCCGGCCTCGCGACGGTTCAGCTGCCGATGCTGCCGCAGGCGGACTTTGACGACGTGCTCCTCGCTTCCGACGCCGCGCTCGTTCGAGGCGAAGACTCCACGCTGCGCGCGCAGCTTTCGGGCGTCCCCTTGCTCTGGACCCTCTACCCCCAGACCGAGGAAACGCACCTTGTGAAGCTGCGCGCCTTTGCCGGCGTCTACGGCCCGCATTTGCCGCCCGCCGCCCGAAAGGCGTGGCTTGCGATGGAAGAAGGCCTCAACGCCGGCGGCATTACAACAGCGGAATGGGCCGCCTGGCGGGCCGAGCTTTCCGCCCTCCGCAACGGGGCGCTGCGCTGGCGAACCCGCCTGCTTTCTCAGCCGACCGCTGCGCAAACGGTTGCACGAATAGCTCGGAAAACGCTACAATATTGAGTTACTGTGAAAAACCCCGGTCAGGGCTCCTTGACGGATCGCCCGGCTGAACAATCCTCAAATAAAGGACAGACATCAAATGAAAACCGCTCAGGAACTGCGGGCCGGCAACGTCTTTATGGTCGGCAAGGATCCCATGGTTGTGCTCAAGGCCGAATACTCCAAGGGCGGCCGCGGCGCTTCCACCGTCAAGATGAAGATGAAGAACCTCTTGAACGGCGCCGTCACGGAAACCGTGTATCGCGCTGACGACAAGTTCGAAGACATCATCCTTGAACGCAAGCCCGTCACGTACTCCTACTTCGCCGATCCGCACTATGTGTGGATGGACGAAGAGTACAACCAGTACGAAGTCGACACCGACACGATGGAAGAGGCGAAGAAGTACCTCGAAGACGGCCTTGAAGCCGAAGCCGTGTTCTACGACGGCCGCGTGATCGGCATTGAACTGCCGACCATGCTCGTTCGCGAAGTGGTCTACACCGAGCCCGCCGTGAAGGGCGACACCTCCGGCAAGGTCATGAAGCCCGCCAAGCTCGCCACCGGCTACGTCCTCGACGTGCCCGCGTTCGTCAACACCGGCGACAAGATCGAAATCGACACCCGCACGGGCGAATACCGCAGCCGCATCAAGTAATTGATGCCGCGCGTCCGCCGGCGCCTGAGGCCGGCGGCGATTTCAAAAAAGCCTCCGAAGGATTCGCGTCCGACGGAGGCTTTTTGCTGGGCAGGACGCCTCGAGCGTCCAAAGCCGTCTCAGATTTTCTCGAGATGCGCGAACTCGAGCCCCAGCTCCTTCTCGCCTTCGCTGTCAAACTTGACGCGCGCCGAGGCGCTGGCGCTCTTTACGTTCTTGAGGGCGGTGATCGTCCCGACGCCGAACTTCGCGTGCCGAACGCGATCCCCCGCATGAAGCCCCCAGCGGTTTTCGGGCTCCGCCTCCGTCTTCTTTCGAAAGCCTCCGCCAAAACCTGAAGCGCCGCTCGAAGCCGCCTGCTTCTGCTGGC
Source organism: Hallella faecis (assembly GCA_963652545.1). Classification (GTDB taxonomy): domain Bacteria; phylum Pseudomonadota; class Gammaproteobacteria; order Burkholderiales; family Burkholderiaceae_F; genus Duodenibacillus. Next base: position 6,647 of record CAVJUB010000034.1, on the reverse strand, counting down.
TCGCGAGATAGTCGCTCGCGCGTCCGAGGCGCCCGTTCTGCCAGCCCGGCGTCTTGCTCTTGGACGCCCAGCCGGCGCTCCCCGCGGCGCCAGAATCCTGACGGCTCCAGCCGCCCGAACTGCGGCCGCCGTAACCACCGGATCGTCCGGAGCTGCTGCGGTAGCCAGTGAACGAATCCCGCTCCTTCAGGGGCGACGCCACGGTCTGCGTGTGCTCAGCGGGAATTTCATCCAAAAAGCACGAGCTCTCCGCCTCGCGCGTCTGGCCGTAGAGCATGCGCTCCCCGCACCAGCTGATCCGCAGCTTCTGCCGCGCACGGGTCATGGCGACGTACATGAGACGCCGCTCTTCTCCGAGCGCCTTCTCTTCGTCTTCATCCCCACGGGCGGCGTGCGGAAAAAGCCCCTGCTCCAAGCCGCAGAGAAAGACCACGGGAAATTCAAGGCCCTTTGAAGCATGCACCGTCATCATCTGCACGCAGTCGCGCACTTCTCCTTCACTCTTGTCGTCGGCTTCAAGCGCCGCCTGCGAAAGGAATCCGTCCAGCGGCGTCATGCCAGACTCTTCCGTCACTTCAAGCGCCGGCGCGTCGTCTTCAAGGCCGTTCTCGCGGTACCAGCCCGTCGCCGCGTTGATGACTTCGCCCATGTTCTCCAGCCGAATGTCCTTGTCGGGCTTTCCGTCGTAGAAGGTTTTGAGCCCCGACTTCTCCAGCACCACGCCGATGGTGTCCGCAAGATTCAGCCCCTCGCAAGCCGCCTTCATTTCGTTGATGAGCGTCACGAAGGCGCCGGCGCGGCGCACGAGCGCCGGATCGCCCTGCCAGTTGACCAGGCAGTCCCAGATCGTGACGCCCTGCGCCTGCGCTTCCGCCGTCAGGCGCTCGATCGTCGTCGCGCCGATGCCCCGGGGCGGCTGATTGATGACGCGCAGAACCGACGTGTCCTCGGGATTGGACAAAAGGCGCAGGTACGCCGTCACGTCGCGCACTTCAGCGCGGTCAAAAAAGCGCAGGCCGCCGTAGATGCGATAAGGGACGGCGTTGGCGGTGAGGTACTGCTCGATGAGGCGGGACTGCGCATTGTTTCGGTAAAGCACCGCAAAGTCCTTCCAGGGGCGCCCCGAGCGGTGCTCGTTCATCACGTCCTGCGTGAGGCTTCTGGCTTCGTCGCGGTCGTCCTTGGCTTCGTAGATTTCAATGCGCTCGCCCGCCCCCGCGTCCGTCCAGAGGTTCTTGCCCATGCGGTTTTCATTGTTGGCGATGACGGCGTTGGCGGCGTCGAGAATGTGGGATGTGGAGCGGTAGTTCTGCTCGAGCTTCACGATGTGCTTCACGCCGTAGTCGCTGATGAAGTCCGCCATGTTGCCGACGCGCGCGCCGCGGAAGGCGTAGATGGACTGGTCGTCGTCGCCCACGCAGAAGACGGAGTTCGCCGGCGACTTCGGCGACGCCAGCGCCTTGATCCAGCGAAACTGCAGCGCGTTCGTGTCCTGAAATTCGTCCACCAGAATGAACTTGAAGCGCGCGGCGTAGTGATCGCGCAGAATGGCGTTGCGCTCCAAAAGCTCCGTGCTTCGCAAAAGCAGCTCCGCAAAGTCCACGAGCCCGTCCTTCTGGCAGCGGCTTTCATAGAGCCGGTAGAAGCCGGGGCTCGCCGCCTCGTCGTCCGCCGCAACGTCCGCCGCGCGCAGCCCCGCCTCCTTGAAGCGGTTGATGCGGGACTGGAAGTCCTTGGGCTCGTTCACCTCGACGTCGATCCCCGCCTCCTTCATGAGACGCTTGATGAAGGCGAGCTGGTCCGAGGAGTCAATGATCTGAAAGGTCTTCGGCAGCCCCGCCTCCTCGGCGTGAAGGCGCAGGAGCCGGTGCGCAATGCCGTGAAACGTCCCCACCCACATCGAGCGCATGTCGGCCGTCACCATGGCTTCCAGGCGCGCCTGCATTTCCCGGGCGGCCTTGTTCGTGAAGGTGACGGCGAGAATCTGCGCGGGGCGCGCCATCCCCTGCGCGATGATCCAGGCGATGCGGGTCGTGAGCACGCGCGTCTTGCCGGAGCCCGCGCCCGCCAGAATGAGCGCGTGCTCCGCGGGGAGCTCCACCGCCGCGCGCTGCATGGGGTTGAGGCTGTCAACGAGTTCCGTCAGATTCTGCATGGTCTTTTTCCGTCGGCTTGAAAATAGTGAAAAGAAGAAGCCCGCCGCAGGGCCTCCCCCTGCCAAACGGGCGCAAAATGCTACCGTCTTTCCGCCTCAAGTCAAGTCAATTCACCCGCCCGCGAGCGGATTTCGGCGTCCGAATCGACGGTTCAAAAGCGGTATACTTTTTGGTTCCTATGTTTTCATCCGCAGTCCCCCTCGGACTGCTTTCACCACTACGAAAAGGCCAGGCGCCCATGCGCGACACCTATTCTCCTCAGGAAATCGAGTCTGAAGTCCAGTCCCGCTGGATCAAGGACGGCGTCTACCGTGCCAAGGAGCACGCTCTGGACAAAAACGGCAAAGAAAAGCCGAAGTACTACGTCTGCTCCATGCTGCCCTACCCCTCCGGGAAGCTGCACATGGGTCACGTGAGAAACTACACCCTAAACGACGTGCTCTACCGCTACCGCCGCATGAAGGGCTTCAACGTGATGACCCCCATGGGCTGGGACTCCTTCGGTCTGCCGGCGGAAAACGCCGCCCTGAGCAAGAAGGTCGCGCCCGCGCAGTGGACGTACCAGAACATCGCTGACATGAAGGAGCAGATGCGCCCGCTGGGCCTCGCCTTCGACTGGTCGCGCGAAGTGACGACCTGCAAGCCGGAGTACTACCGCTGGAACCAGTGGATGTTCCTCAAGATGCTCGAAAAGGGCATCTGCTACCGCAAGACCCAGATCGTGAACTGGGACCCCGTGGACAAGACCGTGCTCGCCAACGAGCAGGTGATCGACGGCTGCGGCTGGCGCTCGGGCGCCAAAGTGGAAAAGCGCGAGATCCCCGGCTACTACTTCGGCATCACGCAGTACGCGCAGGAGCTTTTGGACGACCTCAGCAAGCTCGAGGGCTGGCCCGAGCAGGTGCGCCGCATGCAGGAGCACTGGATCGGCAAGTCCGTGGGCGTGAATTTTGCGTTCCCCTACGCGATTGACGGCGAAGAAAAGAAGCTTCGCGTTTACACGACCCGCGCCGACACGATCATGGGCGTCACCTTTGTTGCGATCGCCGCCGAGCATCCGCTTGCGAAGCGCCTCGCCAAAGACAAGCCCGAGCTTCAGGCCTTCATCGCCGAATGCGCCAAGGGCTCCGTCTCCGAAGCCGACATGGCGACGATGGAGAAGAAGGGCGTGCCCACGGGCTTTTTTGTGACGCATCCCCTGAACGGCCGTCAGGTCGAAGTCTGGATCGGCAACTACGTTCTCATGACCTACGGCGAAGGCGCCGTGATGGGCGTGCCGGCGCACGACGAGCGCGACTTTGCGTTCGCCAAGAAGTTCGGCATTCCGATCGTGCAGTCCGTCGCCGTTGAAGGGAAGACCTTCTCCGAAGACGCCTGGCAGGACTGGTACGGCGACAAGACTCTGAACCCCTACTGCGTCAATTCCGGCAAGTACGACGGCCTTCACATTCATGAAGCGATCGACGCCGTCGCCTCCGACCTCAAGGATCTGGGGCTGGGCGACAAGCAGACGCAGTTCCGCCTGCGTGACTGGGGCATCTCCCGCCAGCGCTACTGGGGCACCCCGATTCCGATCATCAACTGCCCGAAGTGCGGCCCCGTGCCCGTGCCGGAAAAAGACCTTCCGGTGGTGCTCCCTGAGAACCTCATTCCGGACGGCTCCGGCAACCCCTTGAACAAGTGCCCCGAGTTCCTCAACGTGAAGTGCCCGAAGTGCGGCGGCGACGCCCAGCGCGAAACGGACACGATGGACACGTTCGTGGACAGCTCCTGGTACTACATGCGCTACTGCTCGCCGGACGCCACGAAGGCGATGGTGGACGAGCGCAATGACTACTGGGCCCCGATGGACCAGTACATCGGCGGCATCGAGCACGCCGTGCTGCACCTTCTCTACGCCCGCTTCTGGACGAAGGTGATGCGCGATCTGGGCCTCGTGAAATTCGACGAGCCCTTCACGCGCCTCTTCACGCAGGGCATGCTCACCGCCGAGTGCTTCTATCGCGAGCTCCCCGACGGCCACAAGCGCTGGTACTACCCCTACGAAATCAACGTCGAATACGACGAGAAGGGGCGTCCCTGCAAGGTGACCGCCAAGGATGACGGCCTCCCCGTCGTCTCGGGCGGCATCGAGAAGATGAGCAAGAGCAAGAACAACGTCGTGGAGCCCCGCGACATCATCAAGCAGTTCGGCGCCGACACGGCCCGCACCTTCGTGATGTTCGCCGGTCCCCCCGATCAGTCCGCCGCGTGGTCCAACTCCGGCGCCGAAGGCACGTTCCGCTTCCTTCGCCGTCTCTGGAGCTGGGGCTACGCGCATCAGGCCGACTTGATCGGCCGCCAGGCAGCCGAGGACTACTCGACCGCCTCGAAGTCCGTGAAGGACTTCCGCCGCGACATCTACACGACCTTGAAGCAGGCCGAAGCCGACTTCGACCGCATGCAGTACAACACGGTCGTGTCCGCCGCGATGAAGATGCTCAACAGCCTCGAAGCCTTCCGTCCGGAAGACGATCTCGGCAAGGCGGCGCTCGAAGAGTGCGCTTCGCTGCTTCTTCGCGTCCTCTACCCGCTCGCCCCGCACATCACGACGGCAATGTGGACCGAGCTCGGCTTTGACAAGGCCTTCGAGTGCGAGCTGATCGACGCGCCGTGGCCTGAAATCGACGCCAAGGCGCTCGTCGCCGATGAGCTGAAGCTCGTTGTGCAGGTGAACGGCAAGCTGCGCGGCCAGATTCTCGTCCCCGCCGACGCCACGCGCGAGGCGATTGAAGCCGCCGCGCTCGCCAACGCCGACGTGAAGCGCTTCGTGGGCGAAGCCGCGGTTCGCAAGGTGATCATTGTTCCGGGCAAGCTCGTGAACGTCGTCGCCAAGTAAACCCAAGGCACTGTGTCAAAAACGCGGTCTTTCTTCAGAAAAGGCCGCGTTTTTTTCTTGCCCTCTGCGCCATTCAGAAGCGCTTTTTCACCGCCTCGTCCAGCGTCTTCAACGGCTTCAGGAGCCGCTTCACCACCGGCGCCATCACGCGCTGCCGCGCGTACTCCGCCGCGGTGCAGATCGTGAACACCAGCAGGATGATCGTGATCGACCACGGGATGAAGCCTTCGGACGTCACGTGCTTGGCGACGTGAATCGCCTCATGCCAGAGCCACGGCCGGACGCAGGCGTGCTCATGGATGAGGTAGACGCCCAGGGTGCAGGCGGCGATGCGATTGATGATGAGCGAATTTCCGATGGACAGCTTGGCAAAAAGCCAGAAGATGCCCACCGAAATGGCGATCGTCGGCGGCATGTCCATGCCGGAGAAAGCGAAAAAGAGCTTGGGCCGCCCGATGAAATCCATGAATCCCGCAAAACAAAGCAGGAAAACCGCCGACGCCGCCGTGATGCCCACCGGCGCCCTCCAGCCCCATCGATCGGCTACGCCAAATCGACGAAAGTACCCGCCGATCGCAAAGAGTACGACAAAAGTGACGAACGGCCATCGGTAATAGCTGGCTCCGGGGAGCACCGGGAGGAAACTTGCGCCCGTGTAGAGCACCGAAACGATCAGCAGCCAGCGATACTGCTCCTCGGTCAAAGCCTGAAGCATGCGTCCCAGGAATGGGCTGATTACAAAGAGCGCAATGTAGCAGTTGATGAACCAGTACTTCTGCGGCGACTTTACAAACTGGATCCAGTCGAAAGGCTCCGTGCCCGCCGCCACGAAGAGAAGATAGAGCGCGGCGCCGTAGAGCGACGTCTCCAGAATCAGTTTCACCACGCTCGTGACGCGCCCGGGCTTGGCGACGAGGAAGTAGCCGGTGATGAGGACGAAGAGATCGACGCCGACCTTGCCCTGCATGCAGAGAAACTGCGCAAAGAACACATTGCCCCCGCTCCCGCTCCAGATCGGCAGTCCCGAATGGATGGCGAAGTGATGCGCCACGATCATGAGCATCGCGAGAATCCGCAGCAGCTCAAAATTGGACTGCCGTTCAGTCGAAGAGACGTCTACTCGAGGGGGGGGTAATTTATTCATTCAAATTCAATGTGTTATGATTAATTATAGGCGACAAAAAAGCACTGGTAGCTACGGCGCCCGCAGGAACTGGTGCTGCAGCGCACCGAGACGCAGGCGCGTGAGGTTGATGCGGCAGGCGAGCCCCGCGGCGCTCGTAGCGGCGCCGCTGCCCGCGCCCGACACCAGCTCCACCAACTCGCACTCGTCCTTCACATAGCCCTGAAACGCCTTGTTGGCGTCGGTGAAGGCCTGCGTGGACTTCTTGTTCTTCTGCGCGCGATCGGCGGCGCGCATCTGCGACATCACCTGATCGACAACGCTGTCGTACTTCTTGTCGAGCTCGGCGAGCTCCTCCTTGAGGCACGCGGCGTACTCCACTTCCGTAGCCGCCTTGTTGAAGCAAGCCGCCGCAGACGCCTCCTGTGCCAGCGCCTCACCGCCGGCAAGCCACAGCGCCGTCACGAGAAAAATCTTCTTCATCAAAATC
>CAVJUB010000033.1:0-20549 GCA_963652545.1 Hallella faecis | reverse complement strand
CCAGGCGCGTTTTCCCGGACGCGGCGTCAGCGGCGGGCGGCCTCGATGAGCCGATGCAGCTCCGCCGTCGCCGCCTGAGGATCGGGCTGTCCGCAGATCGCCGACACGACGGCGATGCCGTCGGCGCCTGCGGCCAAAATGTCCGCTGCGTGCTGCGACTTGATGCCGCCGATCGCGACGGTGGGAAGCGTCGTGCGGGAGGCGACGGCCGCGAGGCCGGCGAGTCCCATGGCGGGCGCCGCGTCAGGCTTGGTGGCCGTGGAGAAGACGGGGCCGACGCCCAGATAATCCGTGACGGACGCGTCGGCGCCGGCGAGCTCGTCTAAGTTCGAAACAGACAGCCCGAGGAGGCGATCGGGGCCGATCACGGCGCGCGCGTCGTGCTGCTCGAGGTCGCGCTGCCCCACATGCAGGCCGTCGGCGTCGGCCGCAAGGCACACGTCTGCATCGTCGTCGATGATGAGCGGCACGCCTCGCGGCGAGAGCACCTTCTTTAATTCGCGGGCGCATTCGACGAGCGCGCGCTTTTTCCAGCCGGGCGCCCGCAGCTGCACGATGGTGGCGCCCGCCTGCGCCGCGGCGAGCGCCGTCTCCACCATGCCGCGGCTGCCGTTGCAGAGCACAGGGTCCAAAACGAGGTAAAGCGAAAGATCGAAGGCGGGGCGCATGGCGGGGTTCCTTTCGTTTTAGCGGCCGATGGTGTAGAGGGCGTCCAGATAGGCGTCGTGGAAGTGTCCCGGGCCTTTCGAGACCGCGGCGGCTTCTTGGGCGGCGCGTTTGGCGAGCGCGCAGGCGGCTGCGGCGGCGGTGACGCGGTCATCCGTCTTCGAAACAAAGGCCGCGACGAGGGCGGAGAGGGAGCAGCCGGTGCCGACCACGAGCGTCGCCATCACGTTGCCGCCCGTGACGGCCACGGTGTGCTCGCCGTTCGTTACGTAGTCGGTTTCGCCCGTGACGCAGACGACGCCGCCCGTGCGGCGCGCAAGCGCGGCGGCCGCCTCAACGGCGCTCGCGCTTGAGTCGGTGGAGTCCACGCCCTTGCCCCCAGCGCCCTGTCCCGCGACGGCGAGAATTTCCGAGGCGTTGCCTCGGATGACGGCGGGACGCCGTTCAATGAGTTCTCGGATCTTTTCGTCGCGCCACGGCAGCAAGCCCGCCGCCACGGGGTCGAGCACCCAGGGAACGCCCGCGGCGTTCGCAGCGTCCACGGCAAGCAGCATGGCTTCAAACTGCGTCGCCGTAAGCGTGCCGACGTTCACGAGGAGCGCCGAGGCGATGCACGCGAAGGCGGGCGTCTCCGCCTTGTCCACGATCATGGCGGGCGAGGCGCCGGCCGCAAGCAGCACGTTGGCGGTGATTTCCTGCACCACCTGATTCGTCATGCAGTGAACGAGCGGCGAGGCGCTGCGAAGGCGCTTGAGCTCCGAGAGAAAGGAGGCGTCAGAAAGCGAGGTGAAGTTCATGGAAGAATCCAAAAATTAAATTGTGCCCAGGGCACGAAAAAGCATGTAGCCCGCGAGCACCAGCAGCAGGCAAGCGAAGGCGCGCTTCAAAGGCTTCGTGTTCATGGCGTGAGCGGTGCGGGCGCCCAGGGGCGCCGTGAGCACGCTTGCGGCGGCGACGGAAAAGAGCGCAGGCCAGTGAATGTAGCCCAGCATGTGCGGTACGGCGGCAAGCTCTGGAACGCTCCATCCCGCGACGATGTAGGAGAGCGTGCCCGCAAGCGCAATGGGAAAGCCCAGCGCGGCCGACGTGCCGACGGCGTTGTGCATCGGCGTGTTGCACCACACCATGAAGGGGACGGAAATGAAGCCGCCGCCCGCGCCGACGATGGAGGAAATGCCGCCGATGCCGGCGCCGACGCCGAAAAGTCCGGCCCAGCCGGGCAGCGTTCGGGCGGGGGAGGGCTTCGCGTTGAAGAACATCTTCACGGCGGAAAAGCCGACGAACACGACGAAGACGAGAGAAATCCCGAGCGTGGGAAGCAGGCTTGAGACTTTGGCGCCGAGCGCAGATCCCACGAGGATGCCGGGCGCGAGCCCCCAGACGATGGGCCAGAGAACGGCGCCGCGCTTCGCGTGCGCCCGCACCGAGGAGCAGGACGTGAAGAGAATGGTCGCAAGCGACGTGGCGATTGCCGAATGCACGATGACGGCGTCGGGGACGCCCGCGCGCGAGAGGATGATCGTGAGAAAGGGCGTCAGCACCATGCCGCCTCCGATGCCGAGAAGGCCCGCGAGAAAGCCGGTGCAGGCGCCCAGCGCGAGAAGGGAAAGGAGGAGTGCCGCCGTCATGCCGAGAGCTTTCCTTTTCGTGAGAAATCAGAAAAAAGAAAAGCCCTGCAACCGGTGTTTCGGGCTACGTTGCCTGAACCAAGAGTCCAGGGTGGTCGCGGCCGGGGCGGAAATCGGATCAGGCAAACGCGTGCCCGATGCACTATCGGCCCAGCGGCTTAAGCAACCTTGCTCAGCGAGCATCGGTTAGGAACATTGGAGCCACTCAGAGGAAACACCACGCAGGGCGGAGCCATTATAGGCAAAAGTCGGCAAGAAAAAACGCACCGGGCGGCAGTCGCGCGGTGCGTTTTTCGGGGAAGCCTGAAGCTTCGGATCAGTTCTCGGAAGGCTTCGACGCGAGCGCGTCGGCGCACTTCTTTTCGAGATCCGACATCCGGTCAGCGCAGATCGCTTCCTCGGGATTGGTCGCCAGACGCCCGTGCAGGGCTTCGAAGGCAATTTCCAGAGCGGCGGTGATTGCCAGACGCTCGGTCGTCATCGTCGTATCGTTGGCGTGCAGGCGGGCTGCGCGCGTGTTGATGATGTTGGCGGCGTTCTGCAGGGTGGCTGTGTCGTCTTCAGAAACGTTGAAGAGGTAGTCGCGGCCCAGAATCTTCAGTGTCAGGCGAGGCATCTCGATTGCTCCCGGACAGGATCATTAAGCCTGCTGCGGAAGTTCGGCGACGAGGTCGGCGGCGAGACGGCCGAGGCGTTCGCGCACGGAGGCGTCGGCTGCCTGGAGCTGAGCGATTTCATCGTTCTTCTGGGCGAGTTCGGCCTTGAGGGTCTCGATCTCCTTCTTGGCATCGGAATAAGCCGAGAGAACCTGGAGAACGGAGTTTTCCAACTGATCAAGCTGTTCTTTCATGACGAAGTCCTATTAAGCCTTGCGGCGTTAAAAATGATTGGCTGCGGAATGCTAGCAAAGAGTAAGAGAGACGGACGCGCCGTCTCCGAAAAAATTTGTGTCAGCTCTTGGGCGAGGAGCGAGGATCAGCGCTTTTTGCCGAGAATGGCTTCGTCGGCTTCTCGCTCAGTGGGAAGCGCGTCGTGCTCGACCTTGGCAAGACGCCCCTCGTCGTCAAAGATCACCGTGACGTGCCGCAGCTCGATGTTGCCGCGGCGGGGATTCATGTAGTAGGTGTAGTCCCAGCGGTTCTGGTGCAGCGCGCTGCGGATGAGCGGCTCGCCCAGCATGAACTGGACCTGCGCCTGCGTCATGCCCGTTTCCAGCTGCGCGATCATTTCGCTCGTGATGAGGTTGCCCTGATGGACATCCGGCCGGTAGACGTAGCTGTTGAAGTTGCACCCAGCGAGCGTGAAGGCGGCGCCGGCCGCGAGAATGAAGCAGGAAATGCGCACGGACATGACGTAACGAAATGGTCTTTGGAAGGTGTGGCGGCGGGCGCTAAACGCGGCCGCATCCCTGTATGATAGCGGTTATTGAAGAAGGCGAAAGACCTTCTCGTCACCCCGCGGTGGCGGCCGTCGTGATCAGGAGCCGGCGGCCGTGCTTTTGTTGTTAAGGATGTTTGGATCATGGTGCAGGCAGCGTACGGCTTGAAGGAGCCGGAAGAGGAACTGAAGGGCGTGGGTCTCAAGGCGACGGCCCCCCGCATGAAGATTCTGGAAATTTTCCAGAAGGCCCAGCAGCAGGGCGCGGCGCGCCACCTCAGCGCTGAAGACGTCTACCGGCTTCTCGTGAAGGAGAACGTGGACGTGGGGCTTGCCACGGTCTACCGCGTCTTGACGCAGTTTGAAGCGGCCGGCATTCTCGTGCGGCACCACTTCGGCAACGACCGCGCCACCTACGAGGTGGATGACGGCGCTCATCACGATCACATCGTCTGCACGCGCTGCGGCCGCGTCGAAGAGTTTGTGGACCGCGACATTGAAAAGCGCCAGCGCGCCGTCGCCGAAAAGATGGGCTTTGAGTTGGAAAGCCACTCTCTGTCCCTTTACGGGATCTGCTCGGACTGCCGAGCGAAGGAAAAGGCGAAGAAGGAAAACTTCTGAAGACGTCAGAAGGCATGAAAAAAGCGGCGAAAGGCCGCTTTTTTCATGCTGAGGGACTTTGACAGAGCGGCTCGATCGAGCCGCTCGTCAACCCTTATCGTCAGTCCGCGAAGTCGTGACCGACCGCGACGCCGTGGAAGCCCGCGTCCACGTAGACCGTGTCGCCCGTGATGCCGCTCGCGAGGTCCGAGAGGAGGAAGGCGGCGGTGTTGCCCACTTCGTCAATCGTCACCGTGCGGCGCAGGGGCGCCGTGCGCTCCATGTAGGTGAGGATCTTCGAGAAGTCCTTGATGCCGGAGGCGGCGAGCGTCTTGATGGGGCCCGAGGAGATGGCGTTGGCGCGGATGCCCTGAGGGCCGAGGTTTTCGGCGAGGTAGCGCGTCGCGGCTTCCAAGGCCGCCTTGCAAAGGCCCATCGTGTTGTAGTTGGGCACGGTGCGCTCGCTGCCGAGGTAGGTGAGGGTGAGGATCGACGCCTGCCGGCCCTGCATCAGCGGCAGAAACGCCTGCGCGAGCGCCGGGAACGAATAGGTCGAGATGTCCATCGCCGTCCGAAAGCCCGAGCGGGAGAGGCCGGAGAGGAAGTCGCCCGCGATCGCTTCGCGCGGAGCAAAGCCGATCGAATGCACGAAGCCGTCCAAGTATCCCCACTCGCCGCGCAGCTTTTCCGTCACGGACTGGATCTGCTCGTCGCTCGAAACGTCCATCTCAAGGCAAAGCGAGCTGCCAAACTCGGCCGCGAACGCCGCGACGCGGTCGCGAAAGCGTTCGCCCACGTACGTGAAGGCGAGCTCGGCGCCCTCGCGATGACAGGCTTTGGCGATGCCGTAGGCGATGGAGCGGTTGGAAAGCACGCCCGTGATGAGAAGGCGCTTGCCGGTGAGAAAAGCCATTTTTCTGTGTCCTCGATAAAAAGTGACCGGAATTCTAGGTCTCAGAACTTGATGTTGGGATAAAGGCGAGAGAGCACGTCGTCCACGAGCGGGCGCACGGAGCCCGCCATGAAGTCGCGCTCGGCCGGATGCAGCTTCAGCACTTTCGTCACCGTCTCCTGCCAGACGGCGGGCGCCTCATTTTCTTCCCAGGCGCCGCGGCCGCGGCCGAAGTGGGCGATGGCAAGGTAAAGGAGCAGGCTCTGCTCCAGGAAGCGGTGCAGGGCGGCGTCGCTCCACGTGACGACGGCGCCGTCGGCGTCCTTTTTCTTGTTGTAGACCCCGGCGGCGGAAAGCGCGCCCACGGCGCCCACCACGGCGCCGATCAGAGCGCCTGCGCCGAACGTAAGGCCGCCTGCGGCAAGGTCGGCGGTGAGGCCGCCCGCGGCGCCTGCGCCGATCGCACCCGCGAGACCCGCCTTCGCGCCCGAAACTTTGGCGCGCGGCGTCCAGACGGTCTCCATCCGGCTGAAGAGCTCATGAGGCTCCACCGTGCCTGAGAGGCCGTTTACCGCGAGCAATTCCTGCGCGAGATCCTGGAAGGCGTCGTCCGCCTTCTGGGAGAGCGTCTTCTGAGCTTCCGACGTGTCGGGAGCCGCCGGCTTGTTCTTGAAGAGGCCGAGGCTCTTCCCGAAGAGCCGGACGCGCTCGGCGATCGGGATCATGGAGACGATCTCCCGGTCATTCACGCGGTCGTTCATGAAGCGCGAGAGCGCCGCCGTGCTCTGGTCGTAGGCGGCGCGGCGGTGCGCCAGCCACTCGGCCTTCAGGGCGGCGAAAGTCGGCTTGAGATCGTCGGAAAGCGCCGCTTCGACGGCGTCAAAGAGCGCGTATTCCTGCACCCAGCAGCGCGCGAAGGCGTCCATGGCGAGCACGTCGCGCACGATGGGAAAGCCCGCGAGGGCGTTCTTCCACTTCGCGGTGATCTGGTTCTCCTCGCGGGCGGACTTGGGCTCGCCCAGCTGGTTGAGAAGCACGATGACGGGCTTGCCGAGCCACTCGAGAATCTGCATTTCCGCGGGCACGTAGGGCGTGGCGTCGGGAAGCTGGTCGGCGTTGACGAGGTAGAGAACGACGCTCGTGGTGTCCTTCACGTGCAAAAGCGCCTGCTGGTTGATCCACTGCGACTTGTTTACGGCGCGGTCCCACACTTCGCTCATGAACCAGCCGAGCGGATTGCTGCGACCCTCGAGGCGCTTTGCGAGCGCGACAGAGTTGCCGAACCCCGGGGTGTCCCAGAGGATGAGTTCGCTCCCGTCCTCGGTTTTGGCGAGCGTATAGGGATCGCAGGTGACGGTGACGTGGGCGCGGTCGGCGATCTCGCCCACGTCGCGCGAAAGGAGCGTGCGGGTGAGGGTCGTCTTCCCGATGTTGGTGTGGCTGACGATGCTGAGATTGATGGCGTTGGTCATTTCGTTCGGTCGGGCGAATCTCAGAGGGGTTTAAGAGCGGTGGCGACGGCGCTGCGGCGCAGGTTCCGCACGAGTTCATGGGCGTTCACGTCGCCCGCGTCGGCAATGAGCGCAGCGACGCCGCGGCTTTCAATGAAGGCCTTCCAGTGCGCGGTGCGCTCTTCCAGGCGCGCAGGGTAGCGGCGGAATTTTTCGGCAAAGCGCGAGCGGTCGATGACGCAGGCCAAGCCCGCCTTCGCGGGCGGACAGGCGGCCTTGAGGATTTCAATCGTGCGGCCCTGCACTTCGTCTTCCGGCGTTACGGCGGCGTCGCACCAGAAGAGCGTCACGGGGCGGCGGTTCTCGACGGCAGCCGTGGCGGCGTCCGGCACGACGAACGCTTCATCGTCGGGATTGATGCCGATGAGGGTCTGTCCCTTCTTGTCGGGCCAGGCGGCGAGGAAAGCAGAGAGCGCGGGCGACTTGTCGCGAATCGCGGCGTCGCGCGCGAGAATCACCAGGCGTCCCGCCGCCGCGTCCTGGCGGCATTCGGCGAGAATGTCGGCGTAGTAGGGGTCGGAAGCGTCCAGCACGACGCCCTTTTTGAAGCGCCGGATGCGGCCCGTCGCGGTGAGCGCGAGAAAGAGGCGCGGCACCGCAACCACGATGAGAAGAATCGCCGTCATGCGAATGAGCCACGGGGCGGCGCTTACGGCTTCCGTCAAGTAGGGAAGGCGGTCAATGCGCATCGAGGCGAGCGTTTCGGCGTCGGGAACCGGGGGCAGGTCGCCGATCGCGGGAATGAGTCCGTAGGTCCAGTCCACGAAGGCCTTGACGGCTTCGGGCTTGTTCGCAAGCCACGTGCTTTCCCACCCCGCCCAGTAGGACGTGCCGAAGCCCTTCACAAGAAGGCTCACCGCGAGCCCGGCGGCAAAGAGCACGGCCGCCAGGTGCAGCAGGCGCGAAACGTGCGCGCGGATGAGGGGCGTGATGGTGCGCACCCAGTTTTCCAGAAAGGCCGCTTTCCAGCCGCGATGAATGCCGGTGTAGGCGACGCCTGAGCCAAAGCGCACGAGCGCGTTTCTCAAGGGGAGGCTGATTTCGCCGCCGACGCGCTTCCCGAAGAGCCCGAAAAGGCCGAGAAAGAGGAAGACGTAGACCAGGAGGTTCCAGGCGATGACCGTCCAGAAGGGGGGCGACAGGAGGTTGACGATGTTGTTGGCGGGAACGATGCGGTCAAAGAGGGCGCCCGCCGCAAAGCTCAGCAGCAAAAAGAGAAAGCCCGCGGAGCGCACGAAGATCGCCCGCGTGCTCACATCCGGCTTGAGATTTCGGGCGCGCAATGAGGCGAGCACGTTTTCAGCGCGTGTCGTGAGCAGCTTTTCGGGCGAGGCCTTTTCTCCCAGCGCATGGGCGGCCTTGAGCCCCGCTTCGGCAAAGTCGGCGGGCGTGACGTCCTTCACGGATCGGTCGCCGTCGGCCTGAGCTTCTTCGAGGGCGCGCACAAGCAGCACGTTCTTCGCGTCAGAGAGCGTCAGGGTGATCCGGTCGGCGTGAGACTTGGAGAAAAACATTGAAAGTTCCGCATTTCAAGTGGTTGCCTCATTGTAAGCGGTGAGCGCGTGAAATTCGGGAAAAACCGTTGGAGGAAACGTGTCTGTGTTTTTCCGACGACGCCCGCCGTCTGGCACGGTTTATGCATGTCGCCCTTCATGGAAATCTTCCCCAAAGGTGTCATCATGGCGCTCTCCTTCAAAAAACTCAGTCTGGCCACGAAGATTTTGCTGGCCATGGTCGTCGGCGCTGGTCTCGGCTATGTGTTGAAAGGCAGCTACGACGTCTGGGGCCAGGTCACGGGCCCCGTGGGCACGATCTTCATCCGGCTTTTGAAGATGACGATCATTCCGCTCGTCTTCTTTTCCATCGTCTGCGGCGTGGCAAGCGTCGCGGACCTGCGGCGCCTCAAGAAGGTGGGCGGCACCTTCGTCATCTTCTGGCTCATCGCTTCGTTTCTTGCCGCGGCCTGCGGCATCGTCTGGAGCTACGTGATCGAGCCGGGCGCCGGCATTCAGCTGGCGGAAAAGGCGGCCTATTCCACGAACGGCGTGAGCGTCGTGGAGAGTCTCGTGAAGTGGTTCCCGGACAATCCGTTCAGCGCCTTTGCGAACTTCAACATCCTGCAGGTCATCGTCTTCTCGCTCTTTCTCGGGTTTGCGGTGGCGCTGCTGCCCGCGGAGTTGGACTGCCGGAAGTGGGCGACGAAGTTCTTTGAATTCGGCAACACCATCATCACGAAGGTGGTGGAGATCGTGATGAAGTTCGCGCCGCTGGGCGTCTTCTGCCTCATGGCGGACGTCACCGGGACGCTGGGGACGGAGGTTCTGACGGGGCTCTCGAAGATGCTTTTGACGCAGTACCTCGCGTACGCCACGATTCTTCTCGTAGTATTCCCCTTGATGCTGAAGTTCATCGCCCGGGTGCGGCCGCTGCAGCACTACAAGAACGTCTTCCCCGCGATGATTCTCGCCTTTTCGACCTGCAGTTCGTCAGCGACGCTGCCTTTGACGATGAAGTGCTCGAAGGAGCGCGCGGGCGTGCCCGATGAGATGGTGAACCTCATTGCGCCGCCGGCGGCGACGATCAACATGCAGGCCTGCTGCGCCGAGATGCCGATCTACGCCATCTTCGCCGCGCAGATGTTTGGGATTGACTTCGGCTTTGGCGAGCTTGTTCTCATCTGCCTGCTGGGCATCGTGATGGCGGCGGGCGTGGCGGGTGTGCCCGGCGGCGGCATCATGATGTCGGCGATCATGATGCAGACGATGGGACTGCCGCTTACGATCGTGCCGTGGGTGGCGGGCATCTACCGCTTGATCGACATGCCCAACACGATGCTGAACGTGACGGGCGACACTGTGGGCATGGTGACGACAGCGTCTTTGCTGGGCGACCTCGACCGCGAGAGGTTCGATCGGGAGAAGCCTGCGTCGGAAGCGGCGTAGCCGGGCGGTTGACACAATGCAAAGGCACGGCGGGAGGCGGCGTCCTCCCGCTTTTTCTCCTGAAAGAATGAGGAACACATGACGCAGGCAGGTTTATCAAAGGCGGAACGGGGCGTGTCGGGCATCGTAGGCCATGCGGGCGTCGGCCACGTGCACAGCCACAGCGGCTTCGTGCAGGATGATTCGGCGGGTTTTGCGGTGGCGGCGTCGATTCTGAAGCTCGCGCATCCCGTTGACACCACGGTGACGGAAGTACGGGTGAGTCCCGACACGGACGAGGTGACGGTAGTCACCGCGGACGGCGGCGTCGGCACGGTGAAGGCTCGGCGCGGCGTGACGCCTGCGGAGGCGGAGATCGCCCAGCGGGCCCTGGGCGAAGACGCGCTCTATTCCCAGCGCACGGCGGTGAAGACCTTCGGCCGGATGTACGGTCAGGGCGCGCTGGAGCTTCCGGTAGCGCTGCAGGGCGCCTGCGCGCTTGCGGTGTTGGACACGTTTCAAAAGAAGCTCGGCGGCGCGCTGCGAGTGGCGGGCACGGAGATTCCCGGCAACTATGACCGGTACGCGGGCGCCGTGGTGGACATCGACGGCGTGCCGGTGTCGCTGATGCTTGTCATCAACGGCACCGAAGGCGGCGTGGGACCGAACGAAGACGGCGAAGGCAATACGAACTACGGCGCCAAAGGCGACCTCATGCATTCGCTTGCTTTGGACGCCATTCCATCCGTCGTGGTGGAATCGAAGGCGTTCATTCCGACGATCTCCGCGGGATTGGAGCAGAACCGCTTCATGATTCGTGCACAAAAAGGCGTCGATTGCACCAAGCTGGGGCAGAAGCTGCTGGCGTCCGCGCAGGCGCTCAAGCTGCCGGCGGCGTTTGAGGAGTCGATGATGCCCTTTACGCCCGGGGGGCTTGCGCGCGGGACGGAAGCGCTGGCGGACGCTGTGATCGAACTTGCGGAAAGGCTGAAGGACGTCGATTCCTCGGCGGAGAAGGTGCAGCTCGTGGCGAAGCTCAATCAGCTCTTGAGCGAAGACGCAGGCGGCGTCACGTTCATGAGCAATTCCGTGAACGACGTGATGCGGGGCGCCGGGACGCTGCCCAAGATTTCCGCCGTGCTGTCGCTTGTGACGGCGCCCGAAGAGGCGAACTACTGGAAGATTCCGCTTCTCACCGAGGAGGAGTGCCGCTCGTACCGGCGGATCATCTTCGGGGCGTTGCAGAAGTAATCCGTCGTACTGAATCTGAAAGGCGTGGAGGCAATGTTTTTAGGATTTTCTTTGCTTCAGCTACTGGCAATTAGACGCTACGCTCGCCCAATGTGAATCGACAGGCGTGCTTGCGCACGGGACGGAAACGCCAGCGGACGCCGTGATCGAACTCGCGGCAAAACTGAAGTTTCAGGCTCGTTGCCCAATCAACCAGAGGCTACTTCTTTCGCGTGGCGTTCAAGCGGGCGTCGAGCGCATCGGCGCTCATCGCCCCTTGATTGAAGAGGCCGTCTTCAAAGAGAATGGCCGGCGTCGCGTTGAGTCCGAACTTGCGGCCGAGCGCGATGTTGCGGTTGAGCACTGCGCTGTCGCAGGTCTTGACGGCTTCAGGCGGCATCGCGCCCGAGAGCATGTGGTCCTGCCAGGACTTGGACGGATTCTTGGAGCAGATGATATTGCGGGCGACGGCTTCGGAGTTGAGGATCGGGTAGATGAAGTTGTAGACCGTCACATTTCCCGCGGCGCGCAGATTGCGTTCCAGCATGGCGCAGAAGGAGCAGTTCGCGTCGGTGAAGACCACGACCTTGCGCTCGCCCTTGCCGTAGGTGACGCGGACGGCGTCTTGGAGCGGCAGCGTCTTCCAGTCGATGCGGTTGATGTCTTCGATGCGCTTGGTGGTGAGGTCGGTTTCAGTGGCCGTTTCAAAGATCTTTCCCACAAAGAGGTAGCCCCCCGTCTTGTCGACGTAGAAAAGACGACGGCCGATCACGACTTCGTAGATCCCGTCCACGGGCGTCTTGTTGATCTGATCCACCTGCATGCCGGTGGTGGAGAGAATCTTGGCCTTGAGGTTGTCCTCCAAAGCGCCGGCGTGAACGGCGGAGGCGGTGACGAAGAGGGCGGCCGCGAGAGCGGCGAGGCGGCGGAAAGTCATGGAGGGGAAGTTCCAGAAAAATTTTAGAAGTCGGCTTCAAAGCGTCAGCGGGAAGCGCCGAGGACGGAATCGTAGCGGATGCCGTCGGCTTCGAAGAACGCCCGGCGAATTTCTTCGTTGGGAATGACGGCTTCTTCGCGCGCCGGATCCCAGGCGAGGTAACCCAGGTGCACGAGTAGCGTGAGGACGTTGTCTCGGCTGTGAAGTTGATGAAGGTCGTTGGCAAAGTCGCCGGGCGCAAGGCGGCAGGCCCGGTCCTCAAGGAGTGCTCGGACAGCCTCGCTCAGTCCTGGAAAATCCAGTCGAAGGCAGTGCGTCAGAAATTCAAGGCTCGTCGTCAGCGGCCAGTAGCTCGCGCATCGATGGTTGAGAAGCGACTGGATGACGGAGTATGGGTTGTAGAGCCGATTGCCGTCCGGAAGCGGATACCCGTCGTACCACTGGCGCCGCGCTTCAAACCGTTCGCCGGTGGCTTCGCAAAGCGCCCGCACTTCGGCTTCCGTGAAGCCCGCCAGCGGCGCCAGCACGGAAGGCGCGAGCGGATGAAATTCCTGAAAGCCGGCGAGTTCAGGAAGACCGTCGTTGCGGCGAATGGGCAGGATGCCCGTGAGGTAGGCGCCCGCCAGAAAGTCAAAGGATGGGCGGTCAAAGAGCGCCTGCAGGAGCGCAAGGTACTCAGCTTGAAGCGCGGTTTGGTCTGGCGCCTCTCGAAAGAGAATGTCCCACTCGTCAATGATGAAAAAGAAGGTCCGCCCGGTGTGCTGATGGATTTCCTGCAGGAGGCGAGGAAGTGAAGCGTCGGGAGAAAACGGGACGGAAGGAAAGGCGTCGTGCAGTTCGGCGGCGGTTGCGCGGCAGAGCGCGCCAAGGGACGGGTGCGGCGATCGGGTGACGGCGTCCACCAGGTCCCAGACAATGACGTCGCAGCGGTTGAGCCAGGTGTCAAAGGGCGGCGCCGTGAGGCCGAGCGGCTGCAGAAATTCCGTGCGCGTGCCGTTGATCTTGAAGGGCGCAAAGAGCGTGCGGCTGTCGTCGCCTCGCGTGTAGTAGGCGGCCAGCATCTGCGCCGCAAAGGACTTGCCGGAACGCCGCGGCCGGGTGACGCAGGAGAGGCGCCGGTCGGTGAAAAGGACGGCGTTTGTGTAGGCGATGAGCTCGGACTTGTCCACGTACAGTCCGGCGGAGAGCACGCGGCGAAAGCCGTTCGCAGTTGGATTCAGGTGACATCCCATGAAGGCATCCTCGAGCAAGGCGGATAAAAGGCGAGGCCGCAGGCGGAAAAACCGGCTGCGGCCTCGAAGCGGATGGCGGCGACGGGTTAGATCGTCGGCTTTCCGTCGTTTTCGCGCTTGTCCATCTCGGCGATGAGGTCGCGCGCCCGCTTGTCGGCAAAGAGCTTGTCGGGGACCAGGTTGGGTCCGAGCGACTGGGCGATGCCCGTGCGGTTCAGCTGGCGCAGCGGATGGCCCGAGGCGCCGGCGATGATGAGCTCGTGGCCGCGGCGCTTCAAGGCGCGCATGTAGACGGCGAGGATGTCCATCGCGGAGTTGTCGATGTTGAGGAGGTCGGTGAAGTCAAGAATCACGACCTTGGCGGCGTCCTTCGCGGTGAGGCGCTTCGGATCGGTGATGCCTTCCAATTTCGACACGGAGCCGAAGAAGAGGGCGCCCGTGAGCTTCCACGCTTCCACGCCTGCGGGCATGTCAAAGGGCAGCGTTTCCGGCACGACGCGCGTGAGCGTGTTCATGCGGTAGATGAAGAACACGCAGGAGATGACGAGGCCCACTTCCACGGCGACCGTGAGGTCGAAGACCACCGTGAGGATGAAGGTGGCGACGAGCGTCACCTTGTAGCTCATCGTCATCGACTTCAGGCGGGAGAATTCCTTCCAGTTGCCCATGTTCCAGGAAACGAACATCAGGATGGCGGCGAGGGCGGCAAGCGGAATGTCGCTTGCGAGAGGCGCCGCCGCAAGAATCACGACGAGCAGCGTCAGGGCGTGCACGACGCCTGCGACGGGACTCGCGGCGCCGCTCTTGATGTTCGTCACCGTGCGGGCGATGGTGCCTGTGGCCGGAATGCCGCCGAAGAAGGGAACGATGAAGTTTGCGATGCCCTGGCCCATCAGCTCCTGGTTGGGGTCATGACGGTCGTCCGTCATGGCGTCGGACACGCGGGCGCAGAGAAGGCTTTCGATGGCGCCCAGAAGCGCGATCGTGATCATCGGCCCCACGAGGCCGCGAAGCGCGGAGAAGCTCAGGTCGGGAATGGCGAGGTCAGGCAGTTTCTGCGGGATGCCGCCGAACTTGCTGCCGATCGTTTCCACGGGGAGGTTGAACACGGAGACGACGACCGTGGAAAGAACGAGCACGATCACCGTGCCCGGCAGGTGCGCAATCCAGCGCTTCCAGGCGGGGCCGCTCATGGCGTAGCCCTTGGGCCAGAACTTCACGACCAGAAAGCTCACGAGCGCGACGCCGAAGGCGTAGGGGTTCAGGGTGCCGATGTGGCTTGCGAGCGCATCAATTTGCCCAAAGAAGCCTGCGGGCATTTTTTCAATCGTAAGGCCGAGGAAGTCCTTCACCTGCGAGAGGCCGATCAGCACCGCAATGCCGTTCGTGAAGCCGATCACGATGGAGACGGGGATGAAGCGGATGAAGCTCCCTAATTTGAAGAGCCCCATGAGGAAAAGGAGAATGCCTGAGCCGATCGTCGCAATGAGGAGGTTCGAAAGACCGTACTGCGCGATGATGCCGTAGATGATGACGATGAAGGCGCCCGCGGGGCCGCCGATCTGCACGCGGCAGCCGCCGAAGACGGAAATGAGAAAGCCCGCGATGATGGCGGTGTAGATGCCCGCCTCGGGCGGCACGCCGGAGGCGATGCCGAAGGCCATGGCCAGGGGAAGCGCCACCATGCCCACCGTCAGCCCCGCGCTCACGTCGCGCGAGAAGAGGTGCATGTTGTAGTTGCGGAGGCAGTCGAAGCTCACCGGATGAAACGGCGCCATCGGCAGGTGCGAAACCGCATTTTTGAGGGAGGTCAGCAGAGACATTTTTTCGCTTGGGAAAACAAAACCCGTCGCAACAACAAAGGGCCGGGCGTCTCGCGACTCGATGGGGAGGAAAGGCGGGCGGCTGAAAAAGAAAACGGCGGGAGGCGCGCATTGTAAGGAATTGCAACCCGGTTTGGGACCGGCTCGCGCTGATTTCCGTCAGATTTTCAAGGAAAAAGCCGCGGCGGACGCGTCTTGAGCAACAGAAAGGAAAAGAAAACGCGCCCGCCGGTTGAAAAATCGGCAGGCGCGCTGAGGGCTTTGACGCACTGGGACAGGCGTCGAAGCGCCTGTGTTTTCAATGCGGATAGAGTGCGCCCAGGAGGCGGGGTCCGGTCGCGGCCGTCACGTCCGGAAGGTTCCCCGCCTGACGCTTCAAAAACGCCCATGCGAGCCACGCAAACGCCATGGCTTCGACGTGCATCGGCGCAACGCCCAGCGCTTCGGTGGACTTCACCGCAATGTCGCCCGCAAGCCGCTGCAGAGCGGACATGAGCGTGCGGTTGAGCGCTCCCCCGCCGCAGACGTAGATTTCCTTCGTGCGGGAGGCAAAGCGCGTGACGGCGTCGATGATGCCCTTCGCGGTGAATTCGGTGAGGGTGGCTTGCACGTCGGCGGCGGAGAGCTTGGGCATGCCCGCGAGAATCGCTTCCAGCCACGCGAGGTTGAAGAGCTCGCGCCCGGTGCTCTTCGGAGGTTCTTTCGCGAAGTAGGGCTCGCTCATGAGCCGGGCGAGCAGCGCTTCGTTCACCGCGCCCGTCGCCGCCCAGCGGCCGCCTGCGTCGTAGGGGCGGTCAAGGTGCTTCATGCACCAGGCGTCCAGAAGAAGGTTCCCCGGACCGCAGTCAAAGCCCGTCACCGTGCCGTAGCTCTTCACCGGAGGCAGAAAAGTGATGTTGGAGATGCCGCCGATGTTGACGATGCTGCGGGCGACGTCGCCTGTGAAGACCTGCGCGTGAAAGGCCGGCACGAGCGGGGCGCCTTCGCCGCCGGCGGCGACGTCGCGGGAGCGGAAGTCGGCGATGACGTTGAGGCCGGAAAGTTCGGCGACGAGCGCCGGGTTGTTGAGCTGCAGCGTCCAGCCTTCGGCGGGGCGATGGCGGATCGTCTGGCCGTGGATGCCGGCGGCGGCCACTTCCTTGGCGGGGATGTCGGCGGTGTTGAGGAGCTCGGCGATCGCCTGGGCGTAGAGCTTTGCGAGCGTGACGGAAACGCGGCCTGCCCGGTCGATTTCGTTGTCGCCCGGCGAGCAGAGCGCGAGCAGCTCGCCGCGGAGTTCGTCGGAAAAAGGCGCGTGATAGTGCCCGCGCAGCACGGGTTCCTTCCCCGCAAAATCCACTGCGACGGCATCCACGCCGTCCAGACTCGTGCCCGACATCAGGCCGAGCGTAATCGTCTTCTGCATGACAATCGCCGAAAAAAGAAAACGGCGCCTGCTGGCGCCGCAAGGGACGAAAATTCTAGCGCTCAGGCGTATGGACGGCGCTGCGCGCGGTCTGCACGCGGGAGAGAAGCTTCAGTTTCGCTTTCAGGGGTGTGATGCGCACCTGCATCTGGGCAAGCTGGTAGGGAGAGAGCTCGAGCCGGTCCGGAAGGTACGCCGTCATGGGGTTGATCTGCACGCCGTCCACTTTCAGTTCATAGTGAAGGTGCGGCCCGGTGGCCAGCCCCGTCTGCCCCACGCGGCCGATGAGCTGGCCGTACTTCACCTGCGCGCCTTTTACGACTTCCGGAGCAATGTGGGAGAGATGGGCGTAGACAGTCTGGTATTCAGGGCCGTGCTGCAGGCGGATGTAGTTGCCGTAGCCCGTGCCGATGCCGGCGTAGACGACTTCGCCGTCGGCGGCGGCGCGCACGGTGGCGCCCCAGGGCGCGCGAAAGTCCGTGCCCTGATGCGGACGCAGAACGCCCGTGATCGGGTGGCGGCGCAGGGGGGCGAACTCCGAGCTCACGCTCTTCACGTCCAGCGGAATGCGCATGAAGACTCGCTTGGCGATCCGGCCTTCGTCGTCAAAGAAGTTGCCGCCGCGGCCGTCGTTGTCAAACCAGAACCAGTCGGACGTCTTCCCCGCGTGG
This sequence comes from Hallella faecis, assembly GCA_963652545.1. Lineage (GTDB taxonomy): Bacteria > Pseudomonadota > Gammaproteobacteria > Burkholderiales > Burkholderiaceae_F > Duodenibacillus. Next base: position 3,656 of record CAVJUB010000033.1, on the reverse strand, counting down.
TCAAAGCTCATCGCAAGCAGCCGGCCGTAGCGCACGAAGCTGCCGTTGGCGTACTTCGCTTCATAAATGAGGCGGAAGGCGTCGCCTGTGACGAGATCAGCGACGGCGTCCCGGTCGAAGTCAAACGCGTCATGCATCTGGGCGATGATGCCCGAGGGGACGGAAGCGTCTTTGAAGCTTGCGTCCGGATTGCCGGCGACGGTGCCGCTCACCATGGCGGTCTGAACGTCAAAGTGAAAGGGCTTTTCGGCGAGAGCGAGCTTGCCGTCGCGCCTCGTCACTTCCAGAACGCGTCCTTCGCTGCTCTCCGGATCATCAAAGTAAAGCGAGAGCCGGGTGAGGCGGCCGTCGGCGGCCAGGTCGGCCGCCGCGAATTCCCCGCGTCGAGGAATGACCAGTTCGTGCGCGGCGGGCTCGGCGGTGATGAAGTTGAACGCCTCCGCGTCGCGGATGCTGAGGCGCGCAAAGAGGGATGTGAGCGTGTCGTTGGCGCGGATGCGCGTGTCACGCGTCATCGGTTCGTTCACGGGCGCCGAGAAGGTGATCTGGGAGCGAAGGTCGGGAAGGCGCACCGGCGTGAAAACGACGCGCTGCAGCTTGGCGGGATCAATGGACTCCTCGGGAATCGCCAGAATGAATCCCGCGAGAACGGCCGGCGGCACGGCGCCTGCGAGCATGACCGCCGCGAGGCGCTTGCGGGCCTGCGGACGGTTGCGGACATAGTCCGCGAGGCTCGCCGTCACGGCGTGGCCGAGTCGGCGCAGCTGGGCGCCGATGAGGCTCGGGGAGGTCATTCTTTTTAGGGGATCCTTGCTTGAAGTCGGCGAATTATCGCACGCACCGGCGGGCGTCGTTTCGGCGGGAATGTTGCGGTTTGCAAGAGGCGCTGCGAGGGGCAAAGGAGGTGTGATCGGATGATGTCACGACGCAATGAACGACGTTTTTCTGAAGACGGTGGCAGAATCCGCGGACGTCAGGTCCTGCTGGATGCTCGTTGTTAGGTTGATCAATGCAGATGCCAAACAACTGGTTAAGATGTTATTATTTGATAAAGTATTGCAATGAATAAACAAGTGAAATATACGAATACCCCCCCCCCGCGCCTAAGTCAGCTGTTGAATCGTCGGGCATTCGTCGCGTCGGAAGACTTCGTCTGGCTGGTCCGGATCTGATCCGCATCGCCGCCTGTCTCTTTGTCATCCTCATTCACGTCTCCTGTCAGGGCTTCTACTCCTTCTCGGATTATTGGAAGACCTGCGTCAAGTTTGATGCTGCCGCCCGACTGGCGGTGCCGCTCTTCTTCATCTTGTCGGGGTACTTTCTTTTTACGGAAAAGCCGCCGATGCCGCTCGGCCACTTTCTGAAGCGCCGCTTCTCCCGCATTCTCATTCCGCTCATTCTGACGTTCGTCATCTATCTCTTCGTGCGCCACTGGACGGTGTCGGATTGGGTGAGCCGCATTTTTCGGGGTGACGTGAACTTCCACTTGTGGTTCATGTACGCGCTCGTGGGGCTCTACCTCACCGTGCCGCTCTTTCAGCACCTCTTCACGACGCCGGAGGGCGTGAAGCTTGCGGGCTACTACGTCATCCTCTGGCTGGCAGCTGCCGTGATTTTTGCCTGTGCTCGCCACTACTACGGCTGGTCGATGGATCCCTTCGGCCGTTTCAACTTCCACTACTTCATGGGATTTATGGGATTCTTCTTTTTGGGCGGGTTGTTGCGTCGCGTGAAGTTCACTGTGCGGCAGCGCTGGTGTTCGGCGCTGGTCTTCGTCTTTGCCTCGTGGTGCGTCTACCGTTTTACGAAGAGCTGGTCGCTGCAGCTGGGAAAGCCCGATGAGCTCTTTTTCGGCAACTTGTCGCCTTTTGTGGTGCTGCAGGCGGTCTCGTTCTTTGCGGCGGTGAAGGACATCGAATTTCAGAGCCGCGCTCTGACCTTCACGGCGGAGCACACGTATTGGATCTACCTCGTTCACATGCTCGCCATGGACGTAGTGCAGAAATATACGGGGCTCCATGTGAACACGCACACAGCGGTCAACATCACGCTTATTACGGCGCTCACTTTTTTGCTCGCGTTCGCCGCTGCGGTGCCGCTCTACTGGTTTGAGAAGCGGTTGGTGCGGTTGCTGCGATTTCAATAGGCAGGCAATGATTCGACGGCGTTTTGTCAGATTTCGAAAGTGATCGGTAAAATGCGCCGTCGGATCATTGATCCCGGTGAAATTTGTATGAGTACCCCCCCCCACAATACACACTTCGCAACCCGTTGATTCGGCTTGCAAATTAAATCGTCCCTCGATTTTCTCTTTTCAACGGCTGACGGAGTTTGTCCGCTACGGACTGGTCGGCGTTGTCAATACGGCGGTTCACGCCGCGGTCTTCTTCTCTCTCGTGACGCTTGGACTGACACAGTCCGTCGGCAATTTGGCGGCGTTCTTCGCGGCAGTGACCGTGAGCTTCTTTGCGAACGCTCGCTTTACGTTCAAGCAGCGTCCGACGACGGCGAAGTTCCTCAAGATGAGCGCCGTCATGGCGCTGCTGAGCTTTGCTTGCGGCACTGCGGGAGATTCGCTCGCTATTCACCCCGTCCTCACCTTCATCGTCTACTGCGCGGTGAGCTATGTGCTGGGCTTCCTTCTTTCCCGCTACTTCGTCTTCGCCCCATGACCAGGACCATTTCTTTGATCGTTCCTGTCTTCAATGAAGAGGCGACGATCAACATCTTCTACGACACCGTTCGCCGTGAGCTCGAGCTGCCCGGCTATGTAGTGGAAATCGTCTTTGTGAACGACGGCAGCCGCGATCGCACGGAAGACATCATCAACGGACGGGCCGCCAAGGATCCGCTGGTGAAGGCCTTGTCCTTCACGCGAAACTTCGGCAAGGAGCCGGCGCTTTTTTGCGGACTCGAGCACTGCACCGGGGACGCCGCAATTCCAATCGACGTCGATCTGCAGGATCCCATCGGCGTCATTCCGAAGCTCATCGCCAAGTGGGAGGAGGGCTTCGACATGGTGCTCGCCAAGCGCGCCGACCGATCGTCCGACACGTGGCTGAAGCGCAAGACGGCGGAGTGGTTCTATCGCCTTCACAACTCCATCAGCACGAACCACATCGAGCCCAACGTCGGTGACTTCCGGCTGCTCTCGCGGCAGAACGTGGAGATCATCAAGTCGCTTCCGGAGCGCAACCTCTTCATGAAGGGGATTCTGAGCTGGGGCGGCGGCAAGACGGCGATTGTCGAGTACGTGCGCGAGAAGCGCGTCGCCGGCGAATCGAAGTTCAACGGCTGGAAGCTCTGGAACCTCGCCTTGGAGGGCATTACGTCCTTTTCGACCTTCCCGCTGCGCATCTGGACGTACGTCGGGGGCTTCATCTCGCTTGTCGCCTTCGTTTACATCACGGTCATCGTGCTGCAGAAGCTTCTTTTCGGCAACCCGGTGCAGGGCTACCCGTCGCTGCTTTGTGTCGTTCTCTTTCTGGGCGGCGTGCAGTTGATCGGCATCGGCGTTCTCGGCGAGTACATCGGGCGCATTTACACCGAGGCGAAGCACCGTCCTCGCTACGTTCTCAAAACCAAGGAAAACACTCCCTCATGAAACTCCTTCGCTCTCTGACGCCGGGATGCTGTGCGGCAGCAGCCGTTGCCTT
>CAVJUB010000032.1:14265-20846 GCA_963652545.1 Hallella faecis | reverse complement strand
TGGTGGCGCATCACGGATTCGAACCGCGGACACAAGGATTATGATTCCTCTGCTCTAACCGACTGAGCTAATGCGCCATTTGTGTCTCAGCGAAACTGAGGTGCGCATTATGGAATGGATTTCCGAAGCTGTCAAGACCTTTTGCGAAAAAAGTTTTCGGCTCCTTTTCTTCACCCGCCATTCTTTAGGACTTTCGCCCCCTTTCAATCCCTGCTCACGCCAATCACTGCAAGCCTTCCCAGGCTTTTCAACTTTTTTATCTTATAGGCGTGCTCGCGCCATCCTGACAACCGAACACGCCTATGAACCGAAAAAACGAAAAATCCCTACAAGCCCCGTCATTATTGGTCTGAAGCCGCCTCACACCCCGTCCAAACTCCAAAACTTCTCATCACGATCAAGGCGGGCCAACTTTGTGTCGTTTGCCAGGTCACTTGGGTTGTCCCACGCAAAAAATCCGACTCTTGCCATACCTTGGCGCCTTCGGCTTCTCCAATCCCCGCTCGCACCAATCATTGCAAGGCCTCCCAGACTTTTCTCCCCCTTCATTTCATGGACGCGTCCCCGTCTTCCCTGCCATCGAACACGCCTACGAACTAAAAAAACGAAAAAACCCTGCAGCCCCCGTCATTACTAGCCTGACCCCACTTCATGCCCCGTCAAAACTCCAAAACATTCGAGCAGCCATTTTCCCGAAGTTGCCATAGCTTTCCTCAGAGGCAAAATCGCCGCTGCAGGCAGCAAAAAGGCCGGCCAACCTCTCGATCGACCAGCCTTCTTCGGCGGCAAAGCTTGCTGCCTACGCAGCGATGTAGCCCGCCAGAAGCTCGGAGACGCCGTAGAGGCTCATCAGCGCCGTCATCTTCGCCGGAACGCGGCGGATCACCGGCGTCAGCCCCTTCGCCTCCAGCCGGCGCACCCAGGCCATCACGACCGCCACCGCCGAGCTGTCCGCGCTCTCCACCTCGGAAAGGTCCAGCTCCGCGTCGCCCTTCTCCGCCGCCGCGAGCACCTGCGCCTTCACGGCCATCGCGTGCGTGCGGGTGAATTTCTTTTCCGTGACGCGCATCACTTCGCCTCGCCGACTTTTTCCTTCAGGCTCTTGATGAGCCCTTCAATGCCGTCGGTGTTGACGACGGACGCAAACTGGTTGCGGTAGTTGTCCACGAGCCAGATGCCTTCGACGTCCACGTCAATGATGCGCCAGTCGCCCTTCACCTTCTTCAGGCGATAGTTGATGCGCATGTCCGGCTTGCCGGGCGACACGAGCAGCGTGCGCACCACGGCGTCGGTTTCCGTCGCCTTCACGCGATTGGGCGCGAGCTTCACGGTCTGATCCTTCACCGTCGCCAGCGCGCCGGAGTAGACGTTCGTCAGCTGCGCGCGGAAAAGGCGCTGCAGCTCCGCGCGCTGCTCTTCGGTGGCTTGGCGCCACTTCGGCCCCACGGCCATGCGCGTCATGCGCACGAAGTCCACGGCGGGCATCACGACGTTGTCCACGAACTTCTTCACTTCAGCGGGATCCGCCGCCGCAAGCTTGGCGTTGTCGCGAATGTCGCCGATGATCTTGTTGCTCATCTCGACGATCCAGCCGTCGGGATCATCCTGCTGCAAGCCGGCCCACGTCGGAGTCGACATTGCCATCACCGCGGCCGCGGCGGCCGTGACCAACATGCGTCGCGTAATCATTTCGCTTCCTTTGCGGCAGGCTTCGCCGCGTCTTCGTCTTCATCTTCAAATTCGTCGGGCGTGAGCGTCAGGGGCGGCTCGCCGTCGTAGACCGCATTGCGGCGATTGGAGAGGTACGCTTCGCGCGCCATCACGTAAGGATCCACCGCGTCACGCAGAAGGTCCGTCGCCGGCATCATCTTCGCGCGCATGTCAAGCGCCGCGACGCCCCACGCGCTCCACGAGACGACGTCGTCATCCACGTAGGTCATGGGCGACGTGAAGTAGCCCACGACGCGGCCCGAAGCGTCCGTCACGGTGGAGGGACCGAGGAACGGAATCACGAAGTAGGGCCCCGTCGGCACGCCCCAGACTTGAAGCGTCTGCCCGAAGTCCTCGCTGCGCTCGGCCTGTCCGCCCACGCTGCCTGCGACGTCAAACATGCCGCCCAGGCCGAACGTGGTGTTGATCAACAGGCGGAAGACCGACACCGCGGCGCCCTCGCCCTTGCCCTGCAGGGCGTTGTTCAAGGCATTGGCAGGTTCGCCCAGGTTCGAAAAGACGCCTGAGACGCGATCGCGCCCCCACTGCGGCACCAGCCAGATGTAGCCCTTGGCGATCGGCCGGGCGAAGTACTCGTCAATCGCCGCATTCATCACGAACGTCTGGCGGTTCATCTTCTCCCACGGGTCGTTCGGATTCTGTCCGGCATTGTCGGGCACCGAGGCGCAGCCCGCGAGAAGGAGAGCACCCGCCGCGGCCGTCGCCGCAAAGGCTCGCTTAAACGTCATGGCGCTCATTTCTTCTCATCCCCGCCCTTTTCGGCCATCTGGTACATGAACTGGCTGATGAGGCTTTCCAGAACGATCGCCGACTGCGTGCGCTGAATCTTGCTGCCGTTCTGGAGGTCATCCTCCTCGCCGCCCGCGGAGAGCCCCACGTACTGCTCGCCCAGAAGGCCCGACGTGAGAATGTTGGCCGACGTGTCGGTCGGGAACTTGTAGGCGCTGTCGATGTCCATCGTCACCTTCGCCTGGAAGTCCGCCCCGTCAAAGACGATGTCGCGGACGCGGCCCACGACGACGCCGGCGCTCTTCACCGGCGCGCGGGCTTTGAGGCCCCCGATGTTGTCAAACTTCGCCGTCACCTCGTAGGTGCTTGCGCTGAAGGAGAAGTTGCCCAGATTCGCCGCCTTGAGCGACACAAAGAGCAGCGCCAGAAAGCCAGCGATAACGAAGAGGCCGACCAGAAATTCCGTGCGTTTGCGTTCCATGATTTTGTCTTCTGTGAAGGTAATTCGTCAGATTCCGGAGAACATGAGGGCGGTCATCATAAAGTCCACGCCCAGAACCAAAAGAGAGCTGATGACGACGGTGCGCGTCGTCGCGCGGGAGACGCCTTCGGGCGTCGGTCGCGAGCTGTAGCCCTGAAAGAGCGACACGAGGCCCACGATGATGCCGAACACAAAGCTCTTGATCACGCTGTTGATGACGTCCGTGTAGATGTCCACGCCGCTTTGCATCTGAGACCAGAAGGCGCCGTTGTCGCAGCCGATCAGCTCCACCCCCACGACCCAGGCGCCGAGAATGCCGATCGCCGAGAAGATGATGGCCAGCACCGGCATCGAAATCAGCACGCCCCAGAAGCGCGGAATGATGATGCGGCGCAAGGGATCCACGCCCATCATCTCCATGGCCGTCAACTGCTCGCCCGCTCGCATGAGGCCGATTTCCGCGGTGAGCGACGTGCCGGCGCGCCCCGCAAACAAAAGCGCCGTCACGACGGGCCCCAGTTCGCGCAAAAGGGACACGGCGACCAAGACGCCCAGCGCCTGCTCGCTGCCGTAGCGCACGAGGATGTAGTACCCCTGCAGCCCCAGCACGAAGCCCACGAAAAGGCCCGAAACCGAGATGATGACCAGGGAGTAGTTCCCGATGAAGTGCACCTGCTGCACCACGAGCCAGAAGCGGGAAAGCCCCGCCGGCAGCCGCAGCAGCACGTGCCAGGAGAAGATGGCGAGCTTGCCGCAGCCTCTCACCTGCTTCAAGACCCAGCCCCCGAGGGCTGCGATCAGGTTGTACAAAAACGTCATGCCGCCCCCTTCAGGCCGTAGGCCTCGCTCCGGGGCTCGGCCGGATAGTGGAACTTCACGGGGCCGTCGGTGTGGCCGTTGATGAACTGCTTCACGTAGGGATCGTCCGACGCCATGAGTTCGTCGGGCGTGCCCTGCGCGGAAATGCGCCCGGCGTTGATCATGTAGACGTAGTCCGCAATCGCAAACGTCTCCGCGACGTCATGCGTCACGATGAGGCTGGCGGCGTTCAAGGCGTCCGTGAGCTTTCTCACGAGCTGCGCCGTGATGCCCATCGAGATGGGGTCAAGCCCCGCAAAGGGCTCGTCGTACATGATGAGCGCCGGGTCGAGCGCCACCGCGCGCGCCAGGGCCACGCGCCTTGCCATGCCGCCCGAAATGGCGGAGGGCATCAGGCTTGCGGCGCCGCGAAGACCCACGGCGTCCAGCTTCATCAAGACGAGGTCGCGGATCGTCTCTTCGTCCAAATCCGTCTGCTCCCTCATCGGGAACGCCACATTGTCAAAGCAGGAGAGGTCGGTGAAAAGGGCGCCGAACTGAAACAGCATCCCCATGCGGCGGCGCATGCGATAGATCGAAGGCTGGTCGGCAGGATTCATCGTCTCGCCGTCGAAGACGATGCGGCCCTTCTGCGGCGAAAGCAGTCCCCCGATGAGCTTCAGGAGCGTGGTCTTCCCCATGCCCGAGCCGCCCATGATCGCCACGACCTGGCCGCGCCCGAAGCTGAGGCTGACGTCGTTCAGAATCACGCGCTTGGCGTAGCTGAAGGTCACGTCCTCAATGCGAAGAAAAGGATCGGCTAAAGACATTCGTGAATATGAGACAAAATAGGGACTGAACACCCATTCAGCCCGCTGATCAATCGATTATGACACGGTGCGGGGCGTCATGCGGCGCCTCCTCATGAAAAAGGGGGCTGCCGCCCCCGCTTTTTCACAAACGCTCACGCATTTCATCCCGACGGATGAGGCCGAAAGCGTCACGCCTCGCCGGCCGCCAAATCCGACCGGTAGCGCAGCGGCCGCGCAATCCCCAGCGCCTTGAGCCGCTCGTCGCCCGCCGGAATGAGGCGAAAGGCGTCCAGCAAGGCCGGCGGAATCGCCGTGCGGCGCTTGGTGGCAAAGCTGATGAAATCCCATTCGGTGGCGGCGTTGCAGACGACCTTCCCCGCCTTCGTCATCACGTAGCGGCGCAGGCATCGGCTTTCATCCGTCGCCTCCACCCACGTGTAGACCGTCACCTGGTCGCCCAGAACACAGGGCCGCAGGTACTCGATCCAGTGCTCCCGCGCGACCCAGACGCTGCCCATCTCGAGGTACTTTCGCGCGTCGTAGCCTTTCTTGGCGGAGTGGTTCGTCGCCACCGTCTCAATCCAGCGCAGATAGACGCGGTTGTTGACGTGCTGCAGGACGTCGATGTCGCCCGCCGTCACCTCAAACGTCTCGCGGTAGATCCCCTCAGGCAGCGCGGCTTCCTCAGGCATGAAGCGCCTCCGCCGCGGGCGCGGCCTTCATCTGAACAACCGCTTCCTCAGGCACGGCCGCCGGCTTTTCCGCCAAGGGATCCTCGACGCCGATCGCCCGGCTCATCACCGCGCTCGCCTTCTTGCAAAGCGAGTGACGGTCTTCACCCGTGAAGGGCTCGCCCACGATCACCTCGACGGTGAGGTCCGGCGTGTTCACCACGTTCCAAAGGCATTCAAAAAGACCTGTCTTTCCCACGTACGCCGGCGCCGTCGTGATTTCACCGCGGCTCTTGTAGCGAAGCACCACGGGGATCACGTCAGCCCCTGTCTTCGCGGCGGCGTCAAAGAGATTGGCATGAAGCTTCAGCAGCCCCGTGCCATTGGACGTCGTGCCTTCGGGGAACATCAGCAGCGTCCGGCCCGCTTCGATCGCCGCCTTCATGTTGGCGCCGATCCCCAGCAGCGCCTTCTTGTTGCCGCGCTCAATGAAGATCGTGCCCACGGCCTTCGCAATGCCGCCGAAAACCGGCCACTTCGCGATCTCAGCCTTCGCGACAAACCCAGAAGGAAGCACGGAGTCCAAAGTGAAGATATCCAGAAACGACACGTGGTTTGACACCACGAGGCGCCCCTTCTCACCCGGCGTCACGCCGCAGGCATGCACCGCGGGATTCGTCACATGCTCCATCCCGGTCACGACGACCTTGATGCCGAGCCAGGCAACGAGCTTTCCAGCCCACGTCTGAATGATGCGGCCCTTCTTCTCCAAGTCCGCCCGCGGAAACACGAAGGCGATCAGGAAAAGACAGCAGACGGTGTAGGCAAACACCGAAAGGAAGCGCCCGCAGGCGATGATCTTGCGCATTTTTTAAATTCCGTCCTCGGGGCGCCGCCTCGGGCACCCTTCCATAAACCACTGTTCCAAAATCACGGCGGCCGCCTCAGCGTCAAGCGCCTCGCCCGGATCCACCCGGCGCTCCGCCTCCACCGACGTAAAGCGCTCGTCGGCCATCCAGACGGGGAGCCCCGTGCGGCCGGCAAGACTTCTTGCAAACTTGAGCGCCATGGCCGTCACCTGATGCGGCGTGCCGTCCTTGTGTCTCGGCAGACCGACAATCAAGGCCGCCGGCTGCCACTCGCGAATGACGTCCGCGATGTCAGCCCACTTCTTCTTGGTGCGGCCGTCAATGATCTTCAGCGCCCGCCCCGACGCCGTGAGGCCGTTCCCCACCGCCACGCCGATGCGCACTTCGCCGAAGTCAAAACCTAGCACCACGTCTTCAAAGACCGCCATTGATTCCCCTTTGGAAATTTCGGGAGGCCGGCATTGTACCGACGCTCGGGAATTCTACGGCG
>CAVJUB010000032.1:0-14047 GCA_963652545.1 Hallella faecis | reverse complement strand
GATCCCGTCCCATCATGAGCGCATTTGCGCCCATGATGCCGAACGCAGTCTGCTTCCCGCCCGACCGCTCCAGGAACCGATTCAGCCTTCTTGATCCCACCCCATCATGGGCGCATTTGCGCCCATGATGCCAAACGCGGACTGCTTCCCGCCCAGCCGCTCCAGGAGCCAGCTCAGCCTTCTCGATCCCGTCCCATCATGAGCGCATTTGCGCCCATGATGCCGAACGCAGTCTGCTTCCCGCCCTGCCGCTCCAGGAGCTGGTTCAGCCTTCTTGATCCCATCCCATCATGAGCGCATTTGCGCCCATGATGCCGAACGTGGACTGCTTCCCGCCCGGTCACTCCAGGAGCCGGTTCAGCCTTCTTGATCCCGTCCCATCATGAGCGCATTTGCGCCCATGATGCCGAACGCAGTCTGCTTCCCGCCCTGCCGCTCCAGGAGCTGGTTCAGCCTTCTTGATCCCATCCCATCATGAGCGCATTTGCGCCCATGATGCCGAACGTGGACTGCTTCCCGCCCGGTCACTCCAGGAGCCGGTTCAGCCTTCTTGATCCCGTCCCATCATGAGCGCATTTGCGCCCATGATGCCGAACGCAGTCTGCTTCCCACCCGGCCGCTCCAGGAGCCGGTTCAGCCTTCTTGATCCCGTCCCATCATGGGCGCATTTGCGCCCATGATCGTTTTCTCACCGACAACGCTTTCAATCTTCTGCAATGAGCTGCACTGTCGACACGTACTTCTGAAATTTGCTCTTGGGTCTGTCAGGCACCGTCATGTTCAACACACCGAGAGCAACCAACGGTCCCGTCAGCTGCCGTTTGAGCGGCGTAGCCGTGTAGCTCGGCATAGCAGCGCATATTTCCGGCACCGATTTTGGCGATTGACAGACTTTTATAACTTTCAGCACGTCTTCAGCCAAGGCTGACCGTTCTTTAATGCTTGCCAATCTCAACTTATCAAAATAAGGATCGTCTTCGAACTGCCCTCTTATTTTTTCAAATTTCTGTCTAAGCAACTGCTTAACATCAAAATCTTTTTCTAGCACTGCCAAAAACTTCGGGTGGATCGGAATTGTCACCAGAAGGTAGCTTCTCTCCTCATTCGTCTCGAAGACCGCCTCTGGAGAACCGTTGTCCCTCAACATTCTCTGGATCGTTCCGATGCCGCTCGCCCGACCTTCCGTCAACCGCAGCTCTCGCAAAAAGTCGCCCAATCGGCGGTTGCGGTACTTTCGCGAAATGAATTTCTGACCTTGCCGCAAACTCTCTGCAGAAATCGAACGATCAGGCCCAGGAAAACTCAGAACCGCGATGGAGTCTCGTTCAATCGTGATCTCCACCGGCTCGCGAATCGAATAATCACGGTGATAAAGCGCATTGACCACCACTTCCTCCAACGCCTTGATCGGATAGTTTGTGATCTTCAGCACCCGCTCCCCATTGATCCTCTCTTCCACCGGAAGTTTGATTATTTTCTGCTGAATCAATTGACTCAACACGGACATCGTGTCACGAATCATCTTCGGAACCGGTCCTCGGATCGTCAGATTCTCCGTGATTTCATCCGGCGTCTCTATGCGACTCACGGCAAACCGAACAATGTCCACCTGCGTGTACGGGAAAAACTTCTCCGGCGTCTCGCAGAACATCATCGCCGCGACATTGCGGATCCTCCGGCGTTCGGTCGGCCCCTCGAGCAAATCCATTTGCTCCAAGGTTTCCAGCACCGGCCGCTGCATCACGCCGTCATAGAGCCGGCTGTCCACTTTGGCCAGATGATCTCGAAGCATTCCCAAGGGAATGTCCTTCTCCGTAATCTGCCCGTTGCCCCGCTCGTCAAAAGGCACTCGGCCGGACGCCTCGAAAAGCTCTCGCTCCACGGCGCCCTTCGCCACCACCGAACTCGTGCCGGTTCGGACGTAGATCTTGTGCTCCTTTTGCTTGGCCGTGATACGCGTCGGCACCCTGTAAGGCCGATAGTCGCCCGCCGGCACCCAGATGACAAGAATCAAGGCGCCGTCAATCTCCTCCACTGACGTCTTGGGACAGTAGTACGGATCAATCAAGTTGTTGAACCCGACCATCTCCTTTTGGATCGCGTCAAGCTTTTCGGGCGCAATGCCGCATACCGGCCGTTTTGCGTACCCGTTCTCCTCGGCGACGCCAACGAGAATGTAGCCGCCGCCGATGTTGTCCAAGTCGTTCGCAAAGGCGCAGATGGTGTGGTAAATCGCATCAGGATTCCAGCCTTCCTTGAACTCAATCCGGTTGGACTCAATCCAGCGCTTGGCAAGAAGGTCTTCAATATTGATCGGCAGAGCCATGGCTTTCTCAGTCAAATTCAACGAAAAGATTTTAACCGAAAAACCACCATATTAAGCAACGATCTGGAATACGCCCGCCCTTGCCACCGATCCAAACGCCATGCCTTCCTGCGAAAGAAAGATGACGGCGAAAGACGCTCGCGGCACCTCCCGCCGTCCTTGAGTCAGCGCCCTGCCGCCGCAAGACACTTCTTCAGTGCATTGACGACCATGGTCTCATTGATGGGCTTGGCCAGATGATCATTCATGCCGGCGATGCGGCTCTTGGCGACGTCCTCGGCAAAGGCGTTGGCAGACATGGCGATGATGGGCACCTTCGCCGCGTCCCGCCGATCCAGCGCACGAATGGCGCGAGTCGCCTCCAGTCCGTCCATGCGCGGCATCATGATGTCCATGAAGACCGCATCAAAATGTCCCTGCTCGGACGCCTTGAATTTCTCCACGGCCTCGAGGCCGTCCACCGCCCGCTCCACTTCGATGCCGCTGGCTTCCAGCAGACAGCAGGCGATCTCCATGTTGAGCTCGTTGTCCTCCACCACGAGCACCCGGCGCCCTTCGACCGTCACGTCCTCCCAGTGAAGCGGCGCCGCCTTGGCCGCGGTCGCAACGCGCAGGGGCAGCGTCATGACAACCGTCGTGCCTTCGCCCTTCTTCGTCTTGAGCTCCACCGTGCCGCCGCAGCGGTCAATGAGCTTTTTCACGATCGCAAGCCCCATCCCCGTGCCGGAGTACTTCGTGCGGCTCGTCTGCGCCTCCTGCGTGAAGAGGTCGAAGGCTTTCTTTGCAAACGCCTCGCTCATGCCGATGCCATGGTCCTCGCAGCAGAACTCAATCGTCGCGATCTCGCCGTCAAAGCTCCGCTCGGTGCTCCAGACGCGGACCTCGCCGCCCGGCTTCGAGAACTTGACGGCGTTTTCTCCGACGTTCTGCAAAATTCGCGCGAGATAAACGGGATTCCCTTCAAACTGCGTGTGCGTCAAGGTGCTGAAGTCAAAGTCCACCCGGTACTTCACCCCCTTCTGCAGAGCCTGCGCTTCAATTTTGGCGTTCTCCCGACGAAGCACTTCCGCCAGGTCAAAGACGATCGACTGCTCTTCAAAGTCACCCGACTCCAGCTTGCTCAAGTCCAGCACATTGTTCACGATCGCCGTGAGCTCAAGCACTTTCTCCCGCACCGACTCACGCGCCTTGGCCTGCACCGCCAGATCATCGGGATGCTGCTCGGCCAGATCCACGCTTCCCAGAATGCCGTTCAGGGGCGTGCGGATGTCATGGCTCATGTTCGAGAGGAACTGCGACTTCACTTCCGCTTCCCTCCGGGCGCACTCCGCCATGTAGAGCAGGCTCTCCTCGTTGCGCTTTTCGTTGCTGATGCGGCGAATCGTCAGCAGCACATGCGTCACGACGCCCGACTCGTCACGCTTTTTCACGATGAAGCGATATTTGTGCCAGTTGCCGTCCTTGAGCTCGCACTCGAGCACGACGGCCTCCTCATCCTTCAAGCGCTCCGGCAGCTTTGAGAGGTCAGTGAACTGCAGCATGGCCTCTCGATAAGGCTCGGCGATGCGCTGAATGAGCCGCTGCGTCACCAGTTCGTCAAAACGGCCGCTGCGGCCGGAGAGATGGTACTGGTCGCCCGTCGCCGCGATCTCTTCGTAGAAATTCGCGGCGATGTCGACGCGAGCGATGTACTGATAGCTCTTGCCAATGGCGGAGATGATTTCGTTGTGCAGCTGTGACTCTTCGAGCGCCTGCTGCAGCTTCGCCTGCACGGCCTTCTCCTTGTCCATGATATCGTCAATGTAGCGCGCGCCCATGAGCACCAGAAAACGCCCGTCGTCCGTCGGCACGCGGATGACCTGCACTTCAAAGTACTGCTTTCCAGAGGGATTGGGACGGCTGCGGTAGTGGAAGATCACTCGAGGCGACTTCTCGAGTTCGGCCTTGAGACGGCCGCAGCGGAAGGCCTCCCGCACCGCCGGCACGTCTTCCGGCGCCACAAACCGATCGCAATAGACCCTCGCATAGTCATCAAAGTGCTCGTAATGCCCGTTTTCGAGCAACCCGTTGACATTGGTGTTCTTCGAAAGGCTCACCACCTCAAACGCGCCCGTGTTGAGCTCGATGTAATAGACGACAATGAAGTCGGAACTCAGCGCGTCCAGAATGCGCTTGCCCTCGGTCACCTTTGTGAGCGCCGCCTGAAGCGTTTCCTTGGCAGCCTGCTCCTTCGCCATGATGTCGTCGACGCAGCGCATGCCGATGATCGCCTGCTGCCGCCCTTCGTCCGCCCCCGTGCGAATGATCTGCACTTCAAAGTGCTGCTGGCCGCGGCGGTTGGGAAGAATCCGATGGTGAAACGTCACGCGCGGCGACTTCTCCAACGCCTCACGAAGGCGGCTGCACCGCAGGGCCTCCCGCAAGTCGCCGGCCTCTTCCGGCCGCATGTACCGGTCGCAGTAGTCGCTCACGTAGTCGTCAAAGTTCGTCATACGCTTTGACTCAAGGAGCGCCTTCGTGTTCGTCTGCTCCTTGAGCCCCAGCACGTCAAACGCTCCCGTGGTGAGATCTACGTGGTAGACGACCATGAAGTCGGAGCTGAGCGCATCCAGAATGCGCTTGTCCTCGGTGACTTTGGCAAGCGACGCCGCCAGGTCGCGCTTGGCGGCCTCCTCAGCATCGAGCGCCTTCGCGAGCGCCTCGCTCTTTTTCTGGTCGGCCGTCACCACTTCGTCCACATTCTGGAAGCCGACGGCAAAGTCGGACGTCTCGTCGGAGGGATCCACCGCCACAAAGCTCGCCTGATAGTAGACCACGCCCTGCGGAAACTGCCGCCGGTGAACCACCCGGTAGACGCCGCCGCTCCTGAGCTTTTCCTTCACTATGCTCCAGTCGGTCTGCCGCAGGAATTCGGCCCGGTCAACGTCCGCCACACAACGCTCAGCGTAGTCCTGGAAGCCCTCCTGATAGCTTTTCTCCTCCGTCTCGGCCACGGACTCATGAAAGACGCTGCGCTGCAGCTTGCGCTGCCACAACCTCGGCTTCAGCGTCTTGCCGTCCACGAGCCAGACCGTGGAGTATTCGCGCAGCAGGCCTTCGAGCAGTTTTTTCTGCGTGAGCAGCATCCGATACGGCTCTGAAACGTCCAGCGAAAAGCCGCAGATCTTTTCCACCCGTCCGTCACGCCCCCGCAGCGCTTTGCCGATGGAGCGAATGCACCGGTAGCCGCCCTCCTTCCGCCGCAGCCGGTACCACATGTCAAAGCACGACTCCGTGCCCGACTCCAGCACATTTCTCAGCTGCTGCTCCACAAACGGCCGGTCGTCCGGATGCACCAGTACGATGGCTTCCCGCAGGGTGGCCGAGGTCTGGTCAGTGATGCCGTCCATCAGCCGCTGAAAGCCGGCATTCCACGTGAGGTACGTCTCTCGTTCATTTCGTCCCGGAATGAGGCGCCAGCAAGCTTCCAGAAGCTCTTCGGCCACTGTGTGCTCATTTTCCTCGTCTGTAAAAATCCACCAGAAAAGGTCGGTCGCTCCGCCGGCGGCGAAGGGCTCGATCACAAGCCGCACCAAAAGGCCGTCCCGGCGACGGTAGGTGAAATTCACCGCCTCTCCCGCCTTCGTCTTCTGCCGTACGACGTCATAGTCGATTTCTGCGACAAAAGCCGCCTGGTCCTCGCGGGCCACAATCTCCGTGCAGTAGTCCTGGATGGACGCCTGGTAGGCGCCATGATGCCGGCGAACGATGGTGCGGAAGTACTCGGGGGTAATGACGCTGCTCATCTGATCCGTTCCCAGATCGACGAGATACACGCCCAAATAATTCGGCGCCAGGCTTTGCAGGAAGATCTCGGAACTCAGCTTGGCGGTTCTCAGCCGATGCACCAAGTCATCCATCTCGCCGTCGGGCCGGGCGGCGGAGGCCGCTTTGAAATCCCCCGCGGTCATGAGCGGCGCTCCATCAGGCGCCGAAGCGCCGCCATCGGCCGATCCGCTGCCGACGCAGGCGCCGAAGCGCCGCCAGCGACCGATCCGCTGCCGACGCAACGGTCAGACAGTTGATTTCTCGGGGGGGGGGATTTGTATATTTGAACATGTTTTTACTATCTATATCAAAAAGATAGTCTCAGTATCGTTCCGTCCCCGACGTCTCAGTCGACGTCAAGGTGCTCCCAACGAAATTTTCTTTCAGCCGCCCGACATTTTCAATCGCCGGAGTACGGCAAGTGTCTCAGGCCTTCAGATCAGGCGTGGCCGACGGCCGTCATGCGAAAGGCGGCTGGCACGTCATCAAACGCCGACCGCTCCAGCCCGACGACGGCGAGCGCCGCTTCGTAGCGCTGATCGATCGGAAGGTCAAAAAGAATGTGAGCATCCCACGGCGCCTCCAGCCAGGCGCCCGATGCCATCTCGAGCTCGAGCTGCCCCGGCGTCCAGCCGGCGCATCCAAGCGCAATGTAGTACTGCGCAGGCCCCGTGCCTTCGGCAATGCTCCTCAGCATCTCCACGGAGCTTCCCACCGCAACGTCGTTGTTTTGAAAAATCACGGAATCCCATGACGACGCCGGCGAATACGCGATGAAGCCGCGAGTGTCCGCCACGGGACCGCCCCAGCCCAGACGCCGGCCGCTGTCCGCAGTGCGGCACGGGCAATCCATCTTCACGCAGGCCTGCGCCAGCGTGATGCCCGTCTCACGATTGATCACCAAACCCAGCGCCCCCTTCTTGTCATCGTGTCCAATCATCAAGAGAACGGTCTGGGAGAAAACCGGATCCTTCATCAAGGGAGAGGCCACGAGAAAGCGGCCTGCCAGCGATTTTTCCGTCATGTCTTTCACGTTCCGTTCAAAGGGCTTCTTGCGAAGAGTATATGGGGGCAAATCAAGCAATTTTCAACCAGCGCCTCGAAAAAAACGCCGAACTCCACAAACCAGGAATTCGGCGTCTCTGGGGCGCGGCGTCAGTCTTCCGCCATCTTGTCAGCCAAATACTGCGCCACCTCCGGATGATTGCAAAGGTAGCTTAGCAAGTCCGTCTTTCGCTTGATGCCGACGGTCTCAGGAAAATCCTGCACCAGCATGGCCAGCGTGGCCTTCAAGGACCGGGCGGCAACCGCGGCCGTAATGTGTTGAATGCGCCGCGCGCGCTCCTTGCGCGGCTTTCTTTCTTTTTTCGGTGCCTCAGACGGCACCTCCCCCTTAACGCCCTTCATACTGCCTCTTACGGTTTGGGTCGTGTTTCACCAGGCTGTTCGGCCGCCGTCGGAACCTCCGTTGCCACCGCTTCTGCCTGTCCCTCTTCTTTGGCGGCCGCGGCGGTCTTTTGGACCGTCTCGACCTGCTTCTGAACCTTTGCTTCGGCCGCGGACTTGGCGGCCTTCTTCGCCGCCGGCTTCTTCGCAGCGCTCTTTCGCGGCGTCTTCTTTTCCGCCGTCGCCTTCTCAGCGGGCGCGGACTCCGCGGGCTTTTCCTCCGGCGAAGCCTTCGCCGTCTTTCGGGCGGCGGGCTTCTTCGCGGCCGCCTTGCGGGCCGCCGGCTTCTTTTCCGCCACTTCCACGGGTTTCTCTGCCGTTTCCGCCGGCGTCACCGCCGGAGCTTCAGCCGTCTCCGCTTTTTTCTCAGGCTCGGCCTGCTTGGCGGCCGCTTTCCGAGCGGGCTTGCGCCGAGGCTTCGGCGCTTTGACTTCGGCTTTTGCGGGCGCAGCTTCCGGCACAACAGCGGGCGCTTCCTGAGGCACCGCCGCTTTCTCAGCCGGCTTTTCAACCGTCTTTTTCACCGGGGGCTTCTTTGCCGCCGTCTTTCTCACCGCGGGCTTGCGGGACTTCTTCGCGGGCTTTTCCGCCGCTTCCGGCGCCGTCTCCGCCACAGCCGCCGGCTTTTCTTCCTTCACGGTGCGCACGTGCTTCACGTCGGGCACAAGGCGAGGCTCGCCCTCGTCCTTCGGAGCCTTCACCGCCGCCTGCATTTCCGCCACCGGATCGCTTCCCGTGTGGCTGGCTTCGTGACGGCGAACCTTGTCACCGTCCTGCGTGGACCAGTCGTAGTCCAGCGCCTTGGGGCAGCGTCCCGGCTTCGGGGCCATCAGACGCCGGATGAAATCCATGAGGCTCTTCCACATCCCTTTCTCTCCTTAGTTTGCCCGCCGGTCGATGTCAGACGCCGGCCGCATGTCGATCATGATAGCGAAACGAGAACCAAACACCAAAATTCCGCCCTTAATCATGACAAAATCATTGACCAAAAATGTGTCACCGTCGCTTTTGACGTCCTTTTCAAAGGCCGCCCTCTCTTTTTCTCTCCGCCACAAACTCATCAAGCCAGTCCGCGCCCGGCGTCTCCGGGAGCGCCACTTCCACAGAAAAGCCGCGGCCGCAAAGGCGCTTTGCGAGCCGGTAGGCCGCCTCCTGCCCCACGAAATTGGCGTCGTTGTCCGCAAAGATGATGAAGCGCTTCACGCCAGGCGGCACCGCCTCAAAGCTCGCGAGATTCTCCGCGCCGATCGCGGCCCACACCGCCATCTCAAACCACTGGGCGGCCGCGAGCGCCGTCTCCACGCCTTCGGCAATGCCCATCACGGCGTCGGGAACGCCCAGCTGCGCCACGGCGCCGTGCGTGGCGCCCGCGGTGATCTTCTTCGGAGACGAAACGGGAGCCTTGCGGCCGTCGTCCGTGAGGTAGGTGCGGTGAATCGCCGTGACGACGCCCGACGCATCCGTCATGCGCGAGAGCATCGCCGGCCAACGGCTCTTCTCCTCGGCGTCGTCGCTGTAAAGGAGCGCCTCGTGCGTGCGAATGTCCGCGGGCGCCAGCCTCGGATCAAGCCCGCGGTTTTGCAGGTACTTCCAGACGGCGTCTCCTTCCTTCACCGGATGCGCCTCGCTCCAGAGCCTCAGATGCCCTGGCGTCTTTCGCGGTCCCTCGGTCGCCTCCGGCTTCTCGCGGGGCGCGCGGCGCGCCTCGTCAGGGACGTAGATTCCGCAGGCGCGCTCCACGCGCTCCAGTGCTTCAAAAACGGAAATGGAGAGGTAGCGGGAGAGAAGCTCAAAGCCGTCCCCGTGGCCGCAGTGCCGGCAGAAGTAGTTGCCGGCGTGAAATTTGTTCGTGAAGGAGAAGCGGTCCGTGCCGCCGCACAAGGGGCAGGGACGGTTTGGCTTGGCAAGGAGCGCGTCATTCATTCCGGCGGCGACAAAAATGTCCCTCCAGCGGCCGTCGGCCGCCCGCTTGGCGGCTTCAAACCGCTCCCGCACGGATTGTCCGGTCATGGCGCCCTCCCATGAGGTGTCTTTCGTGACACCGAGACTAGCGGGAAATCAGCATTTCGTCAAAAAAGCCGCGGCTTCAAGCGAAACCACGGCTTTCTCGTCATCCATTCCAACGAGGCTTTCAGAACACGAAAGGCCAGGTGCCGTCCCGGTCCTTCCACGGATCCGTCGTCACCTCCATGCTCTGCAGCACGCCGTTTTCATCAAACTGCGGCCACACCGCCATGTCGAAGTTGCCGAAGTCCTTGAAGCGGTACATCCACGCGTGCTGGTTCACGAGGTGGAAGGTGTACTTCTCAGCACACTTGCCCCAGAGCCGCCAGACGTCCTCCTCGGTGGAAACGCCCGGCGTGACAAGATTGAAGTACTTTTCCTGCAGGCCCTGCTCGCGCCCCACGACGCGACCCGACGCGTCCACGAAGAGCCACCACACCTCCTGCCCGAAAGGCTGCATGGAGTAGGTCCAGCGCGTCGTTCCGTCCTTCATCGGCGTCTTCGCCATGGGCTCGCCCAGCCGCTCGAGCACCGCGGACTCCGCGTCGCCCATTTCAACGAGCTGCGGATGCGCGCATCCCGTGAGCAGCACCACCGCGCCCGCGGCGGCGGCCGCGAGCCATCGCACCCAACGCTGTCGCATGTTTTCCTCCTTCCAAAAGAAAAGCCTCCCGGCAGGACAACCCGCGGAAGGCTCTCAAAAGGCTGTTGCCTTCCCGGCCGCCTACAGCTTGTCGAGATGATGCTCGACGGCGAACACCGCCGCCTGCACGCGGCTCTTGATGTTCAACTTGCGCAGAACGCTCTGCACATGCACCTTCACGGTGGACTCCGCCAGGTCAAGCGCGCGGGCGATCTCCTTGTTGGAGACGCCGCGGGCGAGCCACGCGAGAATCTCGCGCTCGCGCGGCGTGAGCGCGTCCACGTCCGGCGTGTTGGGCGTCGAGTAGCTGTCGCGGCGCAGCCTCATCACAAGCTTCGTCGTCATCTCCGGCGAGATGACGGAGTCGCCCGCCACGGCGTGGCGCACGCTCTGCAGCAGGAAGTCCGCGTCGATCTTCTTCAAGAGGTAGCCGCGGGCCCCGAGCCGCATGCATTCAGCGAGGTCTTCGCCGTCTTCGCTCACGGTGAGCATCAGCACCGCCTGATCGGGATCGGCTTCAAGAATCTGCTCCAAGGCTTCGTGCCCGTTCATGACCGGCATGTCGAGGTCGAGCAGCACGAGGTCCGGCTTCAGCTGCTCCACGAGCTTCACGCCCTCCAAGCCGTCCGAGGCTTCGCCGACGATTTCAAAATCGCTCTGCCGCGTGAGCAGCGCCTTCAGGCCGCTGCGAAAGAGCGTGTGGTCGTCAATGAGCGCTATGCGGATTTTCTTTTCCGCTTCGTTCTGCCCGGTCATGTCAAGACTCCGAAAATAGGTTGCAGTGGCGGCCGCCCGAGGAGAACGGCCTTCGGTGGCTTACGCGTGGGCGACGTCGCCGGCGGCGGGCTGCTGGGCCGCGGCCTGAGCCTGCTGGGCGGCCTGCGCGAGGCGCTGCTGATAGAGCGCTTCGAAGTTCACTTCGGGGAGGTGAACCGGCGGGAGCCCCGTGCGGGTGATGAGGTCGGCGAGATTCGCGCGAAGGTACGGATAGAGAATCGACGGGCAGACGACGTTCGTGAGGTGCTGCACGCCCTCTTCAACGATGTTGCGGATGTCAAAGAGACCCGCCTGCTTGCCTTCGACGAGGAACATCGTCTTTTCCTTCACGCTCACGGTGATCGTGCCGCGGACGACGACTTCCCAAGCGCCTTCGGGCGCGAGCTTCTTCTGGGACACTTCAAACTGAATGTCCACGCTGGGCTGCTCTTCGGGCGCGGAGAGGAAGATTTCCGGCGCGTGCGGCATCTCCAGGGAAGCGTCCTTCAGGTAGCTGCGCACCATCTGAAAGACGGGCTGGGCTTCCTGAGCGCCCTGCGGCGCCTGTTCGTTTTCGTTCGGGGTCTGGTTTTCGTCGGCCATGTCGGTCTCACTAAAAAAAGAAAATCAATCGGTTATTCCCTGACTTGGCGCAGCCCGGCCGCGCTGTCCGTCGGGAAGAAAATCAGCGGGCGAAGGGAAGCTTCGCCAGGCGCCAGGCGTTCAAGCCGCCCGACAAGGAGTAGACCTCCTTGAAGCCCGTGCCGCGCAGCAAGGGCGACACCATGCGGGAGCGGCGGCCGTCATCGTCCACGAGGAGGATGGGACGCGTCTTGTCCAGCTTCGAGAGTTCGTTCTGGATGCGGTCGGCGGGAATGTTCACCGAGTTCGCGATCGCTTCCTTCTTGAAGTCCTTGGGATCGCGCAGGTCGATGATCTGAGCGTTCTTGCGGTTGATGAGCTCGGTGGCGGAGCTGTTGTCCACTTCGGGGCCCGTGCGGCGGCGCTGGATCGCCGGCCACGCCAGACTCACGGCGCACACGAGAATGATTGCAATCAGAAGAATGTTGTCAAGCAGGAAGTCCATCGCTTTCTCTTAGATTTTGTTCACTACGGCGCCTGTCGGACGGCTCGCTTTTTTCAGACCTTCCCGACGCCAGCCGGTCATTATAGAAAATTTGGCCTTTTTTCCCGCCGGCTTCGGACGCTGTGTCGGCGCTCCATGAGAATTTCTGCGTTCACACCCGGCCGAATTTCTCCGCCGACCGGGAAGCCTCTCACGCAGCGATCCTGCGAAAAGTCTGCACGCTAGCTAGCTCGTCGGCAACGCAGGCAACTTTGCTACCGACGCCAGGTCTGACGGAATCTTGAGAAAAAACGATAAAATCAATATCAAAAGTTTCAGGAGCATAGCAATGGGTATTTACGTCAACCCGCGCGGCAAAGGATTCCAAGTGGCATTGCGCGGCGGCTTGTACGTAGACAAAACGGAACTCATCACCTACACCAATTCGGTGATGGACTCGTCACGCCGTTTCGTATGCTTCACCCGTCCTCGCCGCTTCGGAAAAACTTTTGCGGCCCAGATGCTGGCAGCCTTCTACTCAAAGGGCGCCGATTTCCGCGCCGTCTTCGAAAAAATGAAGGTGGCTCACGCCCCCAGGAACAAGTTTTCGCTGGAGGCGCCTCCGTTTGACCAATACCTTAACCAGTGCAACGTCATTGCCTGGGACATGACGGGCTTCGTCGTCCAAGGCGATGTTGACGGAACGGTGAACCGGCTGCAGGAGAGAATCATCGCCGAGCTGAAGCTCGAATTCCCCGACGTGGACGCTTCGGGCGTGAGCTCGCTCAGCGACATGATTTGCGCCATCAACAACGCTGCAGGAGTCAGCTTTTACATCATCATCGATGAATGGGACATGCTCTTTCGTGAAGCCAAGAATGACTTTTCCCTTCAGAAGAGCTACATCGACTTTCTCCGAAGCCTGTTCAAAGACTCCCAAACCGCCAGCTGCCTGTGCGGCGCTTACATGACCGGCATTCTTCCCATCAAGAAATACGGCACTTCCTCTGCCTTGACTGATTTCAAGGAATTCTCCATGCTGGACCCAGGTGAACTGGCGGAATATGTCGGCTTCACCACGGAAGAGGTGCAGAACATCTGCCGCCGGCGCGACGTTGACTTTGCCAAAATGCAACATTGGTATGACGGATACCAGTTTCGTCAGGTCGGTCACGTCTACAATCCCAACTCCGTGCTGGAAGCCTCGCTTTCCAAGCGATTCATCGGGTACTGGAACAAAACAGAAACCTATGAACAGCTGAAGATTTACCTTGATCTCAACGTTGACGGTCTGAAAGACAACGTCATTGCCATGCTGGGCGGCCAGCGATGCCGGGTGGACGCCGATTCGTTTTCAAATGACCTTGTTTCGGTGGACACCCGGGACAAAGTGCTGACGCTGCTCATTCATCTGGGCTATCTAGCTTACGACGGCGACCAGTCCGAAGTCTGGATTCCCAACGAGGAAATCCGCGAAGAATTCATCCGCTCCTTCCGAAACGGCCGCCGCAGCGAACTGGTGAAGGCAGTGGAGCTCTCTGACGCCATCCTGACGGCTACGCTGAACCACGACGAAGATCGCGTCGCGGAATATCTCGGCCAAGTGCACCTCGCGCAGACTTCACCCCATTTCTACGCCAATGAACAAGCGCTGAAGACCGTCGTTGCCATGGCTTACCTGAGCGCGGTGGATCATTACATTCGACTAGAAGAAATCGGCGCCGGCCGCGGCTACGCAGACATGCTCTTTCTGCCAGTGCCAGGCTCATCAAGGCCGGCGCTCCTCATCGAGCTCAAAAAGGATGCGTCCGCCCAGGCGGCCGTCGATCAAATCAAGACCAAGCAGTACGCCGAAGTTCTGGAGCGTCACCGCTATCACGGGCCGGCGCTGCTTGTCGGCATTACGTTCGATCCCAAAAACAACCGTCATCGCTGTCGAATCGAAACCGCCGAACTGACATGAGACGACCGGCGGCTCCCGCCGCCAGCAACCAAGACC
>CAVJUB010000031.1:0-21080 GCA_963652545.1 Hallella faecis | reverse complement strand
CAGGAGTTGTGCGAGGGTGGTCTTGCCTACGCGTCGAGCTCCCTTAAGAAAGAGGGCATACTGAGGCGCATGCTCATTTTTCCAACGAAGCATCTCTTCATATATTTTCCGTTTGAACACAATGCGCTCCTGTCAGTTCTTCACAAATGCGCTGTCATTTTAACCCCTAATTTTCACGTTTGCGCCAGTCTAAAACTGATCATTTTTCACGATTGCACCACCTTTTTGACCACGTTTTTTCACGTTTGCGCTTAAGCGAAGCTTAAATGCTGTTCCAGCAACCCGCGAAAAAGCCGCCGAAGAATCTCTCCGCGGCGGCTTCTCGTTCATCCTGAAATCGGTGAGACGATCAAACGTTGCCTTTCAAGGTCGTGGACGAACCGGCCTTCGGCTGCCAGCGCATGGCGCGGCGCTCGATGAGGCCCACGATCCAGTCCAGGATCAGCGCGAAGACCGTCAGCACCAGAATGCCGGCCATCACCGTGTTGATGTCAAAGACGCCTTCGGCCTGCAGAATGAGGTAGCCCACGCCCTCGCTCGAGCCCAGGTATTCGCCGATCACCGCGCCCACGAAGGCCATGCCGACCGAGGTGTGAAGCGACGAGAACACCCAGCTCATCGCCGACGGGAGGTACACGGCGCGCATCAGCTGCGCACGATTCGCGCCCAGCATGCGGGCTGAGGCGAGCACGTTGGGATTCACCTCTCGCACGCCCTGATAGACGTTGAAGAAGACGATGAAGAACACGAGCGTCACGCCGAGCGCCACCTTGGAAGCGATTCCCAGGCCGAACCACACGGCAAAAATGGGGGCGAGAATGACGCGCGGCATGGAGTTCATGCCCTTGATGAAGGGATCGGCCACCGCCGCCGCAAAGGGCGACAAGGCAAGCCACATGCCGACGGCGCCGCCCGAGATCGTGCCGATCACAAAGGCGAGCATCGTCTCAATCAAGGTCGTGAGCAAGTGGGGATAGATGTCCGCGTTCGTCACGAACCATTCCCAGATGCGCGTGAAGATGACGAGGGGCTCGCCAAAAAAGAAGGCGGCCTGCGTGTCGTTGTCAAAAACGAAGGTCGGGACAAGGCCGGGCTTCGTGAAGAGCCACCAGATGAAGAAGATCACAAACAGCAAGGCAAGCTGCCAGACCCGAAGCTTCAAGGCCTGGCGAGCGCGCTGACTCATTGCATTCATTTTTTGTACTCCCGATGTCCGCTTAACCCTGAAGCTGGCGCTGGTAGCCGCGCAGCACCTCTTCTCTCAACACCGACCAGATGGCGGTGTGAAGTTCAATGAAGTGCGGCGTGACGCGCACTTCCGCCACGTCGCGCGGACGCGGCAGATCGATCGTGAATTCGCCGATCGGATGACTGCCGGGGCCCGCGCTCATGACGATCACCCGGTCGCTCATCGAGATGGCTTCATCGAGATCGTGCGTGATGAAGAGCACGGCCTTCTTCTTCGCGCTCCAGAGGGCGAGCAGCTCGTTTTCCATGAGCTGGCGCGTCTGGATGTCAAGCGCGGAAAAGGATTCGTCCATCAAAATGATGTCGGGATCCATGATGAGCGTCTGAGCCATCGCCACGCGCTTTCTCATGCCGCCCGACAGGTGGTGCGGATAGCAGGATTCAAAACCAGACAGACCGACGCGCTTCAACCACTCGCGCGCCTCGCGGTGCGCTTCTTCCTTTGCGACGCCGCGAAAGACGAGTCCGGCGGCGACGTTGTCCAAGGCGCTCATCCAAGGCATGAGGCTGTCAGCCTGGAACATGTAGCCTGCGCGCTGGTTCAAGCCCTTCAAGGGCTCGCCAAAAATCTTCACGGTGCCGCAAGAGGGCTGCAGAAGCCCCGCGCTCATGTTGAGCAGCGTGGACTTGCCGCAGCCCGTGGGGCCCACGACGCTCACGAACTCGCCTTCGCTGATCGTGATGTTCACGTCCTTCACGGCCGTGTACTCGACGAGGCGCCCCCCGTCATCGCTCACGAAGGTGCAGGCAAGATTGGAAAGTTCAATTGCCGGTCTGGTCATTTTTGTTTTCTTCGTTGTTGGAAAAAGGCCGCGGCGAGCTTTGTCGACAAGCCGCGCCGCGGCGTAAAGCAGTGCGGGCTCAGCCGAAGTACTTCTTGTTCGCCTTCGCCGCAAATTCGTTGGTGTAGGTCGCCTCAAGATCGACCTTCACGTTCGCCATCTTGGGGTTCACGCTTTGCAGAGCCTTCAAGGAGATGGCCGGCGCCCCCTCGGGGAACAGGCCGTCGCGGCTCAAGGCCGGGCGGTTCTTGAGGAAGCCTTCGATGTAGATCGCCTTGTTGCCCATGAAGTAGCTTTCGGGCACGGTCTTCACGATGTCGTCGGCGGTGGCCGTGGCGAGCCAGTGGTCGGCGCGCACGACCGCGTTCGCAATCGCCTGCACGTCCTCCGGCCGGTTCTTGATGAACTTCTCGGGCGCGTAGAGGCAGCCCGCGATCATGGGCCCGCCGAAGATGGCGTCGCTTTCTTCGACGACGCGCGTGTCGCTCACGATCTTCAAGAGGTTGTCCTGCTGGAGCTGGGCGATCACGGGATCGAGGTTCGTGAAGGCGTCAATCTGACCCGAGCGAATCGCGGCGACGGCGGCGGACGACGCCCCGACGCCCACGAAGGAAACGTCGGAAGGCTTGATGCCCGCGCGGGCGAGCACGAAGTTCGCGAGCACCTGAGAGCTCGAGCCCGGCGCCGTGACGCCGATCTTCTTGCCCTTCAAGTCCGCGAGCGTCTTGTAATTGGGCATCGTCTTGTTGTTCACCGCAAAGACCACCTGCGGGGCGCGGCCCTGAAGCACGAAGGCGCGCATCGCCTGGCCGCGGGTCTGCATCGAGATCGTGTGCTCGAAGGCGCCGGACACCACGTCAGCGGAGCCGCCCACCACCGCTTGGAGCGACTTGGAGCCGCCCTGGAAGTCGATGATCTCCACGTCGATCCCTTCGTCCTTGAAGTAGCCCAGGCGTTCAGCGATCGAAATGGGGAGGTAGTAGTAGAGGGCCTTGCCGCCCACGGCGATGCGCACCTTGCGAGGGGCGGCGAAGACGGCGGGAGCGGTCATGACGGCCGCAGCGGCTGCAGCGGCGGAAAGGAACTGACGGCGGGTGAAGGACATTTGGGAACTCCGAATAACAAAAAACGCACGTGGCTGAAACAACGTGCGCTGCAATGAACCTGTGGTTCGGCGGAGTTCGCAAAAGGCTTTGCTGTCGTCTTCCCCCTTTCTTCACGATCCCGAAAGAACGAGGCGGCGAATCCGCCGCGGGGGAAAGAGTGTCAACGCACCAACGCCCGTCCCCCGCTTACGCGTAGGGATAGAGCTAGCACGCACAGGCGAGCGGACTTCACGGAGGAAGCCTCGATCGAGCTATGTGCGGCGGTGAAAGACATCGTTGAAAAATCCTGTTTGCCTGAGTCCGACGGGACTCAACGCGGGGAAAGATAGCGCGGCGAAAAGAAGCTGTCAACGCGAAAAAAGGAAAGCTCCCCAAAGCGCGGGACACCCCCTGAGCATTTCGCCCTAGCCCGTCAGGACGCGGCTTCGCGCCGCTCCACGACGGCGGTCGCAATGCTCGCGGCGTCGGTGTATTCGACCTCGACGCCCGCCGGCAGTCCTCGCGCAAGGCGCGTCACCTTGAGCCCCGGCACCTGCTTTTTCAAGGCGGCGGCGATGAGATGCGCCGTCGTCTCGCCTTCGGGCGTGAAGCTTGTGGCGATCACGACTTCCCGAACGCCCGGCTCCTTCGCCTTTTCCACGAGCTTGTCGGCGCCGACGTCCCGCGGGCCGACGCCTTCGAGCGGATTCACGCGCCCCATCAGCACGAAGTAGCGGCCGCGGTAGCTGACGCTTCCTTCAATCGCCGCCATGTCCGCGGGACTCTCCACGACGCAGATGACGGAGCGGTCGCGGTCCGCCTGCTCGCACAAGGGGCAGACCGCCTCGGTCGTGAGCGTGTTGCAGCCGGGGCACCGGTGCACCTTCTCAATCGCCTCCGCAAGCGTCTTCGCGAGATCAAGCCCCATGGCGCGGCGCTTTCCGAGAAGGTCGTCCACCAGGCGCGCCGCCGACTTGGGGCCCAGCCCCGGCAGGTCGGCAAAGAGTTCAGTGAGGTGCGCAAGACGCGCGTCCGGATTGAGGGGAGACATGAGGCCAAAAGAAAAAAGGAAAAACCGGCGCCGATTGTAGCGAAGGCCGCTTCCCAGATTTTCGCGGACGAACCGTCGGACGTTTGGCGAAGCCCGTCAAAAGGCCCATAATTGGCGGCATGTTCTTTCCTCTACAGCAAGGAAGAAATTCATGCAACGTCGCGCCATTCGCCGCGGAGGCATCGTGTCGGCGGGCTATGACCCGGACCACCGCTGGCTTGACATTGAATTCGACACGCACCGCGTCATGCGGTACGAAGGCGTCGGACCGGAGACGGCCGACCGCTTCCTGACGTCCGCCTCGCCGCGCTCCTATTTCGCCGACGAGATCGAGGACCAGTACCCGTCCGCCGAGGTCAATTCCAAGGCGGTCCGCGCCGCCGCGCCGGCGCCCCGCAAGAAAGGGGTGCCAGACGAACTGAAGCGTCTCTTTGGCGACGCCTGAAAAACAACTTCCCGTCATGCGAAAGGGCGCCCGCGAGCGCCCTTTCTTTTTTGGGATGACGGAAGTCTTACTTCGCCGTGCCGTTGCGAATGGCTTCGTTCTTCGCCCGGATCTGCTCGACCTTGGCGCGGCCTTCCTCCACCTGCGTGTCCACGAAGTCCTTCGCGCGCTCCGCAGTGGCGTTGCTCATCGCCGCGTCAGCGCCCACCTGCGCCTTCTTCTTCTGCACGTCAAGACGCAGGAGCTCCATCTGCAGCTCCGCCTTCTCGTCGTTGCGCTTGTCAATCTTCGCCTGTTTTTCCGCGCGGACCTTCGCGGCCGCGGCGGCGGCCTGCGCCTTCTTCTTGGCGGCCGCCGCCTGCTGCTGGGCCTTCAACTTCGCCGCCTGGGCCTCCGCCTTCTGGCGAGCCTCGATCTGCGCCTGAGCCTGCGCCTTCACGTCTTCGTAATTCGCCTTCACGGCCTGAATCTGAGCGTCGGTGGAGGTCATCACGTAGTCAGGCGGCACGCTCCCTGACTGAGCCGCGGCCTGCGCTTCCGGCGTCACGGCGTAGCCCGAAGACTGGTAAGCGGGCTGCTGATAGCCCCGCTGGTTCGCACAGCCCGCCACGAGAAGCGCCGAAGCCGCCAAAATCATCATCTTCTTCATGATTCAAACTCCTTCACTTCTTCGTTGCGCAGCCGTAGGGGTTGTTGGGCTGAATGCGGGTTTCCGTCGGACTCTGGGAAATCATGATGGCCGTGCCGGTCTTGAATTCGCAGACCTGGCCCACCTGCGCGGAGTTGTAAAGCTTGTTGCCTTCGCGGAAGGTGAGCTGCACGCCGTTCACGAGCTCCTGACGATTGCCGCCGATGCTCTGGCCGGCGATGCCGCCCACGGCGCCGCCCGCCAGACCGCCCAGCACGCGAGACGACGTGGAGTGGTTGTTGTGGTTGCCGATCGCGGCGCCCGCGATGGCGCCGAGAATCATGCCGATGTTGCGAGCGTCGGAGCGCGTGTCAGTGTTGCCCACCGCGACGCGCGCGGGCTGAATGGCGATGATCTCCACCGTGCGAACTTCCTGCATCTGGTTCACCTGTCCGGCGGTGTAGACGTCCGAGCGGTACATGGAGCCGTCGGTGGCGCAGCCCGCGAGAAGCGCGGCCGACATCGCCGCCGTGATCGCAAGTTTGGCTTTCATAGCTGTGTCCTTATTTCTGGTGCGGGGTTTGTCCCCGTCTCCTCATTTCGATAAGCGCAATTTAGCGCAAAGCACCGCGGGCGGGCGCTCGCGCAGAACGTCCGCCACAATTGCAAACAAATCTTTGCAATGACGGAAAAATCAGCGGAAGAAGAGCGTGGCGAGCCCGAGGAAGATGAGGAACCCGCCCGAGTCCGTCGTGAACGTGAGCAGCACGGAGCCGCCCATCGCCGGATCCTTCCCGAAGTACTTCAGAATGAGCGGCACGGCAAGGCCCACCAAGGCGCCCACCACGATGTTGAGGAGCATCGCGAGCGCCATCACGAACCCCAGCAGCAGCCCCTGGCTGCTGTCGGCATAGAGGAACCACGCGAGCGCTCCGGCCACCACGCCGCCCAGGACGCCGTTGATGAGCGCCACAATGATTTCCTTGCGGATGAGCTCGCCCTTGTTGGCGTCCGTCACCTGCCCCATCGCCATGGAGCGAACGAGCAGCGTCAGCGTCTGATTGCCGGAATTGCCGGCCATGCTGGCGACAACCGGCATCAGCGCCGCCAACGCCACGACGCGCTCGATCGTGCCGTCAAAGGCTGCAATCACGCGGGAAGCGAAAAACGCCGTGCAGAGGTTGACGCCGAGCCAGAGCCAGCGGCTCTTCGCGGCGTCCCAGACGCTGCCGAAAATATCCTGGTCGTCCTGCAGACCGACGGCGGCGTAGGCCTTCTCGTCGCCCTCTTCACGAATGACGTCCACCACTTCGTTCACGGTGAGGCGCCCCACCAGACGGCCCGATTCATCCACCACCGGCGCGCTCACGAGGTCGTAGCGTTCGAAGGCCTGGGCCGCTTCGCCCGCGTCATCCAAGGGATTCAGCGTGAGGATGTCGCTGCGGATCAAGTCCGTCACGCGCGCCTCGGGGTCGTGAACAAGAATCTGGCTCACGGCAAGAGAGCCCACGAGCTTTCCCTGCCGATCCACCACGAACACCTGGTCGGTGTGGTCAGGCAGCGACTCGAAGCGACGCAGGAAGCGAAGGACAATCTCAAGCGTCACGTCTTCTCGGATGGAAAGCATCTCGAAGTCCATGCGCGCGCCGACGCTGTCCTCGGGGTAGCTCATCGCCGCGCGCAGCTGGGCGCGCTCTTCGTGCGTGAGGCCTTCCTGAACTTCCGCCACCACATCAGGCGGCAGGTCTTCGGCAATGTCGGCGATCTCGTCCGTGTCGAGCGTTTCCACCGCGTCGACGAGTTCGTCGCGGTTCATCGCCTCGATCAGCGTCTCGCGGACGCCGTCGTTCACTTCAACGAGAATGTCGCCTTCGCGCTCGGGATCCACCTGCCGCCAGACCGCCAGTCGGTCATCCGTGGGCAGGGCTTCGAGCACATAAGCAATGTCAGCGGGATGGAGGTCGGCGAGGACTTCGCGAAGCTCTTCCTTCGCCTTCTCGCCCAGGGGCGTGGCGTCAATCTTGTCGGCCGCCTCGTCGTGCGGCTTTTCGCCGCGGTCTTCCTGCGCGTCAAAAATCTGCGCCACGCGCGCCAAAGCCTGGCTCGCGTCATCTGGGTCCATCGGCCCGTCGTCTTCAACCTCAGCCGTCGGATCGAGGCGTTTTTTTTCCAAATCCTTCGCTTCCATCTCGGCTTCCTAAAAGTGGTTGATTGAGACCAAAAAAGGAGCGCCGATTGACGCGCTCCCTGCTGAGCGCGCGCATTTTATCGCCTTAATGTGACATTTCGGCGACAGGGCAAATACCTCTCAACCGACCTTTTCGAGACAAGTGTTTTTGCATTTAGTGTTTTTCAAAACTACTTGTTTTAGAATTACCTAATTCTAAAATACCTTAAGGAGTCCTTCACCATGCGCTTTTATGGTCGGGAAGAAGAAATAGCTACTCTGCGGCATTTTTGGAGCATCGTACAAACCAAACATGTCTCCCAAATGGTGAACGTTTTCGGTCGTCGGCGCGTTGGAAAGACAACTCTCATCCGACGAACGTTTGAAAACGAACCCTGCCCCGTACTCTCCTTCATGGTGCAAGACCGATCTGAAGCCAGCACGGCTGAAGCCTGGACACAGGCCGTCTGTCGCGCCTTCAGCGTTCCCTACGCCCCCAATTTTCGAAGGGCCGCGGACGTCATTTCCTTCGCCATGTCACTATCCCAAAATCGGCCCTGCGTCTTCATCATTGACGAATGTCAAGCTTTTAACCGCTGGGCGCCAGACTTCTGGGCACAACTACAGTCCGTCTGGGACAAACAGCGCCATGAAAGCCAACTCCTGCTCATCATGAGCGGATCCGTCATTTCCGCAATGAAAACAATTTTTGGCGATGCCAGCGAGCCACTCTTCGGCCGCTGTTCGGGGCAACTCGAGGTATTCCCCTTTACTCCCTCTGTAATCCGACAAATTGTCACTGATGAAAACCCTTCCGCTACGCCTCTGGACCTTCTCACGGTCTACGCTTTAACGGGCGGTGTTGCCGAATACCTAGAGTTGCTTGCTACAAACGATTCTTTGAGTCGCGAAGGCGCCATCAAGTTTTTGTTCTCGGGACCTGGCGCCTGGTTGCGCAGTGAGGGAGCGATATATCTTTCAAATGAATACCGCGCTAACGCAACGGACTACAGTGAAATCCTCCATGCAATTGCTCAGGGAGCAACCAAATGGTCTCAGATTGCAGAGCGGGTTGGTCGAGAAATCAATGGATTCATGGGGAAACTCGAGAGATTTCGCATCATTGAGCGGGTACACCCCCTCTTTGCTGCTCCCACTTCCCGACAAGCTCGATATCGAATTTGCGACCCGTACCTGAAATTTTGGCTGACGTTCGTTGACCCCATTGATCGACAAGATCTGGCCAACAACAGTCGTTGGGATGAACTCATTTCACTATGTGAAGCGGGCCTCTCCACCTACCTTGGACGAACACTTGAAACATGGTTCCGTGCCAAGCTTCTGGAAGATGGTCCCTGGTCTCCAGTCGGTAGTTGGTGGGATCGTAAAAGTGATAACGACATTGACATAGTCGCAGTTGATTCAAACACAAAGAAGCTTCTGTTGGGCGAAGTAAAACTAAACCCCAAAAAATACAGTGAAAACCTACTGCATCTTCGCGCCAACGAATTTCTACGAGCAAACCCAAAGTTCACCGACTGGACGATTGAATATCGGGGCTTCACGCCAAACGACATGTAGTCGTCTGCAAAAGCCCCTAAAAGCTACGACAGCTGGCCTTTCTTCAGCGCTTCATAGACGCTCTGCGTCTCAGGCATCTTGCCGTGCCAAATGCGGAAAGCTTCCGCCGCCTGCTCCACGAGCATGCCGAGACCGTCCACGTTCTTCGGGCACCCCGACTCCGCCGCAAGCCGCAGGAAGGGCGTGGGCTCGGCGGCGTAGAAGAGGTCGTAAGCCATCGTCGCGTCCTTGAAGGCGGTGTTGGGCACCGCAGGCGACGCGCCCGAAAGCCCCGCGCTCGTGCAGTTCACCACGAGGTCATAGCCGCCGCCCGCCGTTTCCGTGAAAAGACGCGGCTCAACGCCAAAGTCGTTGACGAGGTCCGTGACGTGCGCCGGGGTGCGGTTGGCGACTGATATCGCCGCGCAGGCGCAGTCCTTCAAGGCGGCCAGCACGCCGCGGGCGGCGCCGCCCGCGCCGAGAATCAGGACGCGGGCGCCCTTCAAAGGAAAGCCGAAGCGCTGCTCCACGTCCGTCACAAAGCCGATGCCGTCGGTGTTGTCGCCCGTCGCCATGCCGTCGTAAAAGCTCATGGTGTTCACCGCCCGGGCGGCACGGGCGCGGTCCGTGAGAATCTCGCAGTAGTCAAAAGCGTCCTGCTTGAAGGGCACGGTGATGTTGACGCCCGCCGGGTTCATTTCGCGCCGCAGCGCGCCCATGTCTTCCGCAAAGCGGTCAAAGCGCCGGATCTCGTACGTCTGCTCAATGCCGAACTGGCGGGCGAAGGCGGCGTGAATCGCCGGAGACAGGGAATGGTTGATCGGGTTGCCGATGACAAAAAAGCGATCCATGACTTGCTCCTCTCTCTTTCTTGGGGCGAGCCAGAATCGCTTTCAATCGGGCGACGGGCGCGCCCCGTCGTTGTGTTACCTTTAGTGTACTACAGTCAGCGACCTTTGCGCACAAAAAAATTGAAAGGCGTCGCCCCCCAAGGCCGGCGCCCTTCACTGATGCAAGACGCCAACCGCTAGGAGGCGGCGGGAACCGGAGTCTCCTCCGCGGGCGCCTGCGCCTCGCTCTCCTGCGGCTTGGCCTCTTCAGGCGCCGCTTCCTCCACCACTTCCTCCGCCTCTTCGTCGTCCAGGTCCGTCACGCTCTCGGATTCGGGCAGCACTTCAAGAAGCTTCGTCTCGAGCAGAAGGTCAATGTAGTCGCACCCCAGCACCGCGAGCCGCAGACGGCGTCCGCGCTCAAGTTCCGGCAGCCCCGGAATGCGCTGCAGGAAGGGGAGCCCCTCGACGCGCACGAGCTCTTCCTTCACGACGCTCACGATGACTTCCTTCAAGCCTTCCTGCTCGATGTAGCGCAGGCTCCAGTAGCGCTCCATGCGGCGCTGGAAGTCGTTGTAGGCGCTGTAGAGGTCGTCAAAGCGGCTCACGATCGTGAAGAAGTCGGCGTCGTTGCCCTGGTAGGCCGGATCGCGCCCCAGCGCCGCGCAGACGATCTGGCGCTGGTTCACCATGTCCACATAGCGGCGCAAGGGCGACGTGGACCACGCGTAGCGCGGCACCCCCAGGCCGTCGTGCGGCCCCGGAATCGTGCTCATCTTGACGCGCCCCATGCGCTGGCTGCGGTAGATGCCGGCATAGCCGTGCTCTTCAAGCCACAGGCCCCAGGTGCAGTTCGCGCAGATCGCAAGCTCGGCCACCAAAAGATCGATGGGCTCGCCGCGCTTTCGGGGCTTCAGGCTCACGCGCGCGTCTTCGCCCTCGCCGTCCAGTTCAAAGCTCCACTCGACGCGGCCGATGGGCTCGGGCTTGCCGCGCGCCTCCTCGCGCTCCGCCAGACGCGCCTTCGCGAAGCGCCAGAGGAATTCAATCGCCTCGGCGTGCGGCATCGTGAGCTCATGGTTCACCACCATGGCTTCCGTCACGGGCGGCTCAAAAAGGTCGTAGCGCAGGTTGTGCTGCACCGTGATGCGCTCAAGGCGCGTTTCGCTTCCGAGGATCTCCATCGTCTCCGCGTTTACCGTGAAGTAGAGCGACACGCAGGGAACCGGACGGCCTTCGTCAAGGCTCGCCGCCTTGATCCACGCCTCAGGGAGCATCGTCGTCTTGATGCCGGGGCCGTAGACCGTGGACATGCGGGCGCGGGCCGCCTTGTCGATGTCGGAGTCGCGGGGCATCAGCAGCGAAGGCGCCGCGATGTGCACGCCGATCCGCTTGCGGCCGTCGGGGAGATCCGTGACGCTCGCCGCGTCGTCGATTTCGGTCGTCTTCGAATCGTCAATGGAGAAGGCCTCGACCTGCGCCTCCGGCAGCTCCACGTCAGGAACGCCGGGCTCGGGCAGCGCCGGAAAGCCCGTGCCGCGCGGGAAGTACTGCGCGTAGAAGCTTCCCATGTGCCAGGCGTAGGGGCTCTTCACCGCGCCGATCTTGAGCAGAAGGCGCAGCGGGCTCACGTGCTCGGCGTCGGCCGCGGCCGACAGCGCCTTCCACTCCATGCTGTTCTTGTCGGGATTCAACAGGAGCGCAATGGGGTTCGCGGCGATTTCAGGGGGCACGCGCCCTTCGACCATCTCTGCCGCCATTTCGTCCCGGCGCTTTTCCATCGCCTCGCGCTTCTTGATCGCGGCCAAGGCGCGCTCCAGCACATCCGCCGGCGCCTTCTTGTAGTGGCCGCGCCCCTTGCGATAGAAGTAGACGGGGTTGCCGTGCAGCGCCATGAGGGCCGCCGCCTTCTCCACCGGGCCCGGGTTCGTGAAGTAGTCGCCCGCGATGTCCTCGTAGCCGAATTCGTCCTCGGGCGCCACCTCCCACAGGAAGGCGGGATCCACTTCCGCCGCCGCGGCCTGCGCCTTCGCGAGGAACTCCGCCGCCGCAGGCGACTCGAATTCAAAAAAGACGTGGCCGCCCTTCACCTTGGTGCGTCGTCCGGTCGGAAGCTCCGCCTGATAGGCGTTTCCGTCCTTCTTCAACACGTTGCCGGCCTTGAAGACGCCGTCTTCTTCAAAAAATAACTGCATGCCCGTTCTCAATGAGGTTCAGCGGCCGCCCTCGCGGCCGGCGGGAGCTCGCCCCGCGTCAGAAAGGAAAAAAGTGCGTCAATATAGCGTGCGATGTCGCTCACTGCATGATCCGACCCCGGCACGACCCAGCGAGGCAGCTCAGAGAAAGTGGCGAGCGCCTCGCGGTAGTCCAGCACCTCGTCTCCCGTCGTCACGAAAAGGAGCGTCTTTTCGGGCGCCATCGGCTTCAAGGGCGTCATCGTCTTCAGAAAATCGAGCCACTCAGGCGTCACCGTGATTTCCGTGCCGTCGCGCGCCAGGGTCGGCTTTCCCAAGTACGGCTCGCCGACGCGCCACGGCGTCACCGCGGGATTCAAAAGCACCGCCGGCACTCGCCGCCGGGACGCGAGGTGCGCCGCATAAAAGCCCCCGAGGCTCGTGCCCGCGAGCAGCCACTCGCCGTCCTTCAAGTCGTCCGTCGCCTCCGCAAAACGCGCCTCGAGCGCCTCCGGCGTCGTGACGTTGAGATTCGGCGCCCGGCAGGCCAACCCCAGTTCACTGGCTTTTTGCCGGAAAGCCGCCACCTTGGGCGACGCAGGCGACGACAAAAAGCCGTGCAGATAGACCACGGTCTTCATGAGGCGGGCTCCTTCGCCTTCAGCGCGGCAAGAAGCTGCCCGTGCACGCCGCCGAAGCTGCCGTTGCTCATGCAGAGGATGACGTCGCCCGGTCTTGCCTCCGCCGCCACGTCCGCCACCATCGGCGCCATGTCATGGCGATAGGTCTTTGCCTTGTCGCCCAGCGGCAGCAGCGCTTCATGCGTGTCCCAGTGCACGGCGTCTCCGGCCCAGCAAAAGACCTTGTCCGCGTCCGCGAGGCTCGCGGCGAGCCGGTCCTTCATGGTGCCCAACTTCATCGTGTTGCTGCGGGGCTCGAGCACGGCGAGGATGCGGCGCCCGGCGCCCACCTTGCCGCGAAGCGCCGCGATCGTTTCATGAATGGCCGTGGGGTGGTGCGCGAAATCATCGATCACCGTGACGCCCGCGGCTTCGCCCTTCACCTCCAAGCGGCGCTTCACGCCTTCAAAGGTCGCGAGAGCCGCCAGCGCGTCCTGCGGCGCCACGCCCGCGTCCCGCGCCGCCGCGACGGCCGCCAGGGCGTTCAGCTGGTTGTGCCGGCCAGGCAGCGCCATCGTCAAGCGCCCGAACACTTCGCCCGCGAAGCTCACGTCGCCCTCGGGCGTCACTTCCCAGCCGCCCGCGCGATTGAAGCGCTCGACGCGGCTCCAGCAGCCCTTTTCAAGCACGCGGTCAAGCGCCTCGCAGTCGCCGTTGGCGACCACAAGCCCCGAAGAAGGCATCGTGCGCACCAAGTGATGGAACTGCTTTTCGATCGCAGCGAGGTTTTCAAAAATGTCGGCGTGGTCGTATTCGAGGTTGTTGAGAATCGCCGTGCGCGGCCGGTAGTGCACGAACTTGCTGCGCTTGTCAAAAAAGGCCGTGTCGTATTCGTCCGCCTCAATCACAAAGTGCGGCCCCTCGCCCAGCCTCGCCGAGCGACCGAAGTCCTGCGGCACGCCGCCAATCAAAAAGCCGGGCTTCAGGCCCGCCTGATCAAGAATCCACGCGAGCATCGACGTCGTGGTCGTCTTCCCGTGGGTGCCCGCCACCGCCAGCACATGGCGTCCCGTGAGAATGTTTTCACACATCCACTGCGGTCCCGACGTATAGGGCTCGCCCGCGTTCAAAATGGCTTCAAGCAGCGGATTGCCGCGGGAGACGGCGTTGCCGATCACCCAGAGGTCAGGCTTCACGCCCAGCTGATCGGCGTCATAGCCCTCGATCAAGCGAATGCCCGCCTGCGTGAGCTGGTCGCTCATCGGGGGATAGACGTTCTTGTCACACCCCGTCACGGTGTGCCCTGCCTTCACGGCAAGCTGGGCGACGCCGCCCATGAAGGTGCCGCAGATGCCCAGAATATGAATGTGCATGGTGAAATCCGGCTGGATGGTTGGCAATGCGCGGCATTGTACCGCCCGGGTCCGGCCGCTCCGAGGCGCCGCGGCGAGCGGGCGGCTAGAATCCGCGTCCCATTTTTCCTGCCGCCTCCGTCCCGTGACTTTTTCCGGCTTTGACACTCCCTCCTCTTTGCGGCGCGAGCTCGCGCAAGCGATCGCCGGCCGCATCGTGCACGACCTGATGCCCTGGCAGACCGCCCGGGAGAAGACGCTCGAAGACTGCGGCCGGCTGCCCGCGGACGCCGTCCCCGACGCCGCGGAAATCGAGAGCGCCGTGCGGGAGACGTGGGCAGTCTTTTCCCCGAAGGCGCATGCTGAACTGCTTCTTCGTCGGCGCGAGGCCGCGCTTCGCCTCATGAAAGACTTGTTCGCCGGCTTTGACGTGACGCTCACGGGCGCGGTGCTCAACGGCGCCGCCACGCCCGAAAGCAACATCCGGCTCGAACTTTTCACCGACGACGTGAAGGCGGCGGAAGTGGCGCTGATGGACCGCGGCATCGACTTTGACGTGCTCGACACCCTTGATTCGCGCATGCCAGACCCCGAAGAAGTGCTCGCGTTTCTTGATCCCGCCGGCTCCCGGCGCGATCCCGTGGGAGTGCTCGTCGAGATCCATTCCCCCAAGCACCGCGGCCGCAATCCCTACCGCGGCACGGCGGACGCGTGGCAGGAAGCGTGGGAGGCGTCCGGGCGCCTTGCGGCTGACGAGCTCGAAAAACACCTCAACTTGCGTCATCCGCACGGATGACAGGCCGTTTTCGGGCTTTTCCCGCCCCCATCACACGGTTATAATCCCCCGCAACTGCAGCTTTGAAATCGCCGTTTTTCGGCGTGTTTTACCGAGACTTAACGACAAATTCCCTCAAATTGTCCTGACCGGCCTTTATTTTTCATTGTTCTCGATCCGCCTGGCCGGCGTCATCTGTTCAGGACAATTCTCCGTCTCTCTCCAACAGAGGAAGGACCATGGATTTAAGAAAACTCAAGACGCTCATTGATCTCGTGAGCGAAAGCGGCGTCGCCGAACTCGAAATCCGCGAAGGCGACGACCACGTCCGCATCGTGAACCGCACGGACGCCGCCAAGGTCGTCCATGCCGCAGCCGCTCCCGCCGCTGCGCCGGTCGACGCCGTCGTCGCTCAGCCGGCGATTCCCGCCGCGGAAGCGGCGCCTGCCGCCGACGCGCCCCGCAAGACCATCAATTCGCCGATGGTGGGCACGTTCTATCGCTCTCCCTCCCCTGGCGCGAAGTCCTTTGTGGAAATCGGCCAGAGCGTGAAGGCGGGCGACACCGTCTGCATCATCGAAGCGATGAAGCTCATGAACGAAATTGAAGCCGAATGTGACGGCGTCATCCGCGAAGTGCTCGTGGACAACGGCTCGCCCGTTGAATTCGGCCAGCCGCTTTTTGTGCTCGGCTGATGACTCCCTCTCCCAAAGAGAGCATTTCATGTTCGGAAAAATTCTGATTGCCAATCGCGGCGAGATTGCGCTGCGCATTCAGCGTGCCTGCCGCATGATGAACATCAAGACGGTCGTCGTGCACTCCACGGCCGACGCCGACGCGATGTACGTGAAGCTCGCGGACGAGAGCGTGTGCATCGGCCCCGCCTCCTCCGCCGAAAGCTATCTCAACATCCCCGCCATCATCTCGGCGGCGGAAGTAACGGACGCCGAAGCCATTCACCCGGGCTACGGGTTCCTTTCGGAAAACGCCGACTTTGCCGACCGCGTTGAAAAAAGCGGCTTTGCCTTCATCGGCCCCCGCGGCGACACCATCCGCCTCATGGGCGACAAGGTGAACGCAAAGCGCGCCATGATTGAGGCTGGCGTTCCCTGCGTGCCCGGCAGCGACGGCGCCCTTCCCGAAGATCCTAGGGAAATCCTCGCAATCGCCAAAAAGGTGGGCTACCCCGTTCTCATCAAGGCGAGCGCGGGCGGCGGCGGCCGCGGCATGCGCGTCGTGCGCACGGAGGCCGCCCTCATCAATTCCGTCGCGACGACGAAGGCCGAAGCCAAAGCCGCCTTCGGCAGCGACAAGGTTTACTTGGAAAAGTTCCTCGAGAACCCCCGCCACATCGAAATTCAGGTCCTCTCGGACAACTTCCAGAACGCCGTGTACTTGGGCGAGCGCGACTGCTCCATGCAGCGCCGCAACCAGAAGGTGCTCGAAGAGTCGCCCGCGCCCGGCATTCCCCGAAAGCTCATCGACAAGCTGGGCGCCCGCTGCGTCGAAGCGTGCAAGCGCATCGGCTACCGCGGCGCCGGCACGTTTGAGTTCCTCTACGAAAACGGCGAGTTCTACTTCATCGAGATGAACACCCGCGTGCAGGTGGAGCACCCCGTGACGGAATTCGTCACAGGCGTTGACATCGTGCGCGCGCAGATCGCGATCGCCGCGGGCGAGCGCCTCCCCTTCAAGCAAAAGGACATCCAGCTCAAGGGCCACGCCGTCGAATGCCGCATCAACGCCGAGGATCCCTTCACGTTCCGTCCGAGCCCGGGCACCGTGAAGCTCTGGCACATGCCGGGCGGCCCCGGCATTCGCCTTGACAGCCACGTCTTCGCGGGCTACCGCGTGCCGCCCTACTACGACAGCATGATCGGCAAACTCATCGCCTACGGCGACGACCGCGAGACGGCAATGGCCCGCATGCAGGTCGCCTTGAGCGAAATCGCGATTGACGGCATCACGACGAACGTGCCGCTGCACCGCCTCATCCTGGGCGACAGCCATTTCCTGGCGGGCGGCACGAGCATCCACTACCTCGAAAAGAAGCTCGCGGAGTGGAGAGCCGTCCCTGAACAAACTCTTTCTGCCTGAGCCCATGAGCGATCCCGTTTTGCATGAAGCCGCGCTTCTCACGCGCGAAGACCTCGCCGAGGCCTTTTCCGACCTTTTGATGGACGAAGGCGTCCTCTCCGTCTCCACGGAAGACGCCGACGCGGACAGCCCCGACGAAAAGCCCCTGTACGGCGAGCCGGGGCTCGAGCCGACGGTTCAGGCGTGGACGCGGTCCCGCCTGAAGCTTCTCTACGAAGACGGCTTTGACCTTCGAGGCGCCGTGCAGCGCGCTGCCGAACAGCTGGGCATTGATCCTCCGGCGATTGAAAGCGACACGGCGGTGCCCGACGCCGACTGGGTGCGCGTCACGCAGGCGCAGTTCGGCCCCGTGAAGGTGAGCGACCGCCTCTGGATCGTCCCGAGCTGGAACGAACCGCCCGTGCCCGACGCGCTCAACATCCGGCTCGATCCGGGCGTTGCGTTCGGCACAGGCTCGCACCCCACGACGCATCTTTGCCTGCAGTGGCTCGATGAAAACTGCCCCGCGGGCGCCTCCGTCCTTGACTACGGCTGCGGCACCGGCATTCTCGCGATCGCCGCCGCCAAGGTGGGCGCGGGCGTCGTGAAGGGCACGGACATCGATCCGCAGGCCGTGGAGGCCGCCACGTTCAACGCGTCGGAAAATCAGGTCGCCGCGGAATTCGTGCTTCCCAAGGATCTCAAGGAAGAGCGCTTTGACATCGTCATCGCAAACATCCTCTGCAATCCCCTCAAAGTGCTTGCGCCGGCGCTCGTTGATCGCACGAAGGCGGGCGGCACGCTGGTCCTTTCCGGCCTCCTCTCGCATCAGGCCGAAGAGATCAAGGCGGTGTACGGAAAGCTCGGCGTCGCCCTCTCGCTTTGGAAGGAAGACAACGGCTGGATCTGTCTCTCCGGCCGGAAAGCGGCCTGACGCCGCTTCGGCTAAGATACCCGCACTTTTGTTCGAAAACCCGGGCGACGCCTGAAAAGCCCGCCCGGGCTTTTCTTTTTTGGAAGCGACTTTGCCATGGCTTACGTAACACGCTGCCCCTACTGCGGCTCCGTCTGGCTCGTGCCCGACAAGGAAACGGCGGACCGCACGCCGCTCAAGTGCCCGGACTGCCGGCACAGCTTTGACGCGACGTGCTCGCTTCTGAAAGTGCCCGATGAACTCTTCCCGGGACGCGTCGCCGTCGCGCTCTTTCCCACCGGCACCGCCGTGACGGGCCGCCGCCCGGCCGCCTCAGCCGCTCCCGCCTCCTCCGTCATTCCCACCGCTCCCATCCTTTCCTCCGCCGCGCCCGCCGGTCTTCAAGACTCGACGCAGCCCGTTGCTCAGCCGACGGCGCCCGCCCGGCCCGCCGATGCGCTTGACGCTCCGGTTTTTACGGCGCGCCCCGTCGTCGCGGAAACGACGGCGGCCGAGCCTGATTCCGCGCTTTCCTCCGACGCTGCGCCGATTCTTGACGACGTCAGCCCGGACCCGACGGACGTCGCCGCGGTCGAGTCGCCCGTCGTAGAGACGCCGGCCGCGCCCGCGCCGGAACCCGTCGCACAGCCTGTGATCACGCCCGAAGAAGAGCCGGTGGAAGAAGAACCCGCCCTCGTTTCCGAACCGGAGCCCCAGCCCGCTGCGCCGACGGCTCCCGCGACGCCGGCGCCGGAACCCGAACCCGAGCCTGAAGCCATGGAAGCGCCGCAGGCGAAAGACGAGGAGCCCGCGGCTCAAACGGAGGACGAACCCCAGCAGGAACCCGAGGAAGCTCAGGAATCCGACGAGCCGGCGGCGCCCGCGACGGAAACGCCGAAAAAGCCCGTCGAACCCAAGCTTTCGCCGGTGATGACGCCTCACGTGCTCACGGGCGAAAAGTCGCGTGAAGCCACGGCGCTCGCCCTCATGCAGGCGCCGCAGCTCTCCGCCGAGCCTCGCCTCGGCAACCTCTCCGGCCTCAAGAAGGCCGTGGCGCAGGAAAAGCTCGCGCCCGTGACTCGCCTGCCGCGCGTCACCGCGGGCGCCCCCGCGTCTCCCGCCGCCGCGCCGATGCCGCACAGCCTGCGCACCCCGAAGAAAAAGAGCTCCGCCGGAAGCTTCATCCTCGTGCTCATTCTCTTTGCCGTGATCGCCTCCGTGGCCGCCATCATCTTCAATCAGCAGGTGATGCAGACACTGCCGCAGACCGCGCCCTACTACAACCAGATCTGCAGCAAGGGCGTCATACCCTGCCCCGGCTTCTACCTCCACAACATCGAGGCGTTTGCCGTGAGCAAGACGCAGCTGCGGCCTCTGGATGAATCCGGCAACTATGCGCTGGAAGTCTCCCTCATGAACGGATCAGACACGGCTCAGGCCGT
This sequence comes from Hallella faecis, assembly GCA_963652545.1. Taxonomy (GTDB): domain Bacteria; phylum Pseudomonadota; class Gammaproteobacteria; order Burkholderiales; family Burkholderiaceae_F; genus Duodenibacillus. The sequence continues at coordinate 1,932 of CAVJUB010000031.1, read as the reverse complement.
GCCCTACCTGCAGATCGAGCTCGTGGACGACAACGACGGCTCGCTGCTGCGCCGCACGCTCTCCCCGGAGGAATACCTCGACAAGGGACAGAAGACGATCGCCATTGCGCCGCACGGCCAGCTCACGGTGCGCGTCAGCCTGCAGACCAACGTCACGAGCGCGCGCTGCATCGTCACGCCGCTTTACCCGTAGTCAGCTCACTGCGCTGAAAAGGCCGCCTTCGGGCGGCTTTTTCATGCCAGCCGGTAGCGCGTATCCCGGCCCTCGCCTTCCTTTGTCACCACGCGCTTTGCCACCAGCGATTTCAAAACATTGATTGCGGTGGTATACGACTTCGCGAGGAAGCTCTGAACTTCCGAACGAGTCACCGCCCCCTTGGAGCGCATGAATTCCACCACGGCCTTCTCCCTCTCGGTGAGCTCTCCGTAATGGAGCGTCACCTTCGGCAGAAGAATCCGCAAGAGCCGCGGCGCTGCAACAAACTCAGGCTCCATGCCAAACGGCTTGTAGGAGGAATACATCAGGGGGATGCCCAGGCCGTACTTCTCCATCGCTGACAAGCGCATCAGCATGTCGGCCAGATTCCGGTTTCTCGGCAGCGACACCCCGGCTTTCAGCGTCTCCAAGTCCGTGTCCGGCGGCAAGCCGCCGTAACTCATCATTTCCAGATGGTCCGAAAAACAAGAGACGCAGGACTGAGCGTTTTCCGCGCTGTAGTCGCGGTGAGCAAACATGTTGACCAGCGCTTCGCGAACCGCGGCTTCTGGATACTCCCGCACCTCATTGCGGCTGCCGTCGCGTCGAAGATCAAAAGGCGGTATTTCATGCGCGAACCCAAACCGATTGTTGAGCATGCGACGGATCGAATCGTATTGCTCGATCAAGCACCCCTTGAACGTGTACAGCCCGTCGGCCGGCGCCCCGCGATCGGGGCCGGAGAAAAATCCCAGTCGAGTTTCCGACTCGTTCTGATCGGACACCCACCAGGCGAGGTTGGTATAGAAGCCCTTGTCCGTCACCATGCCCAGCGGCTGGTAATAGCGCTTGGAGAAAGGGACTTCCGCCGCTTTGAAATATTTCGCGAGCGTCGTGAAGGTCAAGTCCTGCTTGCGCGCCGGCCGAAGTTCAAACGACACGGGATTGCTCTTTTGGTAAAGCCCCCGCTCCTCCTCATCGGTTGCTTCGTAGTTGCTGGAGCCATGCCGAAGGTAGCAAATCCGCTTCTTTCCCTGCGGCGTCTTCATCGTCACGTAATAAGGCGGCTTGTCGCCTTCCAGCACGTGCACCGCCACAACCGACTTCTCATCAACCTTCAATATTTCCGTACGGCAAATTTCATCTGCCTGCGGCGCCATGGCAAAACGAAACACCGACACCGCTGACCGAACAACTTCATCCGGGTCATCCACCCCGACGACGTCGCCGTCGTCCGTCACACCAAAATAAACATCTCCGCCGGCAGAATTCGCAAAAGCGCAAAAACTCGCTTTCGCAGTCTCAGTCCATTCCCGCTTGAATTCAACAACAAACCCTTCTGCAGAAGGAATTGACACCTTTTTCTTAATGATTTTTGCCGTTGCCATGTATCAGCCCCTTCTATCACATTTTTTTGATAGTAGATATAGTATTAACACATGAATGGCTTTGCAAGCCTTCTTCGTTTCACTCACCTGAGGCCCTCTGTCAAAAGAGACGCGCACCATGATCTCTGTGAGCGGCTCCGTCGCCTACTCTCTGAAGCTTCTGGGAGAAGCGCTACGCCTCGTTTCCGCGGCGGGAGACAACGGCGAATACCTCGCGGCGCCCGAAACACTAGTATCGATTATCATTTTCATAATATTTGTCGTTTGATTAGGCTAGTTTGGCATGATTTCCGTTCAACATCTCAAGACTTTCCTGTCAGCCGTTCGCTACAAGAGCTTCACGCGCGC